>NZ_JNZR01000044.1:0-35202 GCF_000717585.1 Micromonospora globosa
AGATGTGTATAAGAGACAGCGCCCCGCCCGCCCTCGCGCTACTGCCGCCGACTCCCGCCCCGCCCCTCCCCGTCGATCTTGGAGTTATGGTGCCCAGGATGCCCGATTAACGCCTTTCGCGAGGTGCCACAACTCCAAGATCGACGCGCCGTGGCCTGCCCCCGGGGAGATCTTGG
The DNA here is from genome assembly GCF_000717585.1 of Micromonospora globosa. Classification (NCBI taxonomy): domain Bacteria; kingdom Bacillati; phylum Actinomycetota; class Actinomycetes; order Micromonosporales; family Micromonosporaceae; genus Micromonospora; species Micromonospora globosa. Next base: position 177 of record NZ_JNZR01000044.1, read on the forward strand.
TACCGAATGGCCCCCATAGGGGCACTTTCCTACCAAGATCTCCACTGTCCCAGTCAGCGGAACGCCAGTCCCGCGAGGCGGAAAGCGCTCGACGCAGCACCCCTCGCCGAGCAGGCCTCCCGGCCGACGCCACCCCCACCACTCCCGCGATCTTGCAGCTGCGGCCCTGAACAACTACGCGAATCGGGCACAACGGGGGCCGCAACTGCAAGATCGCGAGGGCTGCGCGGGGCGGCGCGACGGCGGCACGGGGCAGCGCGAGGGCGGCGCGAGGGTGAGGCGAGGAGCGGGGGCGTTGGTGAGGAAGCGCCGGGGTAAGCACCTACGGGTGCCCGGGTCGCCGATCCTCCTCGGGGCTGAGGGCGCGGCGCGTACCCCTTTCTACCGTGGAATCAGCGCGGCGGATCGCCGCAGAAGTGGGAGACGACGATGAGTCGCAAACTGGTCCGGCCCCGCCAGGGGCGCATGATCGCCGGTGTCTGCGCCGGCCTGGGGCAGCGGTTCGGCATGTCGGCCGGCATGGTCCGGCTGCTGTTCCTGCTGTCGCTGCTGCTGCCCGGCACGCAGGTGATCGTCTACCTGATCCTGTGGATCCTGATGCCGAACGAGGACCGCTACCTCGCCACCCGCTGACGCGACACGAGCCGGGACGCCGGCACACACGCGACGCGCCCGCCCCGGATCATCGGGGCGGGCGCGCGGCGTCAGAGCGGTCAGGGAGCGGTGTACGTGACCGTCACCTTCTCGTACCCGAGGGAGCGCAGCAGCCCTTCGAGCATCTTGCGGGTGTTCTCCTGGGCCCGGGCGGTGAGCCCGCTGTCCCGGGCGGCAGCGGTGATGCGGTCCTCGGCGAGCTTGTAGACCTGCTGCTGCCGGTTCGGGTCGCCCGCGACCAGGTCGTTGAGCCGGTTGATCAGGCCGCGCTGCTCGGCGAACACGTAGCTCTTGTCCATGTCCAGATCGGTCTCGCCGAGCTGCGGCGCGGGCAGCTTGATCTCGGCGGACTTGCCGTCCTCGGAGACCACCACGGCACCGTCGGCGATCTTCCCGAAGTCGACGTACGCCTCGACCCGGCCCGCCCCGACGAACAGCGTGCGCTCGTTGAGCAGGAAGTCGGGCACGTTGCGCCTGTCGTTCTGCACGTCGACCACGACCTGGAAGTTGCCCTCGGCGGCGACGTAGCGGCTCAGGTCACGGATCGACTTGAGCAGCGGCGGCTGGCTGCGGTCGGTCTGCTCCTTGGCGAACGGGTTGCGGAAGTCGGGCAGCAGACCGGTGGCCTGCACGCCGAGCAGCACCACGACCGCCAGCGCCGCCGCGCCGAGCACCCAGAGCAGGCCGCGCGCCGGGCCGCCGCCCGACGCCGGGGCACCGGGGGCGTACTCGCGGTCGTGGTCGGGCGAGCCCTCCGCCCGGTCGCGAAGGGACTCGCTGGTGGGGTAGTCCGGGAACTCCCGGGTGGGCTCGTTGATGTCACCGTCGCGGGCCATCGCCCTCACCGTCCTCGTCCGACTCTTCCTCGTCCGACACATCGATCCTCAGCCGACACATCGACTGACAATGACGGTACGGCCACCGTGCGACAGTCGCTCGCCGAGCGCCCCGATCGGGTGAAGCCGCAGGTCAGGCGAACGCGGACAGGCCGGTGAGCCGCTGGCCGATGACGAGCTGGTGGATCTCGGAGGTGCCCTCGTAGGTGAGCACGCTCTCCAGGTTGTTGGCGTGCCGCATCACCGGGTACTCCCCCGATACGCCGTTGGCGCCGAGGATCGTGCGGCACTGCCGGGCGATGGCGAGCGCCTCGCGGACGTTGTTCAGTTTGCCCACGCTCACCTGGTCGGGCCGCAGCGTGCCCGCGTCGGCGAGGCGGCCCAGGTGCAGCGCGAGCAGCATGCCCTTGTTCCACTCCACCGCCATGTCGGCGAGCTTGGCCTGGGTGAGCTGGAAACCGGCGAGCGGGCGGCCGAACTGGGTGCGCGTGGTCGCGTACTCCAGAGCGGTTTCCAGGCAGTCGCGGGCCGCGCCGAGCGCGCCCCAGACGATGCCGTGCCGGGCCTCGGTCAAGCATCCCAGCGGCGCTTTGAGCCCGATCGCCTCGGGCAGTCGCGCGTCGGCCGGCAGCCGGACGTCATCGAGGGCGATCTCGCCGGTCAGGGACGCGCGCAGCGACATCTTGTGCCGGATCTCGCGCGCCGTCACCCCCGGCGTGTCCATGGGTACGGCGAAGCCGCGCACCCCGTCGTCGGTACGCGCCCAGATCACGCCCACGTCCGCGATCGGCGCGTTGGTGATCCACAGTTTGCTGCCGTTGAGGATCCAGTCGTCGCCGTCGCGGCGGGCGCGGGTGGCCATCGAGGCGGGGTCGGAGCCGTGGTCGGGTTCGGTGAGCCCGAAGCAGCCGATCGCCTCGCCGGCCGCCATGGCGGGCAGCCAGCGCTGCTTCTGCTCCTCGCTGCCGTAGCGCCAGATGGCGTACATGGCGAGCGATCCCTGCACCGACACCAGCGAGCGGACGCCGGAGTCGCCGGCCTCCAGTTCCAGGCAGGCGAGCCCGTACGCGACCGCTGACGCGCCGGCGCAGCCGTAGCCGGTCAGGTGCATGCCGAGCAGGCCGAGTTTGCCGAACTCGCGGGCCAGTTCGCGGGCCGGAACCTGGCCGTCCTCGTACCATCCGGCGACGTGCGGGCGTACCCGGTCGGTCACGAGCCGGCGCACGACGGTGCGGATCTGCCGCTCCTCGTCGCTGAGCGACGCATCGATGTCGAGCAGGTCGAGAGGAGTCATGGCGTCACCTTAACCAAGACTCAGGGAGGCGTCACTCGCCCTGGTCACCGAGCACGAGCACCCGCGCGTGGATCTGGTTGCGCTGCTGGAGCGCCGCGCGCAGCGCCCGGTGCAGGCCGTCCTCCAGGTAGAGGCCGCCGTTCCACTGGACGACGTGCGGGAAGAGGTCGCCGTAGAAGGTGGAGTCCTCCGCGAGCAGCTTGTCCAGCGCGAGTTCGCGCTTGGTGGTGATGAGCTGGTCAAGCCGCAGCGGGCGCGGCGGAATCTCGGCCCACTGCTTCAGCGTGAGGTTGTGCTCCGGGTAGGGACGCCCGTCCCGGACCGCCCTGAAGATCACGGCGTGCTCTCCTCCCCAGGCCAGGCTGACAATGTGGATGTCAGCCTAACCGCTCAGGTCCACCGTCCCCGCCGCACCACATCCTGCACCGGACGCCGCCCTCGGCGCAGCGACGGTGACCGGTGGTCGACAGCTCGGTAACCTACTGTGATCGCACCGATCGGGTGCAGTTCCGGCGGTACCCCGAACGCCTCCCGGTACGCCCCGATGCGCTGCGGCGGGATGCCGAAGAAGCACGCGCCCAGCCCCTCGTCCACGGCGGTGAGCAGCATCAGCAGCGCCGCGAAACCGGTGTCCACGTACCAGTAGGGCACCGGCCAGCGGTCCTCGGCGCGGTCCGCCCAGCCCTTGTCCGCCTCGGCGTAGCGGTCCAGGTAGGCGTCGCGGTTGGCGTGCGGCACCACGATCAGCGGCGCCCGGCGCATCCCGGCCAGCCAGCGTTCCCGGCCGCCGCCACCAGGCGTGGTCGCGGCCCAGAACCGTTCCCGGTCCTCGGGTTCCTCCAGCACCAGGAAGCCCCAGCCCTGCGAGAACCCGGCCGACGGGGCCCGGACGGCGTGGTCGAGCAGCCGGTCCACCACCTCCGGCGGCACCGGCCTGTCGGGGTCGTAGTTGCGCACCATCCGGCGGCGCCGGACGACGTCGGCGAACTCCACGCTCAGACCTCCGGGCGGACGCCCCAGGCGCCCCGCCAGGTCTGCCCCGGCTCCAGCATGATCAGGTCCTTCCCGGAGCGGAACGCGTCGGGCGGGCACGTCATCGGCTCCACCGCCACGGACCGGCGGTGCCGTTCCCCGCCGAGCGTGTCGCCGGTGAACACCTGCCACCAGCCGAACTCGCGGTCTGCCCAGATCCGCAGCCCGGACGAGCCGTCCGGCGCGCTCAGCACCACCGCCGAGCCGCCGTCGGCGTCCCGCTCGACGTCACCGAACGCGGTGTCGAGCACCAGGTCGCCGATCGGGCGCGGGCTGGTGAAGTCGAACTCGGAGCCGGTCACCTCGGCGGCGGCGACCGGCAGCAGGCGGCTGTCCACCAGCACCCGCCGCCGGGCCGGTACGTGCAACCGCAACTCGTCCACACCGACCTTCGGCAGTTGCAGGTAGGGGTGCACGGAGAAGCCGAACGGCGCGGGCTCGTCGGAGACGTTCGTCGCCTCGTGCTCGGCCCGCAGGCCGTCCGGGCCGACGCTCCACCGGGCCCGCAGCCGCAGTGCCCACGGGTAGCCGGGGCTCGGCGGCAGGTCGTAGCCGACGGTCACGCTGTCCGCCGACTGCTCGATCGGCTGCCACCGCACCCAGTTCACCAGGCCGTGCAGGGCGTTGTGCCGCTCCGGTTCGGTGAGGTCGAGCTGAAACGACCGTTCCCCGACCGTGTAGACGCCGTCCCGGACGCGGTTCGGCCACGGCGCCAGCACCTGCCCGGCCGAGCCGGGGCAGACCTCGTCCTCGGCGTACCCATCGAGGTGGTCCACGCCGTCGTAGCGGTAGGCCCGCAGGCCGCCGCCCACCTCGACCACGACGGCCTCGTGGCCGTCGGCCGCGATGGTCCACTGTGTACCGGACGGAGGCTGCACGTCGATCCCCATGTCGGCGACCCTACCGTCAGTGCCGGTCCTCGGCGGGAGTGGTCGAGCGATAGCGCAGCAGCGCCGGGAACGCCACCACCAGCAGCACCGCGAGTACGGCGGCGGCCAGGCCGCCACCGACCATGGCGAAGCCGGTGCCGAAACCGGCGGCCATCGCACCGGCCCGCAGGTCGCCCAGACGCGGGCCACCGGCCACCACGACCGTGTTCACGCCCTGGAGGCGGCCACGCATCCGGTCCGGCGCGTAGACCAGCAGCATCGACTGGCGCAGCGTGGCGCTGACCAGGTCGGCGGCGCCGGCGACGCCCAGCAGCACCACCGCCACCCACAGCTGCCCGGCCAGCCCGGCGAGCGCGATGGCCACGCCCCAGCCGACCACCGCCACTGTGAGCGCGAGGCCCTGCCGTCGTACCCGGCCGATCCACCCCGAGGTCAGGCCGCCCAGCATCGCGCCGATGGCGATGGAGCTGTAGAGCCAGCCCACCGCCGAGGCACCGCCGAAGCGTTCCTGCGCCAGCTCCGGGAACAGCGCCCGCGGCATGGCCAGGATCATCGCGATCAGGTCGATGGCGAAGGAGAGCAGCAGCACCCGCGTGGTCGCCAGGTAGCGGAAGCCGTCGACGATGCTGGCGAACCCGGCCTTGCGGACACCGCCGTCCGGGTCCGGCGCGGGCGGCATCGCGGGCAGCCGCAGCGTGGCCCAGAGCGACGCGGTGAACAGCAGCGCGTCCGCCGCGTACGCGATGGGCAGCGCCACCCCGACCTGCCAGGCGGCGAAGATCAGGCCGGCGGCGAGCGGGCCGAAGACGGCGGCGGCGGTGAACGTGGTGAAGTTCAGCGTGGTGGCCGCCGGGACCAGCTCCGCGGGCACCAGCCGGGGCAGGATCGCGCTGCGGGCCGGCGAGGTGATCGCGAAGGCGGTCGACTGGAGGCCGACGAGCAGCAGGAGCAGCAGCGGGCTGCGCGCACCGGCCAGCGACTGCACCAGAAGCCCGAGCGTCGAGACCCAGAGCACGCAGCCGCCGACGAGCAGCACGCGGCGGCGGTCCCGGGCGTCGGCGACCGCGCCGCCCCACAGCCCGAAGATCAGCAGCGGTACGAAGCCCGCGATGCCGAGCAGACCGACCCAGAGCGAGCCGCCGGTCAGGTCGAACATCTCCACCGGCACCGCCACGGCGGTGAACTGGAACCCGAACATGGCGATCGCGTTGCCGGTCCAGACCCGCCGGTACGCGGGCACGCGCAGCGGACGCAGGTCGATCGCCCAGCGGCGCGCGCCCCGCCGCCGGGCCTGCGTGACGTCGGTCACGGCGCGAGCCGCTCGACGACGAAGAACCCGTCCCCGGTACGCCGGAAGCGCAGCCGGTCGTGCAGCCGGCTGGCCCGGCCCTGCCAGAACTCGACAGTCTCCGGACGGACCCGGAACCCGCCCCAGTACGGCGGCGCGGGGATCGGGTCCACGTCGGCGAACCGCTCGGCCGCCGCCCGGTACGCCGCGTCGAGCGCGGTCCGGTCCGGCACCACCGTCGACTGGGCGCTGGCCCACGCCCCGAGCTGCGAGCCGCGCGGCCGAGTGGCGAAGTACGCCTCGGTCTCGGCCCGGTCCACCTGCTCGACCCGGCCGGTCACGATCACCTGCCGCTGCATCGGGAACCAGGGGAACACCAGGCTGGCCCACGGGTTCCCGATCACCTCGGCGCCCTTGCGCGAGCCGTGGTTGGTGTAGAAGACGAAGCCCTCCGGGCCGTATCCCTTGAGCAGCACGGTGCGCCCGCTGGGCCGGCCCCGGTCGTCGGCCGTGCCGAGCACCATCGCGTTCGGCTCGGGCAGCTGATGGGCCACCGCGTCGGCGAACCAGCGGGCGAACTGGGTGTGCCAGTCCGGCGCCAGGTCCGTCTCGGTCAGGCCCAGGCCGGCCGCGTACTCGTTACGCATGCCGGCCGGGGCGGGTGTGTCGCCTGTCACTGTGGTAGTCCCTCTCCCGGGCGTGCCGGCGTCCCCCGACGCTGGCCAGGCCCCGGTACCCAGTCTTCTCCTCCCCGAACGGGCGTCCACCGGCGGGGATGTCGCGTGGCGCACAGTGGCTGTGGGTCGCGCAGCGCGTTACCCACCGGGCAAGATGTCACGAACCACATCCCTGAAGGGTCGCCTGAGCTGCGGGGCTCGATCAGCCCGCCCGGGCGCGCCGAGCCGAAGCCAGGAGACGACATGTCCGATTTCAAACCGGGCCTGGAAGGCGTCGTAGCCTTCGAGACCGAGATCGCCGAACCCGACCGCGCGGGGGGATCACTGCGCTACCGGGGCGTGGACATCGAGGACCTGATCGGCCAGGTCTCGTTCGGCAACGTCTGGGCACTGCTGGTGGACGGCCGGTTCGGCCCGGGCCTGCCGCCGGCCGAGCCGTTCCCGGTGCCGGTTCACTCCGGTGACATCCGCGTCGACGTGCAGTCCGCGGTCGCCATGCTGGCCCCGTACTGGGGGCTCAACCAGCTTCTCGACATCTCCGACGAGCAGGCCCGCGAGGACCTGGCCCGGGTGTCGGTCACCGCGCTGTCCTTCGTCGCCCAGTCGGCGCGCGGCCTGGGCCTGCCGGCCGTGCCGCAGAAGGAGATCGACAAGGCGGAGACCATCGTCGAGCGGTTCATGAAGCGCTGGCGCGGTGAGCCCGACCCGCGGCACGTCAAGGCCGTCGACGCGTACTTCATCTCGGCCGCCGAGCACGGCCTGAACGCCTCCACCTTCACCGCCCGGATCGTCGCCTCCACCGGCGCGGACGCCGCGGCCTGCATCTCCTCCGGCATCGGCGCGCTCTCCGGCCCGCTGCACGGCGGCGCCCCGTCCCGGGTGCTCAGCATGCTGGAGGCGGTCGAGCGCAGTGGCGACGCCGATGGGTACGTCAAGGGCGTCCTGGACCGGGGCGAGCGCCTGATGGGCTTCGGCCACCGGGTCTACCGGGCCGAGGACCCGCGCGCCCGCGTGCTGCGGCGTACCGCCAAGGAGCTGGGCGCGCCCCGCTTCGAGGTCGCCGAGGCGCTGGAGAAGGCCGCGCTGGCCGAGCTCCAGGCCCGCCGCCCGGACCGCGTCCTCGCCACAAACGTCGAGTTCTGGTCCGCGGTGGTGCTGGACTTCGCCGAGGTGCCGGCGCACATGTTCACCTCGATGTTCACCTGCGCCCGGATGGGCGGCTGGTCGGCGCACATCCTGGAGCAGAAGAAGCTCCAGCGGCTGGTCCGGCCGTCGGCCACGTACGTCGGCCACGGCCCGCGCAAGCCGCAGCAGGTCGAGGGCTGGGACGCCATCCCGCACGGCGTCTGACGTGTAAGGAAGGGGCCCCGCTTAACGCCTCCGGTAGAGGCGGGGCCCCTTCTTAACGCCCGGCTCCGTGCCCACGAGGCGCTGCACCGCTGTGGCGCACGACTCAGCGCCGACAGTGGGACCAGCCGCCGGTCCGGGCCGCCCGGGTGGGAGGATGAAGGCCGGCAGCGCTGCCGGCCGGGTTCGGACCCCGGCCGCCTCGTGCGCCCGGCGCACGCCCGGCCATCGGTCCGCGCCCGCACCAAGGGCCCGTCCCGCCCACGCGGAAGGATCAAGACAACCGTGGCTGACGCACCGACCATCCGGATTCCCGACGAGATCAGGCCCGCCGACGGACGATTCGGCTGCGGCCCGTCCAAGGTCCGTCCGGCCGCGGTCTCCGCCCTCTCCGACGTCGCCACCAGCTACCTGGGCACGTCGCACCGGCAGAAGACGGTCCGCGACCAGGTGTCCCGGCTGCGCCGCGGCCTGGCCGAGTTCTTCTCCCTGCCCGAGGGGTACGAGGTGGTGCTCGGCAACGGCGGCACCACCGCGTTCTGGGAGGTCGCCACGTTCGGCCTGATCCGCGACCGGGCCCAGTTCGCCAGCTTCGGCGAGTTCGGCGCCAAGTTCGCCAAGTCGGTCAAGGACGCGCCGTTCCTCGGTGAGCCGACCGTGCGCAAGTCCGACGCGGGCAGCGCCCCGTCGCTCGTGGCCGAGGCCGGCGTGGACGTCTACGCCACCCCGCACAACGAGACCTCCACCGGCGTCGCGGTGCCGATCAGCCGGGTCGCGGGCGCCGACGAGGGCTCGCTGCTGCTGGTCGACGCCACCTCCGGCGCGGGCGGGCTGGACGTGGACGTCGCCCAGACCGACGTCTACTACTTCGCGCCGCAGAAGTGCTTCGGCTCCGACGGCGGGCTCTGGCTGGCCCTGATGTCGCCGGCCGCGCTGGCCCGGGCCACCGAGGTCAAGGAGTCCGGCCGGTACATCCCGGCCTTCCTCGACCTGGTCACCGCGATCGACAACTCGCGGCTGGAGCAGACGTACAACACCCCGGCGCTGGCGACCATCTTCCTGGCCGCGGAGCAGACCGACTGGATGAACTCCCAGGGCGGGCTGGCCTGGGCGGCCAAGCGCACCGCCGAGAGCGCCGGCATCGTGTACGGCTGGGCCGAGCGCTCGTCGTTCGCCACGCCGTTCGTGTCGGACCCGGCGCTGCGGTCCAACGTGGTCGCCACCGTCGACTTCGCCGACGAGGTGGACGCCACGGCGATCGCCAAGGCGCTGCGCGCCAACGGCATCGTCGACACCGAGCCGTACCGCAAGCTGGGCCGCAACCAGCTGCGGGTGGCGCTGTTCCCGGCCGTCGAGCCGGCCGACGTCGAGGCGCTCACCGCGTCCATCGACTACGTGGTGGAGCGACTCTGATCACGTCGTGACGGTGCGTGGCCGTCGGGGCCCCGGCGGCCACCCACCGTGATCGTTACCGCAGCTCAGTCACGACATGCCGGGGTGTCGCAGTCCCCATCGGCGGGTAGATGAGCGTACGGTGGTGCGAGACGCCCGGGTGGCCGGCTCCCGTGGCGTGACGGCCAGCGAAGCGGGACGGAGGCAAGCCCATGCGCCCAGTACGCTTCGTCGCCCTCTCCGAGGACGGCCAGGCCCTGGTGCTCGCCGACGAGGTGGGGCGCCTGCTGGCGCTGCCCATCGACGAGCGGATCGCGTCGGCGCTGCACGCCGAGCCGGGCGCCCCGCCGCTCGCTGTGGTGCCGAGCGCCACCGACCCGACGCCGTCGCTGTCCCCACGCGACATCCAGGCCCGGATCCGGTCCGGCGAGTCCGCGGAGGACGTCGCCCGCATCGCGGGCGTACCAGTCGACCGGGTGCTGCGTTACGCCGGTCCGGTGCTCCAGGAGCGGGCCATGCTCGCCCAGCACGCCCGCCGCACCCGGCTCAAGGGCGCGGAGAAGCCGACCCCGCTGGCCGAGGTCGTCAACGGCCGGCTGGCCCAGCACGGCATCGACACCGAGAAGATTTCGTGGGACGCCTACCGCCGCGACGACGGTACCTGGCGGATCATCGCGACCTGGCCGTCCGGCAAGGCCACCGCCCAGGCGGTGTGGGAACTGGACAAGACCCGGCAGAACGTCGCCCCGCACGACGACATGGCGCAATACCTGTGCGCCGAGCGGCCCACGCCGATCCTCGGCCAGGAGCCGGCGCCGGAGCGGGGCGGTCACGCGCTGCCCGGTCCGTCGCGTGGCGAGCCGAGCCGGGGTGGGCACGGCCTGCCGGCCGCATCCGAGCACGCCCGTCCGGGGCGTGACCCGATCCGCGCCGGCCGGGACGCGCTGCTCGCCTCGCTGGACCGGCCGCTCGGCGGCACGTCCGGGCGTGGTCTCGACACCCGCTCCCCGGCTGCGCTGGCCGGGCAGGAGGCGCCCCGTCAGCGGGCCGTCGCCGGTGGTGCCGCCGCGCTGCTCGGTGGTGGGCAGGGTTCGGCCTTCGACGACGACTCGGACGCGCCGAAGGAGATCCCGGCCGTACCCTCGCTCGCCGTGCTGCGGCCCCGCCGCACCGGCCCCGCGGCGGCGACCGGCGGTGCGGCAGCCGAGTCCACCGATGCCGGTGGCAAGCCGCGCAAGCGGTTGCCGAGCTGGGACGACGTGCTGTTCGGCACCGGCCCGGCGGCCCGCGAATCATCCTGATCCACCGCTCCACCCTGGCTCGTTGAGAGGGCACTCTAAGTGCCGGCGTGCCAGGGTGGAGTCATGGAGTACACGAACCTGGGACGCACCGGTCTGTCCGTGAGCCGACTCTGCCTCGGCACGATGAACTTCGGTCCGCAGACCGACGAGCCGGACAGTTTCGCCATCATGGACCGGGCGCTCGAACACGGGATCAACTTCTTCGACACCGCGAACGTCTACGGCTGGAAGCTCGGCGAGGGCGTCACCGAGCAGATCGTCGGCCGCTGGTTCGCGCAGGGCGGCGGGCGCCGCGACAAGGTCGTCCTCGCCACCAAGGTGTACGGCAAGATGGGCGAGTGGCCCAACGAGCAGGGCCTGAGCGCCCGGCACATCATCCGGGCCTGCGAGGACTCGCTGCGTCGGCTCCAGACCGACACGATCGACCTCTACCAGATGCACCACATCTCCCGGACCACGCCGTGGGAGGAGATCTGGCAGGCGATGGAGACGCTCGTCGCCCAGGGCAAGGTGCTCTACGTCGGATCGTCCAACTTCGCCGGCTGGCACATCGCGCAGGCGCAGGCCGCGGCCGGCAAGCGCAACTTCCTCGGGCTCGTCTCCGAGCAGTGCATCTACAACCTGCTGACCCGGTACGTCGAACTGGAGGTCGTCCCGGCCGCGCAGCACTACGGGCTGGGCATCATCCCCTGGTCGCCGCTGCACGGCGGGCTGCTCTCCGGCATCATCCGCAAGATGGCCGAGGGCAGCGCGGCGCGCGGCACCACCGGCCGCTCGGCCGACGCGCTGGCCGAGCACCGGAACACCATCGAGGCGTACGAGAAGCTCTGCGCCGACCTGGGTCACGACCCGGCGGATGTGGCGCTGGCGTGGCTGCTGTCCCGGCCGGGCGTGACCGCCCCGATCGTCGGCCCGCGCACCATGGACCAGCTCGACCGCAACCTCGGTGCCCTAGACGTCCGGCTGGACGAGTCGACGCTGACCCGCCTCGACGAGCTGTTCCCGCCGGTCGGCAACGGCGGCCCCGGCCCCGAGGCCTGGGCCTGGTAGGAAAGGAAGGGCCCCTTCTTAACGCCTCCGGTAGAGGAGGGGCCCCTTCTTAACGCCCCGCCCGAATTAAGCGCCCGCCGCCAGCGCCCACGCGACGACGGGGGTGTAGCGCGGCGTACGGCCCAGGTGGCTGCGGATCAGGAGCACCTCGCCGGCCGTCCACTGCGGCCCGGCGTAGTCGTGCAGCGTGTGCACGTCCGAGCGGACGTCGGCCTCGGGCACCCGGTCGCCGGGGCGGGCGATGGTCAGATGCGCCCGGAACGGCTTGTCGTCACAGGGCAGCCCGGCCTCGCGCAGCCCGTCGCGGATCGACAAGGCGAGCGCGTCGAGCGCCTCGACGTCGCCGCGCACGTCGACCCAGAGCACTGTGGACCGGCCCTCACCGAAGCAGCCGCCACCCGCCAGGCACAGCCGCGGGGAACGAGCCGTCCGGGCGGCCGAGGCGAGCGCGTGCTTCACATCGGGCAGCCGGTCGTCCGGCACCTCGCCGAGGAAGGCGAGCGTGAGGTGCAGGTTCGCCGGGTCGGCGAGGCGGGCGTGGCGGGCGGCCGCGACCCGCAGGCCCTTCATCCGGGCGGTCAGGTCCGCGACGACCACGGCAGGTGGGTAGATCGCCGCGAAGAGACGCACCCGGTCAGCGGTGCCGCTGGTGGTGCGCGGCGCGCGCGGCCGGCAGGGTCAGCCCGGCGGCGTGCAGCAGCCCTTCGACGCGTACCCGTTCGATCTCCCGGTCGACGCCGTCCAGTTCGGCCAGGTGTTCGGCGATGCCGAGCGCGTGGCAGGCGGCGCGCAGCCGTTCGTCGTACGCCTCGATGACCGCGCCGTGCCACACCACGCTGCGGTCGGCGGCGGCGAGCCGGTGGCCGCCGAGACGGCGCAGGTCGGTGGCGAGTTGTTCCAGCGGGCGGCGGCCGTCCTTGTCGAACTCGGTGAGGTCGATGTCGCGGGTCAGCGCCTCGGCCTCGATGGCCCGGTCGAGCCGCGCGATGGTACGGCGTTCCCGGCGCTGCTCCCGCCACTCGGCCCATCCGCAGGCGACCCGATCGATGATCTCGTCGGCGCAGAACAGCAGCGCGAACAGGGCAGGCAGGCAGCAGACGGCGAGGATCGCCAGCGCCAGCAGCAGTCCCTGCCCCACTTCCACACATCGACGCTAAGCCCTGCCGCACCGGCCCGCCACCCGTTTGGGTAATCGGGCCGGTACGACCGGCTATCAGGGCTACTTGGCGCCGGGCGAAACCACGTAGAAGCGGGGCATCGGCAGCACCCGCATCCGCAGCCGGGCGCCGGAGCGGCGCAGCTGCCAGGTGAGCGCCAGCAGCGCGGCGGTGAGCGAGATCAGGCCACCGGCCCAGATGCTCGCGCCCGCGCCGTACGTCTCGGCGACCCAGCCGATCAGCGGCGCGCCGACCGGGTTGGTGCCCAGGAACACCAGCACCCACAGCGCCATCACCCGTCCCCGGAAGGACGCGTCGACACCGAGCTGTACGCGCTGGTTGGCGGCCTGGGCAAAGTAGATCATGAAGAACCCGGCGGGCAGCAGCAGCGTCACGACCATCCAGTACGCCGGGGCGAGCCCGACGAGCGTGCCGAAGATCGCGCAGCCGATCGCGGCGCCGAGCACGAGCCAGACCGAGGGCCGGCTGCGCCGTCCGGTGCCGGCCAGCGCCCCGACCAGCGCGCCGGCCGCGAGGGCGGTGCTGAACAGGCCGAACGAGGCGGCGCCGGTGTTGAACACGGTCTTCGCGAGCGCGGCGAGGGTGAGCTGGAAGTTGAACAGGCTCATCCCGATCACCGACATGAGGACCATCGGCAGCAGGATGTCCGGGCGGCGTGCCACGTACCGGAGGCCGTCGACCACCCGGACCTGGTCCCGCTCGCCGACCGGCGGCAGGTCCTTGCGGTGCAGCTCGTCGGTACGCATCCGGACCACGTTGACCAGCGGGGCGATCGAGCTGAGCGCGGTGACCAGGAAGACCGGGCCGACGTCGACGACGGCGATGGCCAGGCCGGCGACGGCCGGGCCGACGATCCGGGCGGAGTTGAACACTGCTGCGTTGAGCGAGAGCGCGTTCGGCAGCAGCGGCATGCCGACCAGCTCGGAGACGAAGGCCTGGCGGACCGGTGTCTCGACCGCGTTGGCGACGCCGAGCAGGGCGGCGAACGTGAAGACGTGCCAGAGCTGCACCAGGCCGGTGAGGACCAGGATGCTCATGGCGAGCGACAGCACGGTCCAGAAGGCGTTGGCGACGAAGAGCAGCATCCGCTTGTCGTAGCGGTCGGCGAGCCGGCCGGACAGCAGCGTGAGCAGGAGTACGGGGGTGAACTGCAACGCGGTGACCACGCCGAGCGCGGTCGCGGAGTTGTCGCTGAGCTCGAGGACGAGCCAGTCCTGGGCGATGAACATCATCCAGACGCCGATCAGTTTGATCAGCTGCCCGGTGGCGAAGAGTCGATAGTTGCGGACTCGTAGGGACTGGAACATCGTGCTCAGCTTGGCCTGCACTCTAGGTGCGCCTCCTCGCGTCGGTACGCTTCATCCACAGCTGACGAAGCGAACCGCGGGCGGCGGTGTCAGGCGCGAGCGATGCCCTGGAGGATGTCCGCTGCTCGCCGTAGCGTCTCGCGTTCGTCCTCGGTCAGCGCGGCCAGCCGGGTGGCCAGCCACTCGTTGCGGGCCCGCTCGAACTGGTCGAGTACGGCCCTTCCCCCTTCGGTCGCCGCCAGGATGACCTGCCGTCCGTCGGTCGGATGGGGGGTGCGCTGCACGAGGCCGCGCTCCTCCAACTTCGCGACGATCTTCGTCATCGTGGGCGGCTGCACCCGTTCGACATCAGCCAGTTCCCGTGGCGTGAGGGCGCCCGCCAGGTTGAGGCTGGTGAGCGCCGACAGCTGGGTGACCGTGAGGTCGCCGACCGGCCGGGCTTGTCGGACCCGCCGGTTGAGCCGGGTGATCGCATCTCGCAGCTGAGGAGCCAGCTGCGCCGGTGGCACGCGTTTCGCCGTCACCGTCCGCTCCGTCACACTAGTTAGCCTAACTAATGAGCCTGGCTAACGACATGCGTTATGACCAGGCTCACCAGCGTCAGAGCAGCACGGACTCGACCGGCCCGCGCAGGAAGTACACGATGAACAGCACGGCGACCCCGTACAGGAGCGGGTGGACCTCCCGGGCCTTACCCTTCGCCACCTTCAGCAGCACGAAGCTGATCACGCCGGCCCCGATGCCGTTCGAGATCGAATAGGTGAACGGCATCAGCGCGATGGTGAGGAACGCCGGGATGGCGATCTCGTAGTCGGTCCAGTCGATCGTGCGGACCGCCGTCATCATCAGGAAGCCGACCACCACCAGCGCCGTCGACGCGGCCTCGAACGGCACGATCAGCGACAGCGGCGCGAGGAACATGGCGAGCAGGAACAACGCGCCGGTGACCAGGTTGGCCACGCCGGTCCGGGCACCCTCCGCGACGCCTGCGGCGCTCTCGATGTACGACGTGTTGCTGGACACCGAGGCCGCGCCACCCGCGGCGGCGGCGATCGAGTCGACCAGCAGGATCTCCTTGGCCTTCGGCGGGGTGCCCGTCTCGTCGAGCATGTCCCCTTCCTGGCCGATCGCGACCATCGTGCCCATGGTGTCGAAGAAGTCCGTGATCAGCAGCGTGAAGATGAACATCAGCGGCACCAGCCAGCCGACCCGGCTCCACGAGTTCAGCACGTTGAACTGGCCCAGCAGCGACAGGTCGGGCAGGTCCACGATCTGTTTGGGCAGCTCGGGCACGTTCAGCGCCCAGCCCTTCGGGTTCGGCTTGCCGTCGACGAAGGACGGGCCGACGTTGGCGATCGCCTCGACCACGATGGCCAGCACGGTGGAGGCCAGGATGCCGATCAGGATCGCGCCCCGGACCCGGCGTACCACCAGGACCAGCGTGATCAGCAGGCCGACCACGAAGACGAGCATCGGCCAGCTGACGATCTTGCCGTTGATACCCAGCCCGACCGGCACCGTGGAGTTCGCGGCGTCCGGCACGCGCCTGACGAAACCGGCGTCGACCAGGCCGATGATGGTCAGGAACAGACCGATGCCGACGCCGATCGCGGTCTTGAGCTGCGTGGGCACCGAGCGGAACACCGCGGTACGCAGTCCGGTGAGCACCAGGATGCCGATCAGCACACCCTCGATGACCACCAGGCCCATCGCGTCCGCCCAGGTCATCTGGGGCGCGATCTCATAGGCGACGAGCGCGTTCACGCCCAGGCCGGCCGCGAGCGCGATCGGGAACCGGGCCACCACGCCCATCAGGATGGTCATCAGGCCGGCGACCAGCGCGGTCGCCGCGGCGAGCGCCGGGATGGCCAGCGAACGGCCGTCGCCGTCCTTACCGCTGCCCAGGATCAGCGGGTTCAACACCACGATGTACGCCATCGTGAAGAACGTGGCGAAGCCGCCTCGCAACTCCCGGCTCAGCGTCGACCCGCGCGCCGAGATCAGGAAGTAGCGGTCGAAGGCGTTTCGTGGATGCGCGGGATCGGGCGGTGTGCCGTGATCCGGCGGCGGGGCAATGGACATGGTTCCTCATCTAGGTCATCGGCCGGGTTTTGTCGCGCGCATCGTCCCAGATCACCTGGCAGGCAGGGAAGAACGATCACGTAGGCTGGGCCGGTGTCACAGGAGCAACAGCCGCGGCCGGAGCCGCTCGACCCGCCGATGGTGCCGTTCGCCGTCGCCGGGCTGATCGCCTGGGCGGTGGCCGGCCTGGTGCTGCTGATCTTCTTCCGGGACTGGCTCACCGAATCCGGGCGTCAGAACTGGCTCTGGACCTGTCTGGCCGGTTTCCTGTGGGGCTTTCCCGGCTTGGCGGTGATGATGCGGCACGACGCCAACCGGCGTCGCCGGCGCGCTGCCGACGCGCAGCGAGCGCGCTGACCCGTCAGGGGTGGCCGTACGGCTCCGCCGGCTCGGCCGCCTCCACCGAGCCCGGGGCCCGGCTGACGGTCATGGCCTCGACCGCGCTGTCGTCGTAGACGGTGGGCAGCTCGTCCACGGACGTCTCGGCCGCTTCGATCATCGTCTCCGAGTGCGCGCCGCAACCGTGGTCGGCGCTCACCACCCGGCCGTCGTCAGGGGCGTAGAAGTTGCCGCAGGCACCGAACGCCAGGCGCAGCGAACCGGCGAGCGGCAGGTAGAAACCGCAGGTGCCGCAGCGTGCGGCGGCCGGCGCGGCAGCCGAGATCGCGGCGTCCGGGCCGTGGTCCCCGTCGTACCACCGCTGGGCGGCCTCGGCGCGGCCCTCCCGGGACAGCACCCGGGCCCGGCCCAGGCCCAGCTCCCAGGCGGTCTCCTCCACTGCGGGGTCGTCGGAGAGCAGGTAGCCGGGGGCGAGCCGCTCGTCGTCGGCCGGGGTGGGCAGCAGGTCGCCCGGACCCAGGTCGCCCGGCTTGAGCCGCTCCTGCCAGGGCAGCCAGCCCGGAGCGAGAAGCGCGTCCGGGCCGGGCAGCAGCACCGTCTCGCAGATGGTGACGTGCCGGCTGCGCGGCACCCGGGTCACAGTGACGGCCCAGCGCCAGCCGCGGTAACCGGCCATCCGGCATTCGAAGTAGTGGGTGACGACCCGGTCGCCCTCGGCGACCGCCTGGAGATGATCGCCGATGTCGGTGGGCTCCACCTCGGTGATCGCGTCGCGGGCCACCTCGACGGCGGCGGCGCAGACCTGGTCGAGCCGGGGAGCGCGGGCGGAGGCGGGCCTGGTCACCTGACCATTGTTCCCCATGCCCGTCCACGGGCGACAGGCACTCCCCGGAGTCATTCTCTCCGGGTGATGCGGCACACGCGGAGCGGATGGGCGAGGATGGGACGCATGGCGCTGTCCTCCCGCTCCGGCCGCTCCTTTCTCGGGCGGACCGTCGGCACCGGCATCCGCGCCACCCGGCTGCTGCTGCGGGGCTCGCTGCACGGCGGACGCTGGATGACCCGGCGTGCCGGCACGGCCCGGGCCCGCAGCGCCGGCAACGAGGTGGGCATGGTCCGCCTGTTCGACCTGCACGCGCTCTCCTGCGCCGGTGACACGCTCATCGCGATCGGCCTGGCCGGGACGATCTTCTTCGACGTGCCGCTGGGCGAGGCGCGCAACAAGGTGGCCCTCTACCTGCTGGTGACCATGGTCCCGTTCGCCATGCTCGCCCCGGTGGTCGGCCCGCTGCTCGACCACTTCCGCCACGGCCGGCGGTACGCGTTGGCCACCACCATGCTGGGCCGGGCGTTCCTGGCCTGGTTGATCTCCGACTACATCGGCGGCTTCGGGCTCTACCCGGCGGCGTTCGGCGTGCTCGCGCTCTCCCGGGCGTACGGGGTGGCCCGCTCGGCGGCGGTCCCCCGGCTGCTCCCGGAAGGGTTGGGGCTGTCCCAGGTCGGGGCGCGCGCGAGCGTCTACGGCACGGTGGCCGGCGCACTCGTCGCACCGATCGGCCTGGCCGCGTTCTGGTTCGGGCCGCAGTGGCCGCTGCGGGTCGCCTCGGTGATCTTCCTGATCGGCATGGTGATCTCGCTCCGGCTGCCGCCGAAGGCCGACTCCGAGCCGCCGGAGCGGATGCCGCACCCGCTGCGCGCGCTGCGCCGCCGCGACGGCGAGCGCCCACTGGGCCGGGGTCGTCCCAGTGGCCGGCTGGTGATCGCCACGCTGATCGGCGCGGCGGCGCTACGCGGGCTCTACGGCTTCCTGCTGCTGTTCCTGGCCTTCGCGATCAAGGCCGGTGACCTGACCACCGACTTCTTCGGCCGCGACCTCGGCGCCCAGGGAGCGCTGGGCCTGGTCGGCGGCGCACTGGCGGTCGGCACGTTCCTGGCCACCGCGCTCGGCACCCGTCTGCGCATCCACCGGCCGACAGCGCTCCAGTCCAGCGGCACGATCGTGGTGGCCGGTGTGGCCGTGCTCGCCGCGCTGAAGTTCTCGCTGCCGATGGTGGCGCTGCTGTGCCTGGTCGCGGCGATGATGAGCGGGATCGCCAAGCTGGCGGTGGACGCCTCGATCCAGGAACGCATCCCGGAGCGGCTGCGCGCCAGCTCGTTCGCGCACTCGGAGACCGCGCTGATGCTCGCGTTCGTGGCCGGGGGCGGGCTCGGGCTGGTGCCGTTCACCGGCCTGATCGGGGTGACCGTCGCCGCCGCGGTGGCCGCGCTGGTGGCCGTACGCGGCGTGCTGGTCGCCGGCAAGCTGCGCGGTGAGCACCTGGCCGGCCGGCCGCTCGGCGACGAGGAACTGGCGGCGGAGCAGGCGACCCGCGCCGAGAAACCGGCCACCACCTCGTTCGACGACCCGGCGCCCACGTCACCGGCGCCCCAGCGTTCCGGCCCGCCGCCGGACGACGACGGGCTGGCCCCGCCCGGCTTCCACATCTACCGGCCGTCCTCCTCGGTGGGCGGGCCGGGCGGCGTCGAGGACACCGAGCGGCGCGACCCCCGGGGGCCGGTGGCGTGACCGGTCTGCTCGTGGTCACGGCCGTACCGGCCGAGGCCGAGGCGATCCGTGCCGGCCTCACCGCACCGGCAGCGCCGAACGGGACTGCATCGCCGGACGGGACTGCATCGTCGGACGGGACTGCATCGCCGGACGTGACGGTGCTGCCGGTCGGGGTCGGCCCGGCCGTCGCCGGGGCCGCCACGGCACGGCTGCTGGCGCTGGCCGAGGCGGCCGGGCGGCCGTACCGGGCGGTGGTCAGCGCCGGCATCGCCGGAGGGTTCGTCGGCCGGGTCGCGGTGGGCGGCACTGTGCTCGCCGACCGCAGCGTCGCCGCCGACCTCGGTGCCGAGTCACCGGCCGGGTTCATCCCGGTCGAGGACCTGGGCATGCCTCCCGAACTGCTGGGCGGCGGCCGGACCGTGCCCGCCGACCCGGGCCTGCTGGCCCGCCTGCGCGCCGCGCTACCGGGGGCCACCGTCGGCACCGTGCTCACCGTCAGCACGGTGACCGGCACCGCCGCGAGCACGGCGGCCCTCGCCGAACGGCACCCGGACGCGGTGGCCGAGGCCATGGAGGGGTACGGCGTGGCGGTAGCCGCCGCCCAGGCCGGTGTGCCCTTCGCCGAGCTGCGTACGGTCTCCAACCCGATCGGCCCGCGTGACCGGAGCGCGTGGCGGATGCGGGAGGCGTTCGCCGCGCTCACCGCCGCGGCGGCCGCCCTTCAGTGATCCATCCACCTGTGGACAACCCTGTGGAGAAGTCGCCGGGCTGGGGACGGCGGGCTCAGATCGTGATGACGACCTTGGCTCGCGCGTGCTCGGTTTCGAGGTAGCGGACGGCCTCGGGCACCTCGCGCAGCGGATGCGTCCGGTCGACCACAGGCGTGAGCCGGCCCGCCTCGGCGTGCTCGCGCAGCACGTCGAGGTGGGCCCGGCCGGGTGACGTGGCGAGGACGACGACGCGCTGCCTGACGACCGGCGCGAGCAGCCGTCCGCGCGCCAGCAGCCCGATCGGGCCGAGCAGGCTGCCGCCCCGGTAGACGCCGCCACCGGAGAGCACGAGCGTCCCGCTCGGCGTGAGCGCCCGCCGCAACGCGGTCAGGGAGCGGTTGCCGACCAGGTCGAACACCACGTCGTGGCGGCGCCCGTCGCGGGTGAAGTCGTCGCGGGTGTAGTCGACCACGTGGTCGGCGCCCAGGGAACGGACCAGCGCGACGTTGCGGGTGCGGCACACGCCTGTCACAGTCGCGCCGAGTGCCTTCGCCAACTGGACGGCGAGCGTGCCGACGCCGCCGGAGGCCCCGTTGATCAGGACGCGGTGGCCGGGCCGGACCTGCCCGGCGTCGCGCAGGCCCTGGAGCGCGGTGACCCCCGCCAGCGGCAGTGCTGCCGCCTGCGCCGCCGTCAGGTTCGCCGGCCGCGGCGCGACCAGGTGCTCGGGCACGCACACGTACTCGGCGAACGCGCCGTCGGCCTCGCCGAGGTCGCCGAAGACGGCGTCGCCGGGGCGTACCTGCCGCACCTGGGCGCCGACGGCCTCGACCCGGCCGGCGAAGTCGCGGCCACGGATGCGGGCGCGGGGCCGCGCGAGGCCGAGCGCCAGCCGCGACAGCCGGGGGTCGCCGCGCATGACGTGCCAGTCGTACGCGTTCAGCGCGGCGGCCTCGACCCGGACGAGGACGTCGCCGGGGCCGGGCGCGGGCGTCTCGACGTCGGTGAGCACGAGTGTCTCCGGGGGGCCGTACCGGTCCTGGACGATCGCCTTCATGTCGCCACTCCCTCCCAGGTGTACGGCGTACACCATCATGGGACAAGGCTAGGTGTACGCCGTACACCAGTCAAGACGGTTACTGTGTCAACGGCCACCGGGAGGACTGGGGACGACATGGCGGAGCAGACGGAGACGGTGCGCCGGACACCCCTGACCAGGGATCGCGTCCTGCGTACCGCAGTCGTGCTCGCCGACCGGACCGGCATCGAGTCGCTGAGCATGCGCAACCTCGCGCAGGACCTGGGCGTCGTGCCGATGGCCCTCTACAAGCACGTGGCGAACAAGGACGAACTGCTCGACGGCATGATCGACATCGTCGTCGCGGAGATCGACCCGCCGGCGGCCGGCGACTGGAAGCAGTCGATCCGCCGGCGCATCCTGTCGGCGCGGCAGATGCTGCTCCGCCACCCGTGGGCGTCGCTGGCGATCGAGTCCCGGACCACGCCCACGCCGGCCGTCCTCGCGTACCTCGACTCGACAGTGGGCGCGCTGCGGGCGGGCGGGTTCTCCACTGACCTGGCCCACCACGTCATGCACGCGCTGGGCAGCCGCGTGCTGGGCTTCAGCCAGGAGCTGTTCGACACCTCCCGGCAGGCGGGCCGGTCCGGCGCGACGAGCGCCGACCCGCCGGCGGACCTGCCGCCGGAGGCGGCCGCCCGGTTCCCGCACCTCGCGGCCATCGCCACCGCCGCGTCCCACGACGACGACTCGGTGGTCGGCCCGGGCTGCGACGACCAGTTCGAGTTCGAATTCGCGCTGGACCTGCTGCTCGACGGCATCGAGCGGCTGCACCGGAACGGCTGGACGTCACACCGGACGGGGTGACGGGCCGCCCGGCCGCCGGGGTTACGGTGGGACCGTGGCGCTCTCCCTGGCGATCTCCCCCTGCCCCAACGACACGTTCGTCTTCGACGCCCTGGTGCACGGCCGGGTGCCGGGCGCGCCGGCGGTCGAGGTGACCTACGCGGACGTCGACGTCACGAACACCGCCGCCGAGCGGGGCGCGTTCGACCTGGTGAAGGTCAGCTACGCGGCGCTGCCCTGGCTGCTCGACGACTACCACCTGCTGCCCTGCGGCGGCGCGCTCGGCCGGGGCTGCGGGCCGCTGGTGCTGACCCGTGGCGACCGGACCGACCTGTCCGGCGCGACGGTGGCGGTGCCCGGCGAGCGGACCACCGCGTACCTGCTGTTCCGCCTCTGGGCGGCCGACCAGGCACCGGCGCGGATCGAGGTGGTGCCGTTCCACGAGATCATGCCGGGCGTGGCCGCCGGCCGGTACGACGCGGGCCTGGTCATCCACGAGGCGCGCTTCACCTACCCGCGGCACGGGCTGACCGCCCTGGTCGACCTGGGCGAGTGGTGGGAGGGCGACACCGGGCTGCCGATCCCGCTCGGCGCGATCCTGGCCCGCCGGGGCGCCGTCGACCCGGTCGACGCCGCCGCATGGATCCGCGAGTCGGTACGCCAGGCGTGGGCCGACCCGGAGGCCAGCCGCGAGTACGTCCTTACGCACGCTCAGGAGATGGAGCCCGACGTGGTGGACCGGCACATCGGCCTCTACGTCAACGAGTTCACCGCCGACCTGGGAGAGGCCGGCTTCGCCGCCGTGGAGGCGCTGCTGGGCCGGGCCGCCGACGCCGGGCTCGTCCCTCAGACCTCCAGCTCGCGCGCCACCGCGTGGACCAGCTGAGCGATCTTCTGCGCGGTCTTCCGATCCGGGAAGCGACCCCGGCGCAGGTCCGGCTGGACCTTCGCCTCCAGCACCTTGATCATGTCTTCGACCAGGCCGTGGAGTTCCTCGGCCGGCCGGCGGCGCAGCTCCGCCACGGACGGCGGCGCCTCCAGCAGCTTGACCCCCATCGCCTGGGCGCCCCGCCGGCTGTCGACCACGCTGAAATCGACCCGCTGGCCACCCTTCAGGTCGGCGACACCCGCCGGTAGCGCGCCCTTCGGCAGGAACACGTCGCCACCCTCGTCACTGGTGACGAACCCGTACCCCTTGGCGGCGTCGTACCACTTCACTCGACCCGTCGGCACCTGTTGAACCCCGCTCCACTCGAACCGTCTACCCCTCCAAGGCTAGCCCGATGATCCGGTCCAGCGCCCTCGGGAATTCGACGAGATCATCAAGCACCAGGTACGCCCCGGCCTCGGTCAGTTCGTCGGCCGAGCACGGGCCGGTCGCCACTGCCACGCCCGGGATTCCCGCGGCTCGCGCGGCGGCCATGTCGGCCACGTGGTCGCCCACGTAGAGCGTCGCGCCGTGCTCGCGCAACGCGACCGCCTTCTGCTCGGCGAACACGTCCCCGGCCAGCTCGTCCACCGGTAGCCCGAGGTGGTCCAGGTGCAGCTTCGCCAGCCGGCCCATCTTCGCGGTCACCACCATCGTCCGCCCGCCGCGCGCCTGCACCGCGCGCAGCGCGGCCTCCGCACCCGGCATCGGCACGGTCGGCGTGATCGCGTACGCCGGATACAGCTCCCGGTAGAGCGTCACCGCCTCCTCGACGCGCTCCGGCGGGAACCAGTGCGCCAGCTCGGTACGCAGCGGCGGGCCCAGCCGGGAGACGGCCAGTTCCCCGTCCACGTGCACGCCCGTGCGCGCGGTAAGCGCCCGGAACGCGGCGGCGATCCCGGGCCGGGAGTCGACCAGGGTCATGTCGAGGTCGAAGCCGACCATCAGCGGAGACATGCCGAGAACCTACCCAGCGGGCTAGCGTGGTACGACGATGACCACCTCACTCGCCGACCACCTGCGGGCCCTCCCCGACGAGTCGCTTGCCGCCCTGCTCCAGCTGCGGCCGGACCTCGTCGTGCCGGTGCCGGCCGACGTGTCCGCCCTCGCCCTGCGCGCCCAGTCCCGGGTCTCCGTGGCCCGGGCGCTCGACGGGCTGGACCAGTTCACCCTCCAGATCCTCGACGCCGCCCGGCTCACCCGCGGTCCCGAGGGCGCCACCTCCACCGACCAGATCCTCGCCATGGCCACCGCCGGGCCGCAGCCGCCCGCCCCGACAGCGGTCCGCGCCGCCGTCGACCGGCTCCGGGCCCGGTTCCTGCTGTACGGCCCCGAGCACGACCTGTGCGTGGCCGGCGGCATCGACGAGGTGTCCCCGTACCCGGCGGGGCTGGGCCGGCCGGCGGCGGAGCTGGACCCGCGCGCGGCGGCGCTCTGCGCGGACCCGGCGAGACTGCGGCGGACGCTGCTGTCCGCGCCGCCCTCGGCCCGCGCGGTCCTGGACCGGCTCGCCGCCGGGCCGCCGGTCGGGACCGTGGCCCCCGGCGCGCTGGAGGCCCCCGCCACCGGCGCCGAGGACGTGCTCCCGCCCGACCTGGTGAACGGCGGCGCGCCGACCGGCTCGCCGATCCGCTGGCTGGTCGAGCACCGGCTCCTGGTCCGGATGTCCGGCGGCCGCAACGGCACCGTCGAGCTGCCCCGCGAGGTGGGGCTGGTGCTGCGCCGCGACGCCGGTCCGCTCGGCCCGCTGCGCACCAGCCCGCCGGTGGTGTCCGGCCCGCCGCGCGAGGTGAAGTCCGTCGACTCGGCCGGCGCCGGGCAGACCATGGAGGTGGTCCGGCACACCGAGGCGATGCTGGAGGCGCTGACCGCCGAACCGGCACCGGTCCTGCGCTCCGGCGGCGTCGGCGTACGGGACCTGCGGCGGCTCGCCCGTGGCCTCGGGCTGGACGAGCCGACCACCGCGCTGCTGTTCGAGGTGGCGTACGCGGCCGGACTGACCGGCGAGATGGAGCTGACCGGCGCGGCCACCACCCGGTACGGCGGCGACCAGCAGATCCTGCCCACCGGCGGATACGAGGTGTGGCGCGCGGTGTCGCTGGCCCAGCGCTGGGAGCAGCTCGCCCGCGCCTGGATGTCGATGCCCCGCCAGGCCGGCCTGATCGGGCAGCGCGACGACCGGGACCGGCCCATCTCGGTGCTCTCCGCCGAGGCGGAACGAGCAGGGGCGCCGGCCGCCCGGCGTGCGGTGCTCGCCGTGCTGGCCGACCTGCCACCCGGCACCGCCCCGACCACCGACGAGGTGCTGGAACTGCTGGACTGGCGCGCGCCGCGGCGGGCCCGGGGGCGGGAGACGGCGCACCGGGAGGTGCTCGCCGAGGCCGCCACGCTGGGCGTGACCGGGCTCAATGCGCTCACCTCGTACGGGCGGCTGCTGCTCGCCGAGCTGACCGAGGCCGACGAGCGCGGTGACGACCCGCTCGGGCTGCGCTCCGACGCCGAGTCGGGCGACGCGTCGACGACAGTACGGGCGCTGGACGGGCTGCTGCCCGCCCCGGTCGACCACGTGCTGGTGCAGGCCGACCTGACAGTGGTGGTGCCCGGCCCGCCCGACCCGGCGCTCGCCGCCGAACTGGACGTGGTGGCCGAGCACGAGTCGGCGGGCGGAGCCAGCGTGCACCGGGTCACCACGGCGAGCATCAGGCGGGCGCTCGACGCCGGCTACACCGCCGACGACCTGCACGCGCTGTTCCGCCGCCGCTCGCGTACCCCGGTGCCGCAGGGCCTGACCTATCTGGTCGACGACGCGGCCCGCAAGCACGGCGGGCTGCGCGTCGGGTCGGCCGGCGCGTACGTGCGCAGCGACGACGAGACGCTGCTCAGCGAGGTGCAGGCGGACCGGCGACTGGAGCCGCTGGCGTTCCGCCGGCTCGCGCCCACGGTGCTGGTCACCCCGTACCAGGTCAACCGGATGCTCACCGCGCTGCGCGACGCCGGGTACGCCCCGGTGCCGGAGGACGCCAGCGGAGCGACTGTGCTGGCGCGGCCGAAGACCCGGCGGGCGCCGGCGCGTACCGCGATCGGCCGTGCGGTCGACCCGCTCGCCACGCCGAAGCTGCCGATGCCCCGCCTGCTCGGCGTGGTGGAGCAGATCCGCCGGGGCGAGGCGGCGGCCCGGGCGGCGCGGCGGGCCCCGGCGGTGGTCCGCGGCGCCCCGGCGGCCGGCGGTCCCGCGCCCGTGTCCGGGCACGGCGACGCGCTGGCGGTGCTCCAGCAGGCGGTACGGGACAAGGCGCTGGTCTGGGTCGGCTACGTCGACGCGCACGGGGCGACCGCGTCCCGGCTGGTCCGGCCGGTGTCGATCGGCGCCGGCTACCTGCGCGCCGAGGACGACCGGACGGAGATGCTGCACACGTTCGCGCTGCACCGGATCACTGCGGCGGTGCTGGAGGAGTGAGCTACTCCCCGTTGCGGCGCAGCGTGCCGATCACCGACACGGCCAGCAGCAACGCGAACGCCGCACCGGCCGACTCGCCCACCGAGTCGACGAAGCCCTGCTGCTGCACCAGCAGCCCGAACAGGAACCAGCCGAACACCCCCGCCGCGGCGGCCGCGTAGGCGAGCACGACCGCCGTGGGCACCTCCTGCTGCCGCGTCCGTTCGTCCTCGGGAAGCACGTCCTGGTCAACGGTCATGGCAGTCCCTCCCCGTCCCGGCATGGACCCGGCTTCCAGGGTTACACCAACCGGACCGCGCGGACAGGGGTTAAAACCCTGATCCGGGCGGTCCGGTCACGGGTGGGACGGGTTCCGGGCTCAGGTGCCGGGGCGGCGGCCGATCACGACCACGCGGGTGCCGACCGAGCCCAGCTCCCAGAGGCGTACCGCGTCACGGTGCAGCAGGTTGACGCAGCCGTGCGAGCCGATCGCGCCGTTGTGCAGGTAGGTGGTGGTCTCGTGGAAGCCGATCCCGCCGTTGAACTGCTGCCAGTACGGCAGCCACACCTCGTACGGGTTGGACCACTCGCGCGGGTTCTTCCGGCCCACCGAGTACGTGCCGGCCGGGGTGGCGTAGCCGGACATGCCGGTGCGGGTGACTGTCGGGCCCATCACCACAGTGCCGCCGCGCATCGCCCAGACCGTCTGCCGGGTCAGGTCGACGCAGAAGGTGAGCCGGGAACCGGCCCTGCACCGCGCGGTGTCGGTGGCGGCGAGCCGCTTCGCCACGTCGTACGTGGTGGGGCCGGCGCGACCGGAGGACGGGCTGATCCCGTACCGGATCTGGAACTTCTTGATCGCCGCGCAGTCGGCGGCGGACTGCTCGCCGTCCACGGTCAGCGTCCCGAAGCCGCCCAGCCTGGTCAGGTACGTCTCCACGGCCCGCTGGTGCTCCCCCTGCGGGCACCCGGCGGACGCGCTCGGCTTCGGCTTGGGCTTCGTCGTCTTCGTCGCCTCCGGCGACCGGGAGGGTTTCGGCGAGGCCGTCCGGCTCGGCTGCGCCGACGGGGACGTGACCGGCTGATCCGGCGTGGGCGACGCGCTCGCCCCCGATGCTCCCTCCGTCAGCCCGACCGGGCCGGGGGTGCTCCCCCCGGCGCCTTCCGCCTGCGGATCGAGCGCACAGGCGCCGACACCGACCAGCACGACCACCGCCAGGGCGGTGACCCGGGCGAGAAACCGGACACGCTGCATGGGCCCTCCCTGGACAGTTGTCCCGCTTGCTAGACGTGTGGGACGAGTATGACGTTGCCTGTCCAGCGAGACTTTTTTGCGGCGCCCTCCGGCGTGCAACACTGGATGGTCGGCCTGCGGCAGGTCAGCCGGGGTGCGGACGGGATGCCGGGCGACCGGGTTCCGGGCGACGAGTTTCCGGGCAGCGGGTTCCGGGCGATGCGAGAGGACGCTGGCGTGAGCGGTGGACCACTGATCGTGCAGTCGGACAAGACGCTGCTGCTGGAGGTGGATCACCCCGACGCGCAGGCGTGCCGGATGGCGATCGCGCCGTTCGCCGAGCTGGAACGCTCCCCCGAGCACGTGCACACCTACCGGCTCACGCCGCTTGGCCTGTGGAACGCCCGGGCCGCCGGCCACGACGCCGAGGGCGTGGTCGACTCGCTGATCAAGTATTCGCGCTACCCGGTGCCGCACGGACTGCTCGTCGACGTGGCCGAGACGATGGACCGGTACGGCCGGCTCCAGCTCGCCAACGACCCGGTGCACGGCCTGGTGCTGCGCGCGCTCGACCGGGTGGTGCTGATCGAGGTCGCCAAGAGCAAGAAGCTCGCCGGCATGCTCGGCGCGAAGCTCGACGACGACACCGTCGCGGTGCACCCGTCCGAGCGGGGGCGGCTCAAGCAGGCGCTGCTCAAGCTGGGCTGGCCGGCCGAGGACCTCGCCGGGTACGTGGACGGCGAGGCGCACCCGATCGAGCTGGCCGAGTCCGGCAAGGACGGCGGCAAGCCGTGGACGCTGCGGTCGTACCAGCGGGAGGCGGTCGAGGCGTTCTGGGCCGGCGGGTCCGGCGTGGTGGTGCTGCCCTGCGGCGCCGGCAAGACGCTCGTCGGGGCGGCGGCGATGGCCGAGGCGAAGGCGACCACGCTGATCCTGGTCACCAACACGGTGGCGGGACGGCAGTGGAAGCGGGAGCTGATCGCCCGCACGTCGCTGACCGAGGAGGAGATCGGCGAGTACTCGGGCGAGCGCAAGGAGATCCGCCCGGTCACCATCGCCACGTACCAGGTGCTCACCTCACGGCGCGGCGGCGCGTTCACCCACCTGGACCTGTTCGGCGCCCGCGACTGGGGCCTGGTCGTCTACGACGAGGTGCATCTGCTGCCCGCGCCGATCTTCCGCTTCACGGCGGACCTCCAGGCCCGTCGCCGGCTCGGCCTCACCGCGACTCTGGTACGCGAGGACGGCCGCGAGGGCGACGTGTTCAGCCTGATCGGCCCGAAGCGGTACGACGCGCCGTGGAAGGACATCGAGCAGCAGGGCTGGATCGCCCCGGCGGAGTGCACCGAGGTACGGGTGACGCTCACCGACGCCGAGCGGCTGGCGTACGCGACGGCGGAGGCCGAGGAGCGCTACCGGATGGCGGCGACCGCCCGCACGAAGCTGCCCGTGGTGCGGGCCCTGGTGGACCGGCACCCGTCCGAGCAGGTCCTCGTCATCGGCGGGTTCCTCGACCAGCTGCACCAGCTCGGCGAATACCTGGACGCGCCGATCGTGCAGGGCTCCACCACGAACAAGGAGCGCGAGCGGCTGTTCGACGCGTTCCGCTCCGGCGAGATCCGCACCCTGGTCATCTCCAAGGTCGGGAACTTCTCCATCGACCTGCCGGAGGCGGCGGTGGCGATCCAGGTGTCAGGCACGTTCGGCTCCCGGCAGGAGGAGGCGCAACGGCTGGGCCGGGTGCTGCGCCCGAAGGCCGACGGCCGGCAGGCGCGCTTCTACACGGTGGTCTCCCGGGACACCATCGACACCGAGTACGCCGCGCACCGGCAGCGGTTCCTGGCCGAGCAGGGGTACGCGTACACCATCGTGGACGCCGACGACGTGCTCGGGCCGTCGCTGCCCACAGTCGACTGAGCGACCGGTGGGCCGCCCCTTCCGGGCGGCCCACCGTCACGACCGGGTCAGGAGTAGTTGACCAGGAAGTAGTAGCTCGTCGTGTCGGTCCACACCCCGTCGGCGGTCCGGCCGCGCACCCGCATGGTGTACGAGCCGGCCGAGGTCGGGGTGAAGGTCGCCGTGGCGACTCCGGCAGCGTTCGCGGCCACTGTCACCGGCTGCCCGTCGTCGACCGTGTACTCGAACTCGGTCACACCCGGGCTGCCCTGCGTGAAGGTGAACTCACCGGCCACCCCCACACCGCCGGACCACTGACCGGCCGGGTAGGTGCCCGACGCGACGAGCGGCGCCGTGCCGACCAGGAACGGGTAGTCGGTCTGCGGCGTCTGGTCGCCCGAGGCGGTACGGCCCCGCACCGAGATGAGGTTCGCGCCGTTGCGGTCCATCGTCACGGTGATGTCCGTGACAAACGCATCAGGCTTCTTCGGCACGCTCTGCCAGGCGCCGCCGTTGAGCTGGTACTCGAAGGTCGTCACCTCGCTGATCTCGGTGTACACCCCGAACGTGCCGACCGACCCGACCCCGCCACGCGGGCTGTACTCGTCGTACGCGCTGCTGACGTTGACCCGCGGCTCACGGACCCGGAAGTAGTACCGGCGCTCCGGGCTGACCGTGCCGTCGGCCGTCCGGCTGGTGACCGTCAGCAGCGTGTAGCCGGAGTGCGTCGGCGTGATCTCGATGGTCGCCCGGCCGTCCGCGCCGGCGGCAACCACCTGCTCCTCGCCGCTGTACTCCAGGACGTAGCGGTACTCCGTCACGCCGGGACGGCCGGGGTTGAAGGTGAACCGGCCGGTCTGGCCGGGCTGACCCGCCGAGTCGTTCTCCGGGTAGTCGCTCGACGTCACCACAGGCGCGTCGCTGACCTCGAACGTGTACGTCCGCGTCGGCGAGAAGGAGCCGTCCAGGAACCGGGTACGCACCGTCAGCGTGTTGCTGCCGGAGCGGTCCGGCGTGAGCATCACCCGGGTCCAGCTGGAGTCCGTGTCCACGACCTGCTCGGGCCCGTCGTTGAGGCGGTAGACGTAGGCGTCGACGTCGGGCATCACGGTGTCGAACTGGAACTCACCCGGCATGCCGACACCGCCCCAGGCGCCGTACTCGTAGTAGGTGCTGGAGTAGACGGACGGCTTGGTGTCGATGACGTTGAACTGGTGCTCCTGCGTCTCCGAGACCGTGCCGTCGGCGCTGACGCTCCGCACGGTCAGCGCGTACCAGCCCGGCTCGGTGGGCGTCCAGTGCAGCACCGCGGTGCCGTCCGCGGCCGCGTCGACGCGCAGCAGATTGCCGTCACCGAACGAGTACTCGTACGCCACGACAGCGGTCCGGCCGGGCCGGAACGTGAAGCTGCCGGGCCGGTCCACCACGCCGTCGTGCTCGGGGAAGGAGAAGTCGGCCGACTCCACGGTCGGCAGGTCGCGGACCGACACGTTCTCGGTGTACCCGCCGACGAACTCGCTGCCGACGTAGCTGCGTACCTCGACCTTGACGAGGCCCGCCTCGGCGAACGTCACCGGGATCTCGGTCGGGCCGTCGGGGTTCACCGGCACCCTGGTCTCACCGCCGGCACCGATCCGGTAGCCGAACTCGGTGACCCCCTCCACATTCGTCGACACGGCCAGCTTGCTGGGCAGCCCGATGCCGGCCATCGTCACCTGCACCTCCGGCGCGGTCGACTTCACCCAGAACTCGTAGCGGACCGTCTCGGACGAGTTCGACGCGCTGTCCACACTGCGCACGCTCAGCGAGTCGGAGAACGAGGTCGGGGTGTATTCGAGGGTCACGTCCGCACCGGGCGCGGGCGCGGGGATGTAGTTGTACGCGTCGCCGAAGCGCCCCCAGTAGTAGCCGACCACGTCCGGCGAGCCATTGGCCTTGAACGTGAACGTCCCCGGCACTCCCGCCCCGCCGTGCGGCAGGCCGTCGTTCGGGTACTTCTCCGAGGTCACCACGGGGGCGGCGGGTCGCTGCGCGTCCACCTTGACGTAGCACGGCTCGGCCCACGGCGAGAAGTCGTGATCGTCGTAGGCGCGGGCGGTCCAGGCCACCACGGTCCCGTGCGGGTACTGCGACATGTCCCAGTCGAGCTTCGAGAGGGCGCCGCCGTAGCTGTAGCCGAACTGCTCGGCGCGCTGGTCCTCGTGGCCGACCGGCCATGCCGCGAACTGCCCCCGGTAGTTGGCGTCGTTGCTGTCCGCGTCCGCGCCCTTGACCATCAGGCCGTGGTTGCGCGGCCCCACCGGCTGCGGCTCGGTCTTGGTCCCGCAGGCCCAGGCCGGGAAGTCGATCCCGATCTGCCCGACCGTCGGCGCGTGGTTCGCCTCGCTGTTGATCACCGGAAACGGGCGGAGCTTACGGCCGTGGGAGAGCTTGCCCTCGGAGCCGTGCGGCACCCGGATCTCGACGGTGAGCGTCTGCTTGCCCTGATCCGCGAGCTTCTGGAGGGCGGGCATGATGTCCCACGCCAGATAGCCGGGGCAGGCCGCCTCCCCGCCGGCCTGCACCGTGCCGAGCAGCTCGCGACGACGCGGGCTCGACGCCCAGCTCGTGGTCGCGGTGATCGGGTCGGTACGCCACAGCTCGACCGGCTGGGCGGTCGCGCAGTCCGCCGCGGAGCGCTCCGCGACGACCAGGTCCGCCTTGTGGACGACGGTCCCGCGGAAACGCGAGATGTCGAAGGTGAAGTAGG
This sequence comes from Micromonospora globosa, assembly GCF_000717585.1. Taxonomy (NCBI): domain Bacteria; kingdom Bacillati; phylum Actinomycetota; class Actinomycetes; order Micromonosporales; family Micromonosporaceae; genus Micromonospora; species Micromonospora globosa. The sequence continues at coordinate 32,209 of NZ_JNZR01000044.1, forward strand.
ACCGGGACTTGTGCTTCGTGCCGGTCGCGTCCGTCCAGGCGCCGACCGGCGCGTCCCCGTCCGTGTTGACGAACGACTTCCTCGGCTGTTGCGAATCCGTGTAGGCCCAGCCGGACTTGCCGGTGGTCCGGTGCTCGTAGGCCTGCGCCGGAGCGGTGTCGACACTGATCAGGCCGGCACCGAGCACAATGCCCAGTGACGCGGCGAGCATTCTTCGTGCGCGCACGACGATGCCCCTCCCCCCGTTGGACAACGGCGTGCATCGCCGTCGAGTCGCATGAGGGTATCGAGAAGGGACGACATCTGAGTACGCCGATTCGGGTGGGCTCCGGTCGACCGGGCGGACCGCGTCGTCACGGCCCGCCCGGTCTCGCGGTCAGCCTCGTCCGCCGGCGCGGAACGCGACCCAGGCGTCGCTCATCCGGTCGGCCTGGCCCGGGGTGAACATGTTCATGCAGGAGTCCTGCGTGTAGTCCATGAAGTTGTGGATCGGGTCGAGGCCCGGCGCGGTGCAGGTGTCCGCCCCGATCGGGCAGTTGAACTGCGGCGCCGCCTCACGCGGCGTGTCGGCCACGAAGTCGCCGGACGCGGAGCAGCCGTGCGCGAACGTGTGCTCCAGCATCAGCCAGTGCCCGACCTCGTGCGTGAGCGTGTCACCGAGCGCGTACTTGCCGGCCGTGCCGCCCGGCATCGACTCGTCGAGCATCACCACGCCGTCGATGTAGTCACGGCCGTTGTTGTAGCCCTTCGGGAAGTACGCCCAGCCGAGCAGCCCGTCACCGATGTTCGCCGCGTAGACGTTCAGCGTGCGGGAGTCGCCGGTGTAGAGCGCCTTCTTCATGTCCCGCTCGCTCTTGCCCGGCACCACCGTGTACCAGGAGCTGTTGACGGTCCACGTGGTGTCCACGAGCGAGAAGCGGAACGGCGTGTCCGACGCGTCGGCCGCGGTACGACCCGCGAACGAGTCGTTCAGCACAGTCATCTGCGCCGAGATGAGCGTGTTCCAACGGGCCTTCTCGGCCGCGCTCAGCTCGTGGTCCGAGATCATGTGGAAGATCGTCGGCACTGTGACGCTGCCGTTCGCCAGGCGCGGCGAGTCCTTGATGACGCCGTACGCCTTGGCCTCGTTCGTCGAGTAGAGCTCGGGCTCCTTGACGGTGGCGCCCTCGCGTACCCGGGCGGCGCTGTGCGTGTCGGCGCCCGGGTCGCACTCGGCGACCGCGGGAGAGGCGGCCACGGGTGCGGTCGTGGCGGAGGCTCCTCCGGCGGTCAGGAAGGTGGCGGCGGCAGCGACGAGCACTGCCAGGTGGATCGTCGGTTTCCTGTGCATCGTTGCACCTTTCGAGAGGCATGAAAGGAGTACCGACGCGGGGTTGTCAAAGCTGCGGATCGATGACGTCGTCGTTCCGCCATGAGACCACGTCACCGGGCGTCCGCAACAGCCCCCGGCGGCTCGGTCGATGTCACGGCGCCGGCGATGGCGCGCGCCACGCACTCGTAGTCACGCACCAGCGGCCCGACCAGCTTGGGGTCCGGCTCGAACGCGGCGACCAGTCCGCGTACCAGATCTCTGAGCCGGTCGTCCGGGCCGAGCCGCCGCCCCCGGTGCCGGCGGGCGACGCTGCGCCACCGGCGCAGACCGACGTCGGCGAGCCGTTCGTGGAGTTCGGGCGCGGGCACCGGGCAGCCGTTCGCCCACAGGTCGGCGAGGGCCCGCAGAACCGCCTCCCGCGTCGGGTCAGCCATGCAGATAGCGGGCGCGGCGGCCGAAGTCGCGGAAGCCGAGCCGCCGGTACAGCCCGGCGGCCGGGTTGTCGTCGTTGACGCAGAGCCACGCGGCGTCCGCGCCCGCGTCGGCGAGGCCGCGCAGCACGCGCGCCACCAGGTACGCGCCGACCCGCCGCCCGCGCCACCCGGGCACCACGCCGACCTGGTCGATCCAGTTGTCGAGCACGGTGACGAAGCCGGCCGGCGCACCGTCCGGGCCGCGTGCGAGCAGCGTCAGCTCCGGGCGGAAGTCCTCGTCGTCACGCAGGTCGCCCAGCCACTCGGCGGCCTCCGGCTCGACGAATCCGGGCCGGTCGGCGAACGACGCGCGGTAGGTGGCGAACAACTCCGGTCCCAGCGTCGCAGGCTCCACAGTCACGCCGTCCGGCGCGGCGACCTCGGGCAGCGCGTCGAGGTCGTGCCGCAGCACCCACTCCAGGAACGTCCGCGTGTAGCCACGCGCCGCGAACAACTCCTCCGCGCCAGCGGTCCACGTCTCCGTGGTGACCAGCAGGCCCGCATCGCCCGCCTGCTTCTCCGCCCGGTCCAGCAGCGCGCCGCCGAGCCCGCGCCCGCGCCACGCCGGGTGCACGAGGCCGGTGGCGGTGGCGGGCGTCCGTCCGGTGCCGACCCCGACGGCCGCGACCAGGTCGTCGCCGGACCAGACGCCGTGGGTACGCGTCTGGAGCAGCCGCACCCGCACCAACGGGGTACGCCCGAACAGCGGCAACCCGCCGTCAGTGGCGAGGCACGCCTGCGCCAGGCCGGTCAACGCGGGCAGGTCGTCCTCGCCGAACTCCCGCCAGACCAACGCATCCGTCCCGTCCACGCCCGCTCCCGCCACCCCGCCCGACCCCCACGGTCCAGCACCCCGACGCAGTAGGCCCCACCCCTCCCCCCGAGGTCAACCACTTTCCCCACCCACCCCGACCCTCCGGGCCACCCACCTTGAGACAGACGCCCCACGGACCGGGATCGGCCGAGATCTCGGAAGCACCCTCCGCGATCTTGGAGTTGTGGCACCTCACGAATACCGCTAATCCGACCATCTGGGCGCCACAGCTCCAAGATCGACGGAAGCCGCCCCCACCACCCCGTTGATCATGCAGTTGCTGCCCTGACAAAAGTCGCAACCCGGGCATCAGGAGGGCCGAAACCGCAAGATCGACGAGAGCGAGGGCGGTAGGCGCGGCGCGGGCGGGGAGGGCGGGGAGGGCGGGGCTAGGG
>NZ_JNZR01000045.1:0-35005 GCF_000717585.1 Micromonospora globosa
CCCGGAAGCTAAGCCCTCCAGCGCCGATGGTACTGCACTCGGGAGGGTGTGGGAGAGTAGGACACCGCCGGACAATCTTCCAATTCAGGGCCACCCCCAACCGGGGTGGCCCTGAATTGCGTTGCCCCCCGGAAAACACCACGACGGACCGCCTCGGTCTCGTACCGTCGAGCCGGGACCGTCGACGCACGTTCGCCCGCCGGCTCGGCGGCGCGAAACGTGACGTGTCGTACGCCGGGACCGTGATCGGGTCCGACCGCGCGGGGTACAGGAGTGGGCATGGAGATCGGAATCATCGGGTCGGGGCACATCGGGGGCACCCTCACCCGTCGTCTGCGTTCACTCGGTCACGACGTCGCGGTGGCCAACTCCCGCGGGCCGCAGAGCCTGACCGACCTCGCCGCCGAGACCGGCGCCCGGGCGGTGTCGGTGGAGGAGGCCGTGCAGGGCGCCGAACTGGTGGTCATCGCGATCCCGCTGAAGGCGGTGCCGCAGCTCCCCGCGGCGCTCTTCGACGGCAAGCTGGTGGTCGACGCCGACAACTACTACCCCCAGCGGGACGGGGACATCCCCGAGCTGCTGGACCGCAGTCTCAGCTCCAGCCGCTGGACCGCCGATCACCTCAAGGGCGCCCGGGTGGTGAAGGTCTTCAACAACATCCAGGCCGCGCACCTGATGGACGAGGGCAAGCCCGCGGGTACGGCGGGCCGGATCGCGTTGCCGGTGGCCGGTGACGACGCGGACGCCAAGCGGATCGTGATGGAGCTGGTGGACGAGCTGGGCTTCGACCCGGTCGACGCGGGCACCCTGGACGAGAGCTGGCGGCAGCAGCCGGACACGCCCGTCTACGGCACCGACCGGGACGCCGACGGCGTACGCGAAGGGCTGGCCGCGGCACGGCCGTGAGAATCATGGGAAAGGCCCCGCCGGATACGTCCGGCGGGGCCTTTCTGCGTCTCGTGGATCAGTCGTCGCCCGGCTTCGGGGCGCAGATGAACCGCGGCTCGGCGTCGTAGCGCCAGCTGAACTTCTCCCGCTTGAACACCTTGCCGTCCTTCTTGATGACCCGGAACGCGTCCTGGGCGAACCCGACAGCGCCAGCGGCGGCGATGCAGGTCGGACCCGGCGTCAGGTAGACCGTCTTCGGCTGGGTGATGTTGCGGCGCGGGCCGTACTCGGTCTTCACGCTGTCGTAGATCTTGGTGCTCCAGATCGAGACGGTGATCGAGTTGGACGTGTACGACGTGTCGATCAGGACGCCGTACGGCGTGTTGTTGCGGAACTTGAAGTCGAGCTGAGGCCAGTAGATGGTGGACTCGATCACCGCCGGGTATCGGCTGAAGTAGAACGAGTGCGGCTTGTGCTCGACGTCCTCCAGCCCGGCGTAGTAGGTGGCGTTGAACAGCGTGGTGGTGAACTGGGAGACACCGCCGCCGACGCCCGGCACCAGCTTTCCGCCAACGATCGTCGGCGCGTCCTTGTATCCCTGGTCGTAGCCGCGTTCGCCGGTGTGCCCGTTGAGCGAGAACGTCTCGCCCGGCTTCACCAGCGCGCCGTCCACGTCCTTCGCCGCACGGACGATGTTCTGGCTGCGCGGCGACGAGAGGCCGCCGGTGAATTGGGTGGTGAACGTCGACACCCGCTCCTTGATGCCGAGCTTCGCCAGCTCCGCCTCGGTCAGCTCGGGGGCGGCCGGCTTCAGCTCGGCGGTCACCGTACGGCCCTCGGTCTTCGGCAGCACCGCGAGCAGCGCCGGGCCGAGCGCGGCGGCGTCGACCTGGCGTCCGGGCTTGCTGGGCAGCACCTTCGGCTTGCCGCCGCTGATGGTCAGTCCGGCGTCCCGCGGCTCGACCTCGAGCTTCGTCAGCCGGTCCCCCAGTGCGGTACGCAGCCGCTTGACGTCGACCTTCGGGGTGAGCGTGCCGGCGTCGTCGGCGGAGAAGCGCAGCGACCGGGCGATGGCGGCGGGCGGGACGGTGACCGAGCCGCCGTCGGTGGTGAGCGTGACCGGTGCGGCCACCGCGGGCCGGGCCAGCTCGGCGACGAGCCGGTCCACCTCCTCGCGGGTGGTGGCCGGCCACTTCTCGACGAGCGGCACGGTGACCGGCTCGGCGGCCAGCCAGCCGGCCTTCACCACCGAGGTGGCGCCATCGGTGTCGATCGTCAGCGCCGGCTTCGGGTAGACCGGCTTCGGTGTGGTCCCGGTCCAGATGATCGCCGGCATGGTCATCTCACGCCCCTGCGCGCCCATCACCTTGCGCAGGGCCGCCCCAAGCTTGGCCTGGTCGACGGTCACCACCGGCTCGACCGCCCGGGAGCCGACGAGCCGGCTCACCGCGTGCGCGTCGGCCTCGGCAGCCGCCGCCACCGTCGCGTCCACGTCGATGGCGAGCCCCACCTCGGACGGCTTCAGCTCGGCCTTGTTCTCACCGACTGCGACCGCGAGCGGGGCGTCCAACTTGTCGGCCCGGCGTTCCAGCTCGGCGCGGAGCGCCTGGGCCGCCTCCGCGCGGCTCCGCCCGCCCAGCTCGGTGCCGAGCACCGTGGTGCCGCGGGGCACGTCACCGGCGTACGCGTAGGCGCCCAGGCCGACGCCGCCGGCGAGCACGGCCGCGACGATCCCTCCGGCCAGCAGCAGCCGGGCCCGTCGCGAGCGTGTCGGCTTGGCCGCGCCGCCCCCGGGTGGTGTGGCGACCGGCTCCATCTCGACGCCGGGCCAGCTCACCGCCGCCACCTTGATGGTGGGACGGTCGTCGGCAGCCGGCATCTTCTCGCCGTACATCGTCACTGCAACCTCGATCGGAAGTACACGCGGGGACCGCTTCCCCCGCGGGAGACACCTACGGTAACCAACGCTCGGGCCCGCCGGGAGTGTCCGGTCCGGCGGTCGTGTCGGTTGACCGCCGGTGTCGCACCGATCACCCGTTTCGGGGCGGTGCCGCGGTGCGGATCGTGGCACGGTGAGCTGGTGCGGACACAGGATCGGGTGCCGGCGTACGGCGGCGGATGGCTGGACCGGGCGGCGGCGCGGCGCGCCGACGCGGACTGGCTGGCCGAGCGGCTGACCGACCCGGCGAGCGTCGTGCTGCCGCTGTGGCGGGACCGCTGCCTGGTCGACGGGGACGGCCCGGTCCGGCTCACCGGTGAGCGGGCGTCGACCGTCCGGGCCGCGGCGGGCGAGACCGTCTTCCTCGGGGTCGACGGGGACGCCGCGGTGTTCGCCGTCGATTTGTCCGCGCTGGGCGAGCGGGCCGCTGTGGAGGCGGCCGCCGCGACGCGGGCGGCCGACCTGCGGGCGCTGGCCGGCCGGCTCGACCCGGCCGGGGCGGCCGTCCAGGCGTACGCCCGGGGGTTGCTGCTGTGGCACCGGCAGCAGCGATACTGCGGCGCGTGCGGCGCGGCGGCGGTGGCCGGTGGCGGCGGACACGTCCGGACCTGCGCGGACGCGGAGTGCGGGCGGCTGCTGTTCCCCCGGATCGAGCCAGCTGTCATCGTGCTCGTCGAGGCACCCGGCCCGCCGGGGCGCTGCCTGCTGGCCCGGCACGCGGGCGCGGCCGAGGGGGCGTATTCGACGCTCGCCGGCTTCGTCGAGGTCGGTGAGAGCCTGGAGGACGCGGTCCGCCGGGAGCTGGCGGAGGAGGCGGGGGTGACAGTCACCGACGTGACCTACCAGGGGTCGCAGGCGTGGCCGTTCCCGGCTGGCCTGATGGTGGGTTTCCGGGCCGTCGCCACCTCCGAGCAGGTCCGCGTCGACGGGGTGGAGCTGCTGGAGGCGCGCTGGTTCACCCGGGCGGAGCTGCGGGAGCGGATCGCGTCCGGTCGGTCGCTGGGCCGGGTGGACTCGATCGATCACCTGTTGCTGGGTGACTGGCTGGGCGCCGAGTCGCCGGCACGGCCATCAGCAGTGTCGTGACCACGGCCGTGGCGAGCGCCGCGACGACGAGACCGCCGACGGTACGCGGACGCACGATCGCGGCAACGGTCACCAGCGCGCCGGTGCCCAGCCACAGCGGTGCTGCCGGCCACCTGACGCCTCCGGCGAGACGGTCGTTGAGCAGAACGAACGTCACCGCGTAGAGCGCGCCGACGGCGGCGAACAGCGGCGCGTACCGGCCGAGCGCCGTGTAGTCGGGTCCGCCGACGAGCCGGAAGGCCAGCCCGCCGGCGACTGCCGACGCGCCCACCAGGACCAGGCCGCAGGCACCCGTCACCGCGAGCGCGACCGTGCGGCTGCGGCGGTCCCCGCGGGCCAGGCGTGGCAGGGCGAGGACGGCGGCGACCTGCGGCGCCCAGAGCGCGCCCTTGGTCAGGACGGTCCCCACCGAGTACGCCCCGGAACCCGACGGCGGCAGCAGTTGCCGGGCCAGGAGCAGATCGGCGTAGGAGACGACGAGCATCGCCAGCGTCGCCCCGCACCCGGCGGTCACCTGGGCGACGGTCAGGCGCGGGGCGGCCGAGGGACGCCGGGGCGTACCGGTGAGCCAGGCCAGCGCCGGTGGCGCCAGCGCGGCGGTGAGCGCACCGATCGCGAGCGCGCCGGTCAGGCCCGCGCCGAGCAGCAGCCCCACGATCACCCCGCCGTAGCGCGCGGCGGCCAGCAGCGCCATCGCGGCGGCGAGCCGCAGGAAGCGCTGACCGCCCTGCAACTCGCCGAGCGAGCGCGACGAGAGCACCACCGAAGCCGTGGTGACGGCCAGCAGCGCCGGTACCACCGCCGGCAGGTCCAGCGCGGCGACGAGCACCGGCGTCGCCACCAGCAGCGCCCCCGCGCACAGGGCGGCGGTCAGCACGGTGAGCCGCCGGGTGTCGGACGGGCCGTGCCGGGCGTGGTGCACGGCGACCGCGAGTTGCAGGCCGAGCCCCGGCACACCGGCGATGGCCACGAGGCCGAGGGCGGTGGCGAGCGCGCCGAGGTCGTCCGCGTCGAGCTTCCGGGCGGCGAGTACCGGCACCAGGTAGGCCAGGCCGTTGACCAGCACACCGGCGAGCGTGACGGCGACGCCCGCCGCTCCCAGCCCGGTCCTCCGGCCGTCCGCCGGCTGCGGGCCCGGCCGGCCCTCGCTCACGTGATCTCCGAGACGCGGGACGCCGGGCCGTCCTCCGGCCCCGGCGCGACGTCCGGTCCCGGCCGCCCGTCCGAGTCGGGCTCGGCGCGACCGTCCAGGTTCGTATCCGGCTCGGCCTCGCCGTCCGGCCCTCGGCCCGCGTCCCGGTCCGTGGCCGGCTCGACGTCGAGGTCCGGCCCCAGGTCCGCGCCCGGCTCGGCGTCGCGGTCCGCGTCTCGGTCCGGACCCGGCTCGACGTCGAGGTCCGGCCATCGGCCCGGACCCGTGCCTGGACCGGCGAGGGCGGCGGGAGCGGCGACGGCCGCGGCGGCGAGGGCGGGGACGGGCGTCGGCTGCCCGGCCGGCTCCGGCGTCCGGGGGGCCGGCACGGCCGGGGCCGCCGCCGAGGCGGGCCTGATCCGGCGTACGGGCCGTCGGCGGGCGGTCGTGGAGAGCCAGAGCGCGCCCAGGGCGGCGACCGTCAGGAGTTGCGGCAGCACGTCGGTGTGCCGGTCGCCCGATTCCAGATGGACCCACCCGGCCAGCGCCACGAGCGCGCCGGGGAGCCACGTCTCGGCCGCCCGGGCGATCCTCCTGACCCGCCGGGGGTCACTGGTCCACGGCAGGCGACGCGGCCCGGGTACGGCGAGCATGAAGCCCGCCGCGACCAGCAGGGCGCCGAGCAGACCGCTGTGGAGCACGAGCGCGGCGGCGCCGACTGCGAGCAGCGGCAGCGAGCGGGTGAGCCGTCGCCGGGCCGCCGGTGCGACGACGACCGCGCGATCCCCGGCGGGCCGGCGATCGGGCAGCACCGCGAGCAGCACCACCACCGCCAGCAGGACGCCGCCGAGCAGCAGACCCATCCGGTACGGGGTGTCCGGCGTGAAGCGCAGCACCACGTCCCCGGAGACACCGGCGGGCAGGATCCAGCCCTGCTGCCAGCCGTCCACCACGAGCGGGGTGAGCGTCGTGCCGCCGATGGTCGCCTGCCAGCCGGTGTTGGTGTTCTCCCGCACCGCGAGCACCCGGTCGACGGAGTGCTCGGACACCCGTACCCGCCGCTCGGTGGCCGACCAGGAACCCACCTCGATGTCGCCGGCGGTGGCCTCCGCGGCGGGCGTCGCGGTCCGTGGCGTCAGCGCGACGCGGGTGGCGGTGGCGAGCGTGCTCGCGGTGGTGACGAGGCGGTGCTCGCCGCTGCCCAGGTCGAGCTGCTTGGGCGTGGTCCGGCCGCAGGCGGTGACTGGCATCTCGCGCAGCTCCAGCAGGTCGCGCACCGTGCCGGTGAGCGTGGTGGTGATCCGGGACGAGCCGACCTGGAGCGTCGGGCCGGAGCCGCAGGCCAGCTTCAGCGGCGTCTCCGGGCGGGGTGCGACAGTGGTGCCGAGGGGCAGCACCGTCACCTCGCCGACAGCGATGGGCAGCGGCTCTGGCAGCCGCAGGCCGTACGGGTCGGTGCTGGTGGCGGACGGCTTGTCGAGGAACTGGATGGTGATCGAGTCGGTCCGCATCGGCGGGTCGAGCGTGAGCACGCCGTCGTTGGTGAGCAGGTTGCTGCGGAACCCGTCGTTGCCGACCACGCGGACGCTGCCGATCCGGGTGGCGGCGGTCCCCTCCTCGACGGTGAACCGGATCCGGCTGATGACCTGCGGTTCGAGCCAGGTGAGGCGCAGGATCGGCGCCTCGTCGTTCAGCGCCGGTGACCAGCTCGTGGCCGGGTCGCCGTCGAGGACCGCGCCGGGCCGGCCGGCCGGGTCGGGCACCGCCGTCGAGGACGCGGTGACCTGCGGCGCGAGGCGCAACGGCTGGGCGTCGGCGACCAGCTTGTCCAGAGCGGCGTTCAGCTCCGGGCCGGGGGTCGGCCGCGCCCACAGCTTCGCGTCGTACGTCCCGGCCACCGGCAGTGTGAAGGTGCGGTCGATGGTGGAGGCGTCCTCCGAGCCGCGGATCGCGTCGGTGGAGCAGCGGGGGCGGCCGTCGACGGTGAAGCAGGCGGGCGTGGACGGGGCCGCCGACACGACCACGCCTGCGGGCTGGTCGGTGGCGGGGGCGGCGGGCAGCTGGAGGGTCCGGCTGGTCTGGACACCTGGGATCTTGATCTCGGTGATGCCGACCGTCTTGTCGCCGAACGGGCGCAGGTCGAACGCGGCGTCCACTGATACCTCGACCTTGCGTGTGGCGTGCACGCCGGGCAGCTCGAAGACCATGTGGTCACCGAACTGCTCGACGGTGCGGCTCTCGTATCCGGCGGTCACGGTGACTGTGGTGGGCAGGGCGTCGGCCTTCAGGTCGAACCAGACCTCCACCCGGGTGACCCGGGTCGGGTTCGCCAGGTTCACCTCGATCCACTGCCTGTCGCTGCGTGAGTGCGGCGCCGACCGCCAGGATGTGGCGGTGTTCCCGTCCATCGCCGCGTACGGCTGGTATTCGGGCCGGGTGCCGCCGGTCGCGTCGATCTGGGAGCGGGCGGTGGAGGCGCGGATCCCGCTGATGCCCTCGAAGCGCGCGACGGTCGACCACTCCGGCCCCCAGTCGGGCAGGTAGTCGTGCGCGGGCGCGGACACCGCGAAGGTGTCGTCGGCGGTGAGCGTCTGGGAGGAGTTGTCGCGCAGCCGGCCGAACGAGACGTCGCGCCTCCGCAGCCCGTCGGTCATCACGACCCGCCCGGTGGTCTCACCGGCCTTCGCGTCGCCGGCCAGGATCGTGGGCGCGGCGCCGAGCTGGCCCGAGGCGGCCAGGTCGAGCAGCGACTCGGGACCGCCGACGACGGTGGTCACGTCGTCGCGGTCGTACGCGACCACCGGCTGGACGGCGCGGTCCACCCGGTACACCTCAAGCGCCCGCCCGGGCACGTCCAGGCCCTGGTCGCGGAACTCGTCAGGGGCGTCGGAGCCGCCGCGCACCGGGCCGAAGGACACCACGCGGGTCAGGCCGGGCGAGCGTTCCAGCGCCTGCCGGACGACCGCGGGGCGGGCCGTGTCCGAGCGGCCGTGGTCGAGGTCGGCGCGGAACAGGACGTGGCTGATCCCGGAGCGGGCGAGCAGGTCGGCCAGGCCCGCCGAACCGGCGCCGGTGGCGAGCGTCGACTCGATCGCGTCCAGCAGCCGGATCGTGGCGGGCGGGGTGAACGGGATGGCGTTGCGGACCGCCCACCGGCTGTCCAGCAGCGGCTGGGCGATCTCGTCGGTGGTGCTGCCCCAGTCGTACGCGGGGAAGCGCGCGCCGGGGACGACGAGGACCCGCCCGCGTCCGGTGTTCGCGTCCAGCCAGTCGGTGGCCTCGTGCCAGTAGCCGGGCACGTCCTTCACCGCCCCCGGGGTGGCGAGGCCACCGGCGAGCGCCGGTGAGGCGACGCCCGCGACCGCGACCATCGCCGTGCCGGCGGTGAGCCAGGCCCGTGCCGTGGCCCGGCCACGACGCTGCTCGGGGGCGGTCCGGGCCGCGCGTACGGCGAGGCTGACCAGGTGCGCCAGGCCGAGCGCCAGCGGCAGGCGCAGCAGCACGTCGAACTTGTGCACGTTGCGCAGCGGGGCGCCGATGCCGTCGAGGAACTGCTGCTGCGGCCCGGCGAGGATGTTCGGCAGGTCGCCGGTGTGCCCGAGACCGACGAGCGCGACGCCGAGCAGCAGACCGGTGATGAGGAACCGGCGGTGCGGCATCCCGCGCCGGGACAGGCCGAGCACCCCGAGCGCGGCCACCGCCAGGGTGGCCACCACGAGCAGCGTGTCGTTGGCCAGCCGGGCGCCGGCCGGGATGTTCGCGCCGAACGGGGACGCCAGGTACGCGACCCAGTAGGAGGCGCCGCGCAGCGTCGTGACCGCGTCGGTGACGCTGGTGGTGTTGCGGGCGGTCTCGATGTAGTCCAGGAACGGCGGGCTGTACCGGCCGAGGACCAGCAGCGGGATCAGCCACCACGCGGTGGCCAGGGCGACCGCGCCGCACCAGGCCGCGAGGGCGGTGACGCGGCGGCGCAACGGCCGGAGCGTGGCGAGCCAGAGCAGGGCGAGCGGCACCACGGCGGCGACGGCTGTGGCGTTGACGCCGCCCGCGCAGGCGACGGCGACCGCCGACCCGGCGACCGCGCGGCGCAGCCGGGCGCCCCGGGCGAGTCCCACGAGCGGGATGAGCACCCACGGCGCGACGGCGCTGGGCCAGGACTCCACCGACGACCAGCCGAGCTGGGTCAGGATGCGCGGGGACAGCGCGAACGCGACACCGGCGATCATCCGGCCGGCGGGGCTGCCGATGCCGGAGCCGGCCCGCCAGCCGCACCACACCGAGGTACGCGACGCAGAACAGCAGCGCCCACCAGAGCCGCTGGACGATCCACGGCGCGATGCCCAGTTCCGTCCCGAGCAGGAAGAACGGGCCCATCGGCCAGAGATATCCGTACGCCTGGTTCTGGAGCTGGCCGAACGTGCCGGTGGGATCCCACAGGTGCAGCGAGCGCAGCAGCCACCCGGCCGGATTGACGTTGAGGTCGACCTTCGTGTCCGGTACGACCTGCCCGGGGGCCTGCTGGAAGGCGAGGGCGGTGAGCGCGAGGCAGATCGTCAGGTGCCGGAACCGTCGCGCCGTCTGCCGGGCACGGCCGGTCTCCCGGGCGGGGGTTTCCGTCCCCGTCGGCGACGTTGTCGTCCCGTCCGCACGCATTTTCGGCTCCCGTCTCCGCCGGCCGTACGCGCACCTGCAACATGACGCGTGTCGCGCGACGTTATCCGGACCGGACGCGCAGTGGCGACCTGGGGGCGCGGCAGGGCGTTATCAGGAGAACGGCCGTCCCCACGGCGTGTAAGCGTGTGGCAGGCTGCCGACCATGTCAATGCCACAAGCAGCGGCCGAGACGCATCCGGCAGCCGTCGGCGCGGAGGACGACGGACCCGGACCGATCGGTCGCTGGATTGCCGCCGACCGCGTCCGCGCGGTCGCGATCGCCCTCATCGTCGTGTCCGTCGCGTCGCGCGCCGGGCTGGCCGCCCGTGGCTGGTTCTCGCAGGACGAGTTCGTCATCGCCGCGCAGGTGCTCGACACCCGGCTGGACCCGGACTACCTGCTGGGCACGTTCAACAACCACCTCATGCCGGCCGGGCTGGCGGTCGCGTGGCTGATGGTCCGGGCGGCCGGTTTCGCCGGCTGGCCGTGGATCCTGCTGCTGGCGGCCGGGCAGGCGGCGGTGGGGATCGCCCTCTACCGGCTGCTCCGTGATCTGCTGCGGCCCGGCTGGGGGCTGCTGGTCCCGCTGAGCCTGTTCCTGTTCAGCCCGCTGACGCTCGAGGTGTCGTCGCTGTGGCTGGTCGGGCTGCTCGTTCTGCCGCCGCAACTCGCCCTGGTCCTCGCGGTGGCGGCCCAGGTCCGGTACGTGCGCACCGGCCGTAGGCGGCACCTCGTCCTGGTCGCGTTCTGGCTGGTGTTCGGCCTGCTCTTCGACACCAAGGCGCTGCTCATCGTGCCGCTGCTGTTCCTGCTGACCGCGTTCCTGTTCACCAAGGGCCGCGCGTGGCGCAGCCTGGTGACCACCGTCGTGCGGTTCTGGCCGGCGTGGCTGATGCTCACCGTGCTGTCCGGGGCGTACCTGGCGTACTACCTGACCCGCCCGGCCCGGGGGCTGGACGAGCCCACCTCGGTCGGGCAGGTCTTCTCCTTCCTCGGCGACCTGATCGGCGACACGGTGGTGCCGGGCCTGCTGGGCGGGCCGTGGCGCTGGACGTACGCCGGTGACGGGCCGCCGCTGTCCGACCCGTACGACATCGCGAAGTGGCTGTCCTGGGCGGTGCTCGCGGCGCTGATCGTGGTCACGGTGCGGCGGCGGCCGTCCGCCGGGCGGGCCTGGCTGCTGCTCGCCTGCTACCTCGGCCTGGTCGCGGCGCTGTTCGCGGTGACCCGGCTCGGCGGGCCGCTCGGGCCGCTGGTCGGCGTCGTCCCCCGGTACGTCGCGGACGTGGTGCTGGTGGCCGCGATCTGCGTCGGGGTGGCGCTGCTCGGGATGAAGGACAACGACGAGGACGACGTGTCCGCGTGGCCGCTGCCGACTGTGCTGCGGGAGCCGGGCGCCTTCGCCGTCGGCCTGGTCTCGATGGTGGTGCTGCTGGCGACCATCGGCGTGGGCACGCTGTGGAGCACCGCGCGGTTCGGCGACAACTGGAGCACCAAGCACGGGCGGGACTACCTGGCCACCACGCAGGCCGAGCTGGCCGCCGCTCCGCCGGGCACCGTCTTCTTCGACACGATCGTGCCGGACCGGGTGGTGGCCGGATACTTCTGGCCGGACAACCTCCAGTCCCACTTCTTCCGTCCGGCGGAGCGCCGGCCGACGTTCGTGACGATGAGCGAGAAGCCGTCGACGTTCGACGAGAACGGCCGGATCCGTCCGGTGGTGGTCGAGGGACGCAAGGTCGCGCCCGGCACCGTGGAGGGCTGCGGGCACCTGGCCGAGGGTGGCCGGACCACCCGGATCCCGATGGACGGCTACCTGGTCGAGTGGCCGTACGTGGTGCACTTCGGCTACGTCAGCTCCGGTGACTCGACGGCGGTGTTCAAGCTCGGCGACGCCACCCGCGAGATCACGCTCAAGAGCGGGCTGAACGACGTGTTCTTCATGGTGGAGGGTGCCGGGTCCGCCGTCGAGCTGACCGTGAACACGCCCGGAGTCAGGTTGTGCACCAACCTGATCACCATCGGCCGGGCGGTGCCGAAGCCGTAATGACCGGACGTCCCGCCGAGGGCGGCGGCCCCGCGGTCCGGCGGTGGCGGGAGGCGCTGCCGCTGTACCTCGTGGCGGTCGTCGTCACCGCGTTGATCCTGGCCCCGCTCGCGGCGCCGGGCTACGCGCTGCGGTACGACATGGTGTTCGTCCCCCGGCAGCCGCTGAGCTGGGATCTGGTGGCCCCGGCGCAGAGCCTGCCCCGGGCGGTGCCGATGGACGCGCTGGTCTCGCTGGTGACCCAGCTCGTGCCGGGCTGGGTGGTGCAGCGGGTGGCGCTGGCCGGTGCGGTCCTGTTCGCCGCCGTGGGCGCCGGACGGCTGGTGCCGACCGAGCGGCGTGCGGTGCAACTCGTCGCCGCCGTGGCGTACGCGTGGACGCCGTACCTGGCCGAGCGGCTGCTGATCGGGCAGTGGGGGCTGCTGCTGGCGTACGCCGCACTGCCCTGGCTGGTGCGGGCGGCGCTGGACCTGCGGGCGGGCCGCGACGGCGCGCTCGCCCGGGTGGTGCTGCTCGCCGCGCCCGCCGCGATCACCCCGACCGGCGGCCTGATCGCCCTGGCGACGGTGCTGGTGCTGGCGGCGGATCGGGCCCGGCTCCGGCTGTCCGCGGTCGCGGTGGGCGGTGTCGCGCTGCTCAACGCACCGTGGATCGTGGCGGCCCTGGTGACCGGCGCGGGCGGCACGTCCGACCCGGCGGGTGTGGCGGCGTTCGCGGCGCGCGCCGAGAACTGGGCCGGCCCGCTGGTGGCGCTCGCGGGCACCGGCGGCATCTGGAACGTGCAGGCCACCCCGTCCAGCCGGTCCGGCACGCCGGCCCCGCTGGCGACCCTGGTGCTCGTGGTCCTGGCCGTGGTCGGCGCCGGCCTGCTGCGGCGCCGGCTGCCGGCGGGCGCGGCGGTACGGCTGGGCGTGCTGGCCGGCGGCGCGTACCTGCTGGCCGCCCTCGCCGTGCTGCCCGGCGGGAACACGGCGCTGAGCTGGGCGGTGGCGCACGTGCCGGGCGCGGGACTGCTCCGCGACGGGCAGAAGTTCCTCGCGCCGTACGCCCTCGTGCTGGTGGTGTGCGCGGCGCTCGGCGCCGAGCGGCTGGTGGCCCGGATCGACCGGGAGGTCGGCGGGATCGTGCTGGCCGGGCTGCTGCTCCTGCCGTTGGCCGCGATGCCGGACCTGGCGTTCGGCGGGGCCGGCCGGATCAGCCCGGTGCGCTACCCGGCGGACTGGCAGGCGGTCGCCGAGCGCCTGCCGGACGACCCGGGTGAGATCCTCGCCCTGCCGCTGACCACCTACCGGGCCTATCCGTGGAACCCGGGCCGGGTGGTGCTGGACCCGGCGCCCCGCTACCTGCCGGGAACCGTGCTCACCGACGACACGCTCGTGGTCGACGACGTCGCGGTGGCGGGCGAGAATCCGCGCCTGCGCGAGGTACGCCGAGTGCTCGCCGAGGGACGGCCGGTCTCGGCCACCGGCGTGCGCTGGGTGGTGGTGCAGCACGGTACGCCGAGCACAGTGGACCCGGCCGTCCTGGCCGGTCTCGACCTCCGGTACGAGGGGGAGTCGCTGAGCCTCTACCGGAACCCGGCCGCGTCGGGCTCGCCGCAGCGGGCCGGATCCGGTCGCTGGCTTGTCGTGCTCGCGTGCGGAACTGCCGTTCTGGTGGTCATGGCTGCCGCCTTTTCGACCCTACGCCGGCGAGCTACTGCGTGGTAACGTCCGCTCGCACGTCTCACCACTGGAGGAATGGCATGCGTAGAGCTCTAACCCTTGTCGTGTCCGGCCTGGTGGCGGCGTTGCTCGGGGTCCTGGCCCTCGGCGGGCTCTCCGCCGCCGCGACCGCCACGGCGGAGGAGGCCGCAACCGAGGCGCGTAACGCCTCGGAGGCGGCCAAGCGGGCCGGGAAGCAGGACCCGTACGCCCCCGAGGTCTACGGCAACAGGTAGGACGGGTCGCCCCGCCGCTGCACCCGGCGGGGCGAGTCCGCGGTCTCCAGCAGGGTCGCGAAGCGTTCCCCCGCCACCGGCCAGGTGAAGTTCGCCGCGTGCCGCCGGGCCTGAGCGCCCATCTCCTGACGCATCTCGTCGTCGTGCAGCAGCGCGCGCACCTTCGCCAGGTAGTCGTCGATGTCGTCGGCCAGCAGGCCGGTGCGCCCGTCGACCACCGCCTCCGCGACGCCGCCCGCCTCCCGGAACGCAACTGTCGGCGTGCCCGCCGCGCCGGCCTCCACGATCGTCAGCCCCCAGCCCTCCTTGAGCGACGGCGTCAGGGCGACCCAGGCCGAGGCCAGCAGCGCGGCCTTCTCCTCCTCCGTCACGAAGCCCCGGAAGTCGACCCGGTCGGTGATGTCCAGCTCGTCGGCGACCTCGCGCAGGTGCGACTCCCACCAGCCCTGACCGGCCACCACCAGGCGGAGCTGGGGCAGCTCGTCGGCGAGCGCCGCGACCGCCCGCAGCGCCACCTCCACCCGCTTGTGCGGCACCAGCCGGTTCAGCGTCACGAGCAGCGGGAACGGTGCGCGCCCGGCGTCGGTGCGGGGCAGCTCCGGCGTGCCGTTGTAGACCACCGAGACCTGCTCCGGCGGTACGCCGAGGGTGGCGAGTTCGCGCCGGGTCGCCTCGGACACGGTGACGTACCGGCAGCGCCGGTAGACGCGTACCGCCAGCGACGACTCGACCCACCAGCCGAACCGGGCGGCCCACTGCGGCAGGACCACCGGCCACTGCTCGCGGTGCACGTGGTGGATCAGCTTGACCACCGGACGCCGGGCCCAGAGCGGGGAGAGGAACGGCAGGCCGTTGCAGACGTCGACGAGGATGTCCGGCCGGCCGCCCCGGCGCGCGGCGAGCGGGCCGAGGCCGAACGCCCCGGCCAGGTAGCAGAGCGCGGCCCAGAGGTAGACGGTGTGCCGGCCGCCGCGACGGACGAACCGGATGCCCTCGTCGTTGACCTCGTCGGCGGGAGCCTCGCGGTGCGCGGCACAGAACAGGGTGGCGCGGAATCCGCGCGCCACCAGCTCGGCGGCGATCCGTTCCACGTACACCTCGGAACCGCCGCCCTCGGGGTTGCGAGTGTCTCGCCAGTTGAGGAACAGCACGTGTCCGGGCATGCCGAAGCGACGCTCCACGCGAACCCTACTCTCAAGTAATTTAGCGGTGCGCGTCACATTAAGGGCTGGGCCTGCGCCCGGCAATGCCCCGAGCGGCGGCGTTGAGCCGCCGGGCGTCGTCGGATGACGCTCGGTGTTCGGCTGGTGACCGCTAGGCGGGTGCCGCGACGTCCGGCGTGGTGGCCGGGACGTCCGGCGTGGTGGCCGGGACGGCCGGTGCCCCCGCCGCCGGTCCGCGCCCGGTCGGCCGGCGGCGGCTCTGCGTGCCGAGCGTCTGGAGAGGGCGCTCGACGCCGTAGTAGCTGGCCGCGGCGTACATCAGTCCGAAGACCATGGTCAGGGCGAAGACGTTGACGAACTCGCCGGTGAACAGCGGCCGGTCCTCGAGCAGGTAGATCAGCTCGATGACCAGCGGGTGCCACAGGAACAGCCCGTACGACACGTGGCCCATCCACCGCGCCGACCCGGTGCTGAAGACCTCCTTCGCCCGGGTCGGGCCGCCGAACGCCACCGGGATCGTGATCAGGACGGCGATCAGGAGGTAGAGCGCCATCTTGGTGCCGAACTCGACGGCGGTCGGGCTGGTCAGGTCGCGCGGGCCGGCGATCGGCGTCGTCGCGATCGCCATCACCGCGACCGCGGCACCCCAGCAGGCGAGCGGCGCCGAGGCGAGGTCGTCGAGCACGCGGAAGGCGGCCGGCGCGGTGCCGGTACGCAGGGCCACGTGCGCCGCGGCCAGCGCCATGCCACCGCCGAACCATGCGCCGTACGAGGGGAACCACATGGTGTGCAGCGCGCCGTCGAGCCAGCCGGCGCCCATCATGGCGACCCACGCGACGGTCAGCAGCGCGCCGGAGGAGGCGAGCAGGACGGTGCGGACGGGACGCCAGGTCCGGCCCACGGCGAGCACCGCGAGCAGCGGCAGGAGCAGGTAGAAGACGACCTCGGTGGCGAGGCTCCAGGTCTGGCTGAGCCCGTGGCGGAGCTGGCCCGGGCCGTAGATCTGGGTGAGCGTGAGGTGGCGCAGCCAGTCACCGGCCGACACCGGGTGGTTGCCGGGCAGGACGACGAAACAGACCACCACCGCCAGCCAGTACGCGGGCAGGATCCGCAGCGCCCGGCGCCAGAAGTACCGCTTGGCGCGGGGCCGTGGGCGCCCGGTGGCGACGGTGAGCGCCCACGGGCGGAACAGCAGGAAGCCGGAGAGCACGAAGAAGATCGCCACGCCCACGTCCAGGCGCGCCAACCAGCCGCCCCACGTGGTGTTCATGGTGACGGCGGTCTGGAAGCCGACGTGGTGACCGACGACCGCCACCGCGCCTATCGCTCGCAGCGCGTCGAGGGCGGGAAGACGGCCCGTTACCGGTGGCTCCGGGATTGTTGGCGTGGTGGCTGTGGACATCTGGACATCCAGGGGGTCGCTTTTGCAGGTGACTGGGGAGTAACCTCCCGCCAATGCTAAGGATCGGGTGCCCCGGACGACAGACCGTAGGGCGGCAGGTTACAGGAGGATGAGTGAAGCTTCGCGTGGGCGCCGCGCTCTTCGGGCTAGGTGTCTTGTTGCTGGTCTTCGCGGCCGGGCTGCCGTTCTACGTGGCCCCCGCCGTGACCAAGCTGCCCTATGACCTGGAACCAACGACGTCCGTCGCGGAGGCGAAGGGCGCGAAGTTCCTACAGATCAAGTCCGAAGCCGGCGGCGTGAGCATCGACGTGCCGCAGGCCGACCTCGTGTCCAGCGTCGAGGTCATCCCGCAGCCGGAGGACACGAAGGACCGCTTGCCCAAGGAGCTGAAGGGCGACGCGGTCATCTGGAACGTCTTCCAGACGGTCAAGCGCGGCGACAACCAGGATGTGATCAGCCAGTACAGCACGGAGCTGGCGCTGTACCGGATCTCCGGCGCGGCGGCGCCGTGGGACGAGCAGTGGCTCAACGAGTCCGGCGCGCAGCAGACCCCGGTCGGCAACGTGCGCTACTCCGGCCAGATCTACAAGTTCCCGTTCGGCACCGGCAAGCGTGACTACCAGGTGTTCGACCGTGACCTGAAGAAGACGGCCCCGGCGCGGTTCACCGGCACGGAGAAGATCAAGGGCGTCGAGACGTACCGCTTCGAGCAGCGGATCGAGAACGAGCCGCTGAACACCCCGGAGGACAGCGTCAAGACGCTGCTGGGCAAGTTCGCGCCCGGCGCGACCAGCGGCCAGGTCGTCTACAGCAACACCCGTACGCTCTGGGTCGACCCGGTGACCGGCGCCTACGTCAAGGTCCGCGAGCAGCAGTACAAGGAGCTGCGCCCGGACACCGGCGCCCCGACCGTGCTGCTGGACGCGGACTTCAACTACAACGACGCCACGATCAGCCGCAGCGTCGAGACGGTGAAGGACAACCGTTTCAAGATCGGCCTGATCAGTGTCTGGGGTCCGATCATCGCCGGCGTGCTCGGCCTGATCGCCCTGATCGCGGGCGTGTGGCTGGTGACCCGGCCCAAGGGTGACGGCAGCGCCCGGCACCGCGCGGACGCGCCGACCTCCGACCCGACGCCCACCCGCGTGGACCAGGAGCCCGTGGGTGGCCCGCTCGACGACGAGATCCCGCCGGCGTCGACGAACTGGCGGTCCGACGATCCGTCGGTGCCGGCCCAGCGTTCGGGCGCCGGTGAGGTGGAGCGCCGCTGACCGGTACGCCGGAAGCACGACGGAGGGGTGGGCCGCGATGCGGCCCACCCCTCCGTCGTCAACATCTCCCATGCGGGCGAACCTACTTTACATTCGTTACTCGATTGTAACGGCGAGATGTCCGGTGACTTTCCGTCGCGTTCACCGTCATCTATGCCCGGTTTGCCGCGACATTTCGCCCTCCACGCCCTGCCTGGGCAGGGATTTCGTGACGCCTGGTCACCTTTCTGTCTCACCCCGGTGTTACCGCCGGGTAATCAGGGGGTTGTGAGCTGCACCGCATCGGGTGCACGATCAGGCTCGATCGTTACCCGTCGGTAACAGAGGACGGGCCCGGCGCGGGCCACCGGTTCCCCACCGGCCGCCGCGCACATTCGTTCGAGGAGGAACCCCGTGCAGAATCGGCTCGACAACCAGGGTCGTACCCGGTGGCGGCGGTTCGCCGCCATGATCGTGCCCACCACGGCCGCCGCCGGTGCCATCCTGTTCGGCATGTCGACCGGCGCCATCGCCTCCGACATCACCGTGTCCGGGCAGACGTTCAAGATCGGCGCCGACCGCCTGGAGGGTGAGGGCTTCAAGCAGTACGGCGGCATCGTCCGCGAGAAGGGCGAGGACGGGAAGGCCGGCGCGACCCGCCCGGTCGCGATGGCCGAGATCAGCAGCGCCGAGCTGTACAAGCTCTGCCAGTCCGTCCGCGCCGACCTGCCCGGCCTGCCGGTGGTGCTCACCATCAACGCCGGTGAGGGCAAGGACCCCGCCCGGGCCAAGGACCTCGTGATCGCGATGGACTCGCTCGAGGGCAACGCGACCTTCACCAACATCAAGATCGGACGCGACGCCAGCGACCTCAACCCGACGGCGCAGCGCGGCTCGTTCGGCCAGAACTCCGACCGGGTGACCATCCGTGACCTGAAGCAGGTGTCCCGCTACACCACTTCCTCGACGTTCAACCTGGTCGGGCTGCGGCTCAAGGTCAACGTGGGCGACGACGCCAAGGGCAAGGAGTGCTTCTGAGCTGAGCACGGCCCGCGGTGGCCGACCACCGCGGGCCCGCCCGATCGTTCCCGTCCCCGCTCCGCCAGGAGGAGTACGTGACAACCGTCGACCCGTCCCACGCCCGGCTCGGCACCGCGGCCCGGGCATGGCGTACCTTCCGCCGCTGGCAGCGGAGCCGGCCGTTCTGGGGCGGCCTGTTCATCATCCTGGCCGGGGTGGAGATGCTCGCCTCCACCCGGTTGACCCTCAACGGCCTGAGCTTCAGCAGCGGCGCCACCGGTCTGCTCTCGCTGCTGATCCCGGGCATCCTCGTGACGTGCGGGGTGCTGCTCTGGCTCAGCCCGCCGCAGCGGCTGTTCTACTCGATCGTCGCGGCGATCACGACCGTCTACTCCCTGATCGGGCTCAACCTCGGCGGCTTCTTCGTCGGTCTGCTGCTCGGCATCGTGGGCAGCGCGCTCGCGTTCGCCTGGGTGCCGACCCCTCCGGCCGGTCCCGCCGGTCCGGCCGCCGACGAGCGCGACGCCGAGGCGGACGCCGAACCCGGCACCGCTGTGGACGCCGAGCCCGGCACCGCCGCGGACGGGCAGCCCGTGGACACGCGGCCCGAGGACGCACAGCCCGCGGACGAGCGGCCGACCGTCGAGGTGCCGGCCGGCGTACGGCCGGCCGTCGAGCAGCCGACTGCCGAGCGGCCGGGCGGGGAGCGGCCGGTCCCTCGGCAGTCGGTGAACGGGCAGGCGGCCGGATCCGACGGCGGCCCGCCGGAGTGGGCGGGGCGTTCGGCGGACCCGCGCGCCTTCGGCATCGTCCTCGTGGTGCTCGGCCTCGCCACCGCCGGCCTCGCCGTGCAGCCCCGAGCGGTGCAGGCCGCCGCCCCGAGTAAGCCCGCCGCCAGCGCCTGCCCGTCGAAGCCCGCCACGCCGACGCCCGGCGCGAGCGCGCCCACGGCGACGCCCACCCCGTCGCCGAGCGTGAGCCCGACGCGGGATGGCAACATCATCACCGACTTCTTCGAGGGGATCGGTGACCTGTTCAAGGGCAGCAGCAAGAAGAGCGAGACGCCGTCGCCCACACCGACCGCGAGCGGATCGGCGGCCCCGACGAGCAAGCCGACGACCCGGCCCGGATCGACCGAGTGCCCGGCGCCGGGCAAGCCCGGCAAGGTGGACCCGGCGAAGCCCGGCAAAGTGGAACCCGGCAAGCCCCTGCCGCGTATCGCCGCCGACCCGAGCCTGCCGAAGGTGGGCCAGACGCCGTCGAAGCTCACCGGCTCCAAGGTGACCATGACCGGGCTACGGTTCGAGGGGATCACCGACCTCCAGACCGAGCAGGGTGCGCTCAAGGTGCTGAAGTTCAGCATGAAGGAGGCGGTGACCGACGACTTCCTGCTGGTCGCCGACGGTCCCAGGGGCCGCACCCAGCGGTACGCGACCGACCGCCTCACGGTCCGCGACGACGTCGCGTTCTACTGCACCCGGTTCGTCGGCAAGCTCGCCGGTATCAAGCTGACGCTGACGCCGGACCTGCCGTTCCCGGACGGCCTGCCGGTCACGCTCCCCATCCCGGTGACGTTCACCGACCCGGTCATCGACCTGGCGTACGTCACCAGCAACACGCTCACCGGCCGGCCGACGTTGCGGCTGACGCTCGGCGCCTGACCCGGCGGGTGCCGGCGGGACTCACCGCCGGCACCCGCACCCGGTTCAGAGCCGGGCCAGCGCCTTGCGCAGCGGGTCCAGCCCCAGCGAGCCCAGGTCGAGCGCCTGGCGGTGGAACTCCTTGAGGTCGAAGTCGGCGCCCTTGCGGGCCTTCGCGTCCTCGCGGGCCTGCAACCAGATCCGCTCGCCCACCTTGTACGACGGGGCCTGCCCGGGCCAGCCCAGGTAGCGGTTCAGCTCGAAGCGCAGGTTCTCGTCCGGCACCCGGCAGTGCGCCCGCATGAACTCCCAGCCCAGCTCCGGCGTCCACCGCTCGCCCGGGTGGAAGCCGAACGGGTTGTCCCTCGGGATCTCCAGCTCCAGGTGCATGCCGATGTCCACGATGACCCGGGCCGCGCGCAGCGCCTGCCCGTCGAGCATGCCGAGCCGGTCACCCGGGTCGTCGAGGTAGCCCAGCTCGTCCATCAGCCGCTCGGAGTAGAGCGCCCAGCCCTCGCCGTGCCCGGAGACCCAGCACAGCAGCCGCTGCCAGCGGTTGAGCAGGTCGGCCCGGACGGCGGTCTGGGCGACCTGGAGGTGGTGACCCGGCACGCCCTCGTGGTAGACGGTGGTCACCTCCCGCCAGGTGGAGAAGTCGGTGATGCCCTGCGGCACCGCCCACCACATCCGTCCCGGCCGGGAGAAGTCCTCGCTCGGGCCGGTGTAGTAGATGGCGCCGTCGCTCGTCGGCGCGAGGCAGCACTCGATCCGGCGCACCTGCTCGGGGATGTCGAAGTGGGTGCCGTTCAGCTCGGTGACCGCCCTGTCGGCGAGCGCCTGCATCCAGTCCCGGAACGCCTCCTTGCCGCGTACCGTCCGCGCCGGGTCGGCGTCGAGCGCGCGTACCGCGTCGTCGACCGAGGCGCCGCGCCCGGCGATCCGCGCGGCCACCGCGCGCATCTCGGCCTCCAGCCGGGCCAGCTCGGCGAAACCCCAGGCGTACGTCTCGTCCAGATCGACCTTCGCGCCGAGGAAGTACTGCGAGGCCAGCTCGTAGCGCTCCCGCCCGGCGGCCTGCTTCTCCCTGCCCACCGGCGCCAGCTCGGTGCGCAGGAACTGCCCGAACTCGGCGGTGGCGGCGGTCGCTGCGGCGGCGCCCTTGCGCAGCTCCGCGCCGAGCGCGCCGTCGGCGTCGATCCGCTCGACCAGCCCGTGGAAGAAGTTGTCGCCCTCCGGGTCGACCCAGACGTCGCACTGCTTGGCGACCTCGACGAGCTGCACCCGCGAGCTGACCCGTCCCGCCGCGGCGGCCTCGCGCAGCGTGCGCTTGTAGCCGTCCAGCGCGGACGCGAAGCGGTTGAGCCGTGCGGCCACGTTCGCCCGGGCCTGTTCGCCGTCGGTCGGCATGAGGTCGAAGACCATCCGGATCTCGTGCAGCCCGCTCGCGATCACGTTGACCTCGCTGCCGGTCTCGCCCGCGTCGTAGCGGGCCAGCTCCAGGCCGAGGCGCTCCTGCATGGCCTCCTGGGCGGTCCGCTCCGCCTCGGTCTCCGCCTCGGTCACGTCGAGTTCGCCGAGCGTGCGGCGGGCCAGGTCGGCGCGCGCCGCGTAACCCTCGGGCGACAGGTCGTCGAGCTGGTCGTCGTAGCCGGCGATGCCGACGTAGGTGGCGCCGGTCGGGCTCAGCGGGGCCCACTCGGCCACGTACCGGTTGGCGAGGTCATCGATTCGTCCCACGAGGCGACCCTACGTGACCCCGCATCCGGAATACCGCGCGACTTCGTCGTACCTCTGCGGCAGAGTGTCAGGGGTGAACGTCGAGATCACTCCTGACCGCGCGCCGGCGCGGAGCTGGCTGCCCGGGTTCGTCGCGCTCGCCGCCATCTGGGGTTCCAGCTTCCTGTTCATCAAGGTCGGTGTCACCGAGCTGCACCCCGTGCACCTCACCCTCTACCGGGTGGCCACCGGTGCGCTGACGCTGCTCGTGGTGCTTGCCGTGCTGCGCGACCGGCTGCCCCGCGACCCCCGGGTCTGGGCGCACATGCTCGTGGTGGCCGCGTTCGGCGTCGCGGTGCCGTTCACGCTGTTCGGCTACGGCGAGCAGCGGGTCGAGTCGATGCTCGCGGGCATCTGGAACGCCACCACGCCGCTGATCGTGCTGCCGCTGGCGGTGCTGGTGTTCCGCACCGAGCGGCTGACCGTCCGGCGTGCGGTCGGGCTGGGGCTGGGCTTCGCCGGCGTGCTCGTGGTGCTCGGCGTCTGGGAGGGCGTGGGCGGCGCCCACTTCGTCGGCCAGCTCATGTGCTTCGGCGCGGCGGCCTGCTACGGGCTGGCGATCCCGTACCAGAAGAAGTTCGTCGCGGGCAGCGCGTACTCCGGGCTGTCGCTGTCGGCCGCCCAGCTGCTGGTGGCGACCGCGCAGCTCGCGCTCGTCGCGCCGTTCGTCGGCACGCCGCCGTCGCCGACCGGCCTCTCCCCGCGCGTGATCGCGAGCGTGCTGGCGCTCGGCGCGCTCGGCACCGGGCTCGCCTTCGTGATCAACATGCGCAACATCCGGCTGGCCGGGGCGAGCACGGCGTCCACCGTGACGTACCTGATCCCGGTGTTCGCGGTGCTCGTCGGCGCGGTGGTGCTCGGCGAGCGGATGAACTGGCACCAGCCGGTCGGCGCGTTCGTGGTGCTCGTCGGCGTGGCGGTCGCCCAGGGCCTGTTCGGGCGGCGTCGCCCACGCCCGGAGGCGGTGGCGCCCGCAGTCCGCGCCGCCGAGCCGGCCACCCGGGGCTGACGTTCAGCTACGGCCGGTCGTCCACTTCACCAGGCGGTCGGCCGTCCAGGTGTTCACCACCCGCTTCGCCGGTACGCCGCACAGCGCGGCACGCTCGCAGCCGAAGCGCTGCCAGTCGAGCTGGCCCGGCGCGTGCGCGTCGGTGTCGATGGCGAACCGGCACCCGGCCTCCAGCGCGAGGCGGATCAGCCGCTTCGGCGGGTCCTGCCGCTCCGGCCGGGAGTTGATCTCGACGGCCACGTCGTGCTCGGCACAGGCGGCGAAGACGGCGTCCGCGTCGAACTCGCTCTCCTTGCGGGTACGCGCCCGGTGCCCCCGGTCGCCCGGCCCGGTCACCCCGGCGGGCCGGGAGGAGACCATCCGGCCGGTGCAGTGGCCGAGGATGTCCAGGTGCGGGTTCGCGATCGCGGTCAGCATCCGGCGGGTCATCTTCGCCCGGTCGTCGTTGAGGCCGCTGTGCACCGAGCCGACCACCACGTCGAGGCGCGCCAGCAGGTCCTCGTCCTGGTCGAGTGAGCCGTCGGCGAGGATGTCCACCTCGATGCCGGTGAGGAGGCGGAAGCCCTTCGGCAGCGCCTCGTTGACGGCGGCGACGCGGTCGAGCTGCTTGCGCAGCCGCTCCGCGGTCAGGCCCCGGGCCACAGTCAGCCGCGGCGAGTGGTCGGTGAGCACCATGTACTCGTGGCCCAGCTCGACCGCCGCCAGCGCCATCTCCTCGATCGGTGAGCCGCCGTCGGACCAGTCCGAGTGGGTGTGGCAGTCGCCGCGCAGCGCGTCCCGCAGCTTCGCCGCCGCCTCGTCCAGGTCGGTGCCCTCGGTCGCCAGCAGGCGGCGCAGATAGACCGGCTCCTCGCCGGCCAGCGACTCGGCCACGCAGCGGGCGGTGACGTCACCGACGCCGGACAGCTCGGTCAGCTTGCCGGTGCGGGCCCGCTCGGCCACCTCGGCGGCGGGCAGCGCGCCGAGCGTCTTCGCCGCCGACCGGAACGCCCGGACCCGGTACGTGGCCTCGTTCGCCCGTTCCAGCAGGAACGCGATCCGGCGCAGGTCGGCGAGGGGATCCCGGGCACTCATGTCCTGGAACCTACGCGCATACGCCGTCCGCCGCGTGGCCCCGCAACCGCGAGTCGGTCAGCCGCTGCGGGTGGACCGGCCGGGCGAAGCCGGGCAGCCGTGCTTGCGCTGCCAGGCGGTGACCTCGGCGACCGGCGAGCGGTTGCCGCCCTTGCGCCACGAGTTCAGGTACGGCGCCGGCCAGACCACGCCCCGGCGGATCCACCAGTCGTCCGCGCCCGTGCATTTCGGGGAGAGCCCGAAGTGCAGGTGGCAGACGTTGTTGGCGTTCCCCGTACGGCCCACCTCGCCGAGCTGCTGCCCGGCACGCACCCGTACCCCGGCGTCGACACCCGCGGTGATCGCGCTCAGGTGCGAGCCGTAGTAGCGCACCCCGTCGTCGCCGAGCAGCGAGACGGAGAGCCCACCGTTGTCCGGGCCCAGCGGCCCGCGCTTGTCGAACCGGTCGACGCGGCTCACCTCCAGCACGACGCCGTCGGTCACCGCCACCACCGGTTCCCCGCAGTCGGCGAACACGTCGGTGCCCGGGTAGCCGCCGTGCGTCGGGTGGTAGTCGACGTTGCCGGCCCGTACCGGGAAGACCCGCTTCACGTCGGTGCGCGCCGGCGACGGCGTGGCGGACGAGGAGGCGACCGGCGGGGCCGGGTCGGCGGGCTGCGCCGCCGTCGCGATCGGACTCGGTTCCTGCCACCTGTCGGCGCGCCCGGTAGGGGCGCCGCACCCGGCGGCGAGCGCCGCGACGAGCAGCAGGACCGGGTACGCCGGCCGCGTGCGGCGTCCGATCGATGGCGAGCGCATCCGGTCATCCTGACAGACCACTACCGTAGGGACGAAAGTCGAACGCGGGACGGACGGTCCGGGAAAGGGGGCGGCGGTGACGCACGGGTGGCACGGCGGACCCGAGGGGACCGGTCCGGGGGCGTTCCCGCCACCGCGTACGCCCTCGGGGCTGTTCCCGTCGAGCACGTCGATGCGGCCCAGCTACCGCGAGCCGTACCCGATCACCGGTGCCGGCGTCGCTGTCGGTGCGCTGGTCGCGTTCGCCTGGTTGCTGTTGTTCGGGCTGGTCGGCGGCGGCGTCGCCGGTTACGCCTGGTGGACGCTGCTGGCCGGCGGCCTGGCCTGGCTGGCCGCCGCGGTGCTGGTCCGCCACGGCGACCGGGGGGTGGCGACGGGCGTAGCGATCGTCACCGCGGGTGGCTGGAGCATCGCCGCAGCGATAGTCGCGATGCGGTGGGCGCAGACCGGGGACTGGCCGCTCTGGTGACCTTCGGTGCCGGTTTCGCTGCGTAGCGAAGGCCACCTTGACGTACGCCTGAGGACGGTCCACGCTCGCGGTATGGCCTGGACCACACCGCCGCGGCTCGACCCCGATCGGAGCCGCCGACGCCTGCAACTCCTCGCCGAGTTGGCCGGTGCCCGTGCGGTACAGCAGCGCCAGCGGCCGCAGCGGGCCCGCACCGAGCGGCTGCGCCAACTCATCGCCACCCGCCGGCGCGTCGTCGGCTGACCGGCTTTCTCTTCAGGAACGGCCGGCCCATACGGGGCGTTGACCGCTCGCCTGCCGACCCGACCGGTTAACGTGCATCGCGTGACGTGTCGGCGTGCTGCCGAGGCTGATTTGGGGGGACCGTGTCGTACTTCGCTGCTGCCGTGGCGCGCGTCGACGGCGGCTGGACCGCCGGTGAGGTGAGCCTGCGGGGCGTCACCGACATCGAGGAGGTCGCCGACCGGCTGCGCGACGTCGAGCCGGACGCCGACCTCTCGCTGCTGTTCGTCGAGGCCGACGACACGTACCTGGTCATCCTGCGCCTGGACGAGGGGGAGGACCTGCGGGTCTTCGGCTCGGACTCGGCGTACGCGGAGGAGTCCCGGCTGGGCGCGCTGCTCGTCGGCGACCTGAAGACCTCGGTGACTGGGCTGGAGGAGGTCGACGAGCCGCGCGCCTCCGGCGGCGACGACGACACCGAGCAACCCGCTGTCGACCCGGAGGCCGACCCGGTCGGTGACGCCGACCTCCTCGCCGACCTGGGCATCCCGGCGCAGAAGCTGCTGGCGCTCTGCGCGCACGAGGGCTCCATGCCGGCCGACGTGACAGCCGAGATCTGCCAGGTGCTCGGCTGCGCGGACGAGGTCGAGGAGCTGCGTGAGGTCTGAGCCCGGGGAGTCCCTGACGCCCGGCGCCGCCGAACCGGCCGACGCGACAGATCCGGCGCTGGAGACCGTACGCCCGGGGCAGCCTACCCCCGGCCGGGCCGGGCGCGTCGGTCCGGGCGCCGACGAGGCGCTCGCCGACCCGGGCGCGATCGGCCGCCGGCAGCGGCACGAGCTGTGGATGCGCCGGGCCCTGGAGGTCGCGGTGACCGGCCCGGACGATGCGACCCCCGACGCCGACGACGTGCCGGTCGGCGCGGTGCTCTACGGACCCGACGGCGCCGAGCTGGCGATCGGACGCAACGAGCGGGAGCTGACCGGCGACCCGACCGCGCACGCCGAGGTGCTGGCGTTGCGCCGGGCCGCGCAGCGGCTGGGCCGCTGGCGGCTGGACGACTGCACGCTCGTGGTGACGCTGGAACCGTGCACCATGTGCGCCGGGGCGATCGCGCTGGCCCGCGTCTCGACAGTGGTGTTCGGCGCCTGGGAACCCAAGACGGGCGCGGTCGGGTCGCTCTGGGACGTGCTGCGCGACCGCCGCGTCACGCATCGCCCCGAGGTGTACGGCGGCGTACTGGAACGCGAGAGCGCGACGTTGCTGCGCGCCTTCTTCCGCTGACCGCCAGGTCTCAGGCGTCGGCCGGGGCGGGGCGCAGCAGCGTCGCGGCGACCGCTCGGCCGACCTCGGTCCAGGCGGTCGGGCGCAGCGTGGCCGGGTCCAGCCGGACGATCGACCGGGTGCCGGTGGCGTGCACGGTCGCGCCGTCCACCGAGCGGAACTCGAAGGCGTAGCGGGCGCTGCTGGTGCCGAAGTGTTCGAGCCAGAAGTGCACAGCCACCGTGCCGACGCCGACGACCGGCGCCTGGTAGGTGATGGTGAACTCACGGACCGCGTGGAACACGTCGGGGGTGGCGTGCACGTCGCCCCGGAAGGCGACGCCGCGCTCGGCCCAGTAGGGAGTCAGGGCGCGTTCCAGCAGCACGGCGTAGCGGGCGTTGTGCAGGATGCCCATGGCGTCGAGGTCGTCGAAGTGCACCGGCACGTGCTCGACGTGCCCGAACTCGGCGACCTGCCGGTCAGCGGTGGCGTGGCTCATGACTGGCCTTCCGGTAGCAGGGTCGGATCCGGGCAGAGCGCCCGCAGCCGGGTCAGCAGGCCCTGGCGGGCGTGCCGGTAGGTGGCGTCCGGGTCGAGCAGCCGGGACCGCATCACCGCGCTGATCCCCAGCGCGTCGATCTCGTACGCGAGCAGCGGCACGTCCAGGTCGGCGGGAAGCTCGCCGAGGTCGACCGCCTCCTGCACGAGGCGCTCCAGCAGTGCGGTCCACCTGGCGAACGCCTCGGCGAGCCGGTCCCGGACCGGGCCGGGGCGGGCGTTGTACTCGAACTCGGTGTTGGCGAAGAAGCAGCCGCCGGGCAGCACCCGGGCGGCGTAGAAGTCGATCCGGGCCTCGTGCAGCGCGCGCAGCCGGCGTACGCCTCGTGGCGCGCTCAGAGCGGGGGTGACGATCCGTTCCTGCCACTGCGCCACGGCCCGGTCGACTGTGGCGAGTTGCAGTGCCTCCTTGGAGCGCCAGTGCGCGAAGAGGCCGGACTTGCTCACCTCCAGCCGGTCGGCGAGCTGGGCCAGGGACAGACCGTGCAGGCCGACCTCGGTCGCCAGCGCCACGGCGGTGTCCAGCACCGCGGTGCGGGTGCGGTCGCCGCGGGCGACGCGGCCGTCGGAGGTCATGCGATCAGCCTAGGGGAAACAAGCACGACCGGTCGTATTTATTTTTGTGACCCGGGTAACGCGCAACCGCCCCGCCACCGAGCGGTGACGGGGCGGCCCTGGATCGATCAGGTCAGGCGATGATGGTGTCCAGCGCGATCTCGACCATCTGGCCGAACGTCTGCTCACGCTCCTGCGACGTGGTCTTCTCGCCGGTCTTGATGTGGTCGCTGACGGTCAGGATGGTCAGCGCGCGGGCCTTGAAGCGCGCCGCGATCGTGTAGAGCGCCGCCGACTCCATCTCCACCGCCAGCACGCCGTAGTCGGCCAGCCTGTCGTACAGGTCGGGCCGGTCCGTGTAGAAGGCGTCCGCCGCCAGGATCGGCCCCACCCGCATGCTGATGCCGCGCCGCTCGGCCACCTCGACCGAGGTACGCAGCAGCCCGAAGTCGGCCACCGGGGCGTAGTCGATCAGCCCGTCGAAGCGTATCCGGTTCATGTTCGAGTCGGTGGACGAGCCGATCGCCGCCACCACGTCCCGCAGTTGCAGATCCTCGGTCAGGGCACCGCAGGAGCCGACCCGGATCAGCGACTTCACGCCGTACTCGTTTACCAGCTCGTGGGCGTAGATCGAGGCGGACGGCATGCCCATGCCGGAGCCCTGGACGGACACGTCGACACCGTTCCACTTCCCGGTGAAGCCCAGCATGCCGCGCACCGTCGTGTAGCAGCGGGCCCCCTCCAGGTAGGTCTCCGCGATCCACTTGGCCCGCAGCGGGTCGCCCGGCATCAGGACCCGCTCGGCGATCTCTCCCGGCTCAGCGCCGATGTGCGTACTCATGGCAAAGATCCTGCCAGGCCGGGCCGAGGGATACCGGTTCGGCGTCCAAGCCGGCGGTCCTGTACCCTCGTCGGCGGTGGCGTGTCCGAGTGGCCTAAGGAGCACGCCTCGAAAGCGTGTGAGGGTTTACGCCCTCCGCGGGTTCAAATCCCGCCGCCACCGCTCGTGAAATGCGAGAACGCCCGGGTCGATCCGCGAGGATCGCACCGGGCGTTCTCGCATCCCGTCACGAAGGAGCCGTCGGTGCGGCCAGCGTCGCCGCGCCTGTCACCGCACGCCGGGCCCGAAGCCTGTCGCGCTCATGGCGCGTATCACCGCAGGCGAGTCGAGCAGCCGTACCGCTGACTCGACGCAGAGTCCGCGAATGCACACCTCGAGCGGGTTGGCCGCCGGGAACAGCAGTTGGCCGTCCCGTTGTCGCCAGGCCTTCACCAGATCCGACGACCTGACGAACTCGAGCTGGGAATAACTGTGACTGCGGCCGCGCAGCGCATCGGCACCGAAGTCGCAGATTGCCAGGACGGTGAGCATCAGAGTGTCTTCGATGCTCCCGTCCTGGCCGGTCGGGTCGTCGACGTCGCTTCGCATCGCCAGCCGGAAGGCGCATCGCCCGGATGTGTAGCCGGTGTCGAGGAGGGAGCCGTCGAGGACTTTCTTCGAGAGGAGGGCTTCGACGGCGTAGCCGGCTGCTGTCGACGTCGACCGCGTCCTGCCGAAGGTGCCCTCCGCTCCTTCGAGTTGCCTCGTCTCGCCGCTCCTGATGACTCCGGTCTCCTGGATCGCCCACTCTGCCGGCACGCGCATGGTGGGGATGCTCACGACTCCTGGATGGCGGACGTTCCCCTCACTGCTCCGAATGCCGACCAGTACCAGCTCCGGGTCGTCGGCGGGCACCATGACGAGACCGATCACTGCTTGGGGAAGATCATTCGGTGCCCGGCGTCGAATCGTCGACGCCTCATCTCGAAGCCACATCGGTCCTCGCTCGAAGAATATCGATCTGTTTCGTTGGCTTGTATTTTCGGATAGGTCGGCGTGGTCAGTGACTGGCGGCAATTGGGCGAGCCAGAATGGTGGTGCGGAACCATCCCTCGCGCTGCGTCAACAGACGATTCAAACGATCAGTATACGCCTCGGTGTACAGGTCGGACTGGCTGACCACGAGGAGGTTCTCCTCCCGGTCCCAGTCCTCGGCTGCGACGAGTTCGTCGAAAGGCTCATGCCGGTTGAGCACCAACTCGAACACGGCGAAGCCGAGTTGTGAGCCGTCCGCCGTGGAAACGACCTGGTATCCGTGGAACTGGAATCGGCTCTCCGGGGCATCGAGGCCGCAGCAGATGAACAACTCCCGCTGCGCTGCGCGTATGAACGCCTTCACCGGGACCCCGAGCGGGCCATCGGTTCTGGTTGCCTGCCACATCGCGTCGGTGGCGGCATCCACGTGCCGGTCGGCGAATACCGGAACTCCCAGTGCGGTAGCCAGGTCCTCCTCAAGGAGCCTGCTGGTGATGAGCGAGTATTTTCCGAAGGAGTCGGTGTCCGAGAACTCGTTGCGCTGCCTGAGCATGACGACCGGGCCGCGGTTGGTGTTCGCGCGGATCATCACGGCCGCCACTGGCATGCAGGCGGGACGGGCCTGCCCGCCGGTCCCGTACGGCTCGAGGCCGTGTACGACGAGGTAAGGCGTCTTCTCGTCGTGCCAGCCTCCCGGCGGTGGGGGGCCGTTCACATCGCTCGCTTCGATCAGGTCACAGCGCACCTGCCGGATCGCCAGCTCTTCGCAGCCTTCGATCAATCGGCTGTGCATGTCATCTAGAATGGGATAGTTGTCGTCCGTCTCCTCGACCACCAGAAGGGGAAGGTCGTTGCTCTGATGGCCGGCCCCTATTGTCAACCAGAACTCTTTACGGCCTGTACTGCGGACGGTGACGTGCATCAGCATTTCCAAGAAATAGTGACGCATCCCCAGCAACTGCAATGCTTTGCTCCGCCTGGCAGCGGCGGCGGGGACCGCCCGCGCCTGCTGACGAGCGCAGTTTCGGATCGTGTCCACGGCCGCCTGCCAGTCCCGTACGACCGGCCCGAGCCCGACTCCGCTGCGCCCGGTGAGAATCATTGACGGCGTCGGTGTGACGTAATGCAGGCTGTCCCACGGGAAGTCCTTTTCGCTCTTGCGTACCTCCGCGGCAACTGTTGACATCGCCAGTACTACGCTCCGGCTGGCGATTCCGCATATCGAGATCTTCGAGGCCTCGCGTAACGTACGTTCCAGCTCGGAGCGCCGGTTCGCCTCCGGCGGCCCCACCAGATACTGGCTCCGTCGCAAAGCGTTCGACGACTTGGACGTGGCGGGGCCGGTTTTCCCCATCAATTCCTCGGTGAGCCGAAGATCCTCGTTGCCCCTGCCCCCATGATTTGCCATGTCGCTGTCCTCAAAGATGTGAACGATAGACGCGGGAGACCTCTCGGATCATGACCGTCCATTGCCGCAGGATGTCTTCCTCGTCGGCGTCTGATCTCGCCACCGCATTGGCGAGGCTGAGGCATGCCTCGCGAGCTGCCTGGTCCTTCAATCGCGCGGCCGACAGCACCAACCGACGACGTACCGCCGATTCCGATTCGGTCAAGGCGCGATAGACGCTGATGTCCTCGAACAGTCCCAGTATCTCGTCACATCTCGCACGCTGGTCCTCCCTTCTTCGCCGTCGACTCTCTCCCGACCCCGCAATCATCGGCGCGACAAGACCCGCGATCAGCCCTACGAGTGCCATGACTGCGGGAATGAGGGCTGGAACGACGGGCTGGTCCATGGCCTCCCCAGATCACGGTGCGCGACACGTAGGCGGACATCGAGATGGCCCCGTCATGGGCACCAATGCGGCCATTATCACATGAAAATGAAGCGCAGAGAATCATCCAATCAGGCCGTACCGGCGTCAGAGCTCAGGGCTTCGCTATTCGATAAGCGGCAGACCTGATAAATCGTCCCATTGGTCGAGCGTGGGTCGTTGAGCCGAGGCGCCGGAAGCGGCCGGGTGGAGGGCTGTGCCCGGCGGTCGCTGCCGAGCGTCAGCAGGGGCCGTAGCCCTCGTCGAAGAGGCGACGGGCCCAGTCCGCGTACCCGGCGATGATCTCGCGGACGGTGACGCCGTCGTGCAGGAACAGGTACGCGCGGTCGCCCTCGCGGGCGAGCAGCCCGGCGAAGCGGTGACTGCCGGGCGGTGCCGGCAGGTCGACGGCGCCGGGATACGCGGCGCGGACCTCGCCGACCGGCGTGCCGGCGCTGATGCCCTCGGGCGTGCTCATCGGGTCGTCGAGCCACAGCAGGACGAGCCGGTCGTCGACGAAGATCGGGCTGACCGAGCCGTGCCCCACAAGCGCGGGTCCGCATGCCTCCTCGTCGGCGCGCAGCACGCCGCGCCGGGTCAGGGCCGCCTCGGTGTCGCCGAACTCCGCGTTGCGCAGGCCTTCCAGGCTGACCACCTGGGCGGCGCCGACCGGGCGGGTGGGCCACTGTGGATGAACGCCGCTGCCGGCTGCGGACGCGGCAGCAAGCATCGCGGCAATAAAGCCGAATTGTCGTAGCTTCATGCAATCCCCCAGTCACCAACGGGGCCAGGGCGATGAGGTTGCTGGTGCTGGTCGGATTGGCGTAGTTCCCACTCTTCAGCCAGGTCGTCCCAGTAGTCGGCGGACAGTCCGCGGCGGCCGTGCGCCAGCCAGCCGTCCGTGTCGCGCTCGAGGTGCAGGCCCAGCTCGGCGAACGGGTCGATCCACGCGCCCGGCTCCGCGCCCAGCCGGGCCAGCGCCGTGTTGATCGGCCACTCGGTACGCGGCCGGTCCAGCGCGGCGTCGTACCGCGGGCCCCAGCTCACCTCGCCGCCCAGCCAGACCACCGCCGACTGGTGGCCCAGGCCGCCCGCGAACTCCGCCTCCAGGTACGCCACCGGGCTGATCCTCGACCAGCAGGCCAGCACCTCCGCCAAGGGCGGTGACAGCACCAGCCGGAACGGGCGCTCGGCGTGCGGCTCGTCGGTGGCGTAGTCCGGCAGGCCGCCGGTCAGTTCCTGCACGAGTTGCGGGGTGACCGGCAGCAGCGCGAAGTCCTGGCGGAGCGCGGCGAGCACCGCGTGGTCCAGGTCGGCGGTCTGCTCGCGAAGCAGCTCGACGTCGGCGACCACGGCGCTGAGCTGGTAACTCATCCGGTCCTCTCGGCGTCCACAGGCTGTGGATGGAACATGTGTACGAGGGTCTCAGGTGGTTCCGTTGGTCAGGTACCTCGGGCGTCCGTCGCTCAGCGCGGCCACCGCGTGACGCAGCCGATGCCAAACGTACGGGCGAAGCAGCGCCTGCGCATCATCGAGCGCAACGAATCGTGCGTCGGCCAGTTCGCCGTCAGCCGGTTTCAACGGCTCGGCGGGAGGCAGTGCGCCGCCGTCGAAGATGAACATCAAGCTGTCGTCCCAGGGGCCGTGCGGTGCCACCCAGTCCACGACCAGCAACGGTCCGACGCGCAGTTCGAGACTCAACTCCTCGCGTAGCTCCCGCTCGGCGGCCAGGTGCGGCGGCTCGTTCGCCTCCGCCATGCCGCCCGGCAGGTCCCAGTCGGGCTTGTAGCGCGGATCTACCAACAGGATGTCGCCGTCACCGTTGCGCAGCAGTACGTCAGCTCCCACCCGCTTCCGGGGCTGCCGCGCGTTGCCCTCGGCGAGGTGGACCTGCCAGGCTGCCGGATCTCGCTCGTACAGGGGACGCTCGTGGGCCATACCGACGATTGTCGGCCGTCCTCACGCCGTCGGCAGCGGCAGCGCCACCCATCTCCGCTCCCGGATGGCGTCGCGAAGCCGGTCCAGAAGCTGTGGCACGTCCGGGCACCGGACGGCATGCGATCGCAGCAGCAGTGCGAGATGTCTGAGCTGGTCGAGGACAACGGCCGACCCCAGCCCGTGGGTGAGTTCGACGGTCTGGTGCGTCAGGTCGCACGCCTCCTCGATCCGGGCCTGCCCGACGAGCGCGGTGGCCAGGAGCATCCGGGCGAGCGCCTGACTCCGCACCCGGCCGCCCGGCCGCTCGGCGACGTTGCCGTTGAGGATGCGAAGAGCGGCCGTGACGTCACCGAGGCGAAGCAGGCAGCGCGCCGACTCGATGTCGAACGAGGTGCGGTCGAATGGACTCAGCCATTCGGTGGGTGCAGGTGCCGCCTCCGCGAAGGCGGACTCAGCCCGCTGAAGGGAAGCATGGCAGTCGGCGGTGAGACCCGCTGCGGCGAGGCCGCGTGCCTGCAAGGCGAGAAGACGGGCGCGTATCAGAGCACCGGCCTCCTCTTGAGCGACAGCCCCGAGCCCGTCCCTGGCATGTGAGATCGCGGCCTCCGCGTTTCCGCCGTGGCAGGCGAGGTGGCTCAGGCTTCCGTGCACCTGCGCCACCAGCAGCGCGTCTCTGCTGTCGACGGCGAGCGCCAAGGCGGCAAGGAAATGCCGTCTACTCGTCGTGCTGTCCCCGGAATCGTGCGCCATCCAACCGGCCATCTCGCGCAGGGCAGCGGTCGCCATGAGTACCTGTGGGGACATGGCAGGAGGACCCGCCGGCCCGGAGAAGGCGGCAAGGTGCGTCAGTACGGTGCTGTAGAGGTTCTTGCCGCCGACCTGACGATCTGCGGACCGGAGTGCGCGGATCAGTTGAGGACCCACCTCCACGACATCGGCCGGCAGCGGGGTGTCGCCTGGTGCGGCCGGTAGTCGGAACCACAAGGTGTGCGCGGGTATCCGCAGCATGCGGGCCCAATGTGCCAGTCGGTCGAGGTGTACCACCGCTGGTCCGTTCTCGATGCGGCTCAGTTGCGCCTGCGTAATCCCGAACCAGCCGGCGACCGTGGTTTGGGGCAGCGGCTGTCGCCCGTGATAGGGATGGTGACGGTAGGCCCGGACAACGCGACCGAGGTGCCGATCCGC
Source organism: Micromonospora globosa (assembly GCF_000717585.1). Classification (NCBI taxonomy): domain Bacteria; kingdom Bacillati; phylum Actinomycetota; class Actinomycetes; order Micromonosporales; family Micromonosporaceae; genus Micromonospora; species Micromonospora globosa. The sequence goes on from NZ_JNZR01000045.1 coordinate 34,676, forward strand.
AAGCGCATGGCGAAGCGGTTCATGGGACCAGAAGCTGGGTGGAACGTCGGGAGCAGCGACGATGCGGTCCCGTTCCGCTCGTTGACAGGGAGCGCACCGTCCCGAGCCGTTGTCGGCAGCCAGGTTGGCGCCGCAACGCGCACACCTGCTTGGCCTCGATGCCGCGATCACTCACTTATTCAATCTGCTCAGTGAGTGTCGGTTATGCACGCAACGCATAACCGGCCATGACTAAGGGACGTCTCGTAACCCCGGTGTCTGTCTAGTCAGGACGATCGGTCAGGATCCCTGGGTGCAGGTGATCACCGCAGCCAACCCTGACTGGATCTT
>NZ_JNZR01000046.1:0-32194 GCF_000717585.1 Micromonospora globosa
TCAGACCCGCCACGAACGTACGGGCGGCCCGCATCGGCCCGACGGTGTGCGAGCTGGACGGCCCGATACCGACGCTGAAAAGATCGAAAACACTGATCACGGCGCAATGCTCCTGTCATCGCCACGCACGGTGGTCTTCGGTTCCGCGCGACCGCCCATGGCTGCCTGGTCCGCGACGAACGATGCCGGAAGCTCCGCGTCGCGATCAGTCGGCGGCGCCAGGCTTGAAGGATCGAGCCAGGAGGAGCAGGTTCGCGGGCTTCTCGGCAAGCCTGCGGGTGAAATATGCGTACCAGTCCTGTCCATACGGCAGATACACCCGCACGCGGTAGCCCTCCCCCGCAAGCCGCGTCTGCTCGTTCGCGCGGATGCCGTACAGCATCTGGACCTCGAAATCGGTGGTGCTCCGGCCACCGGCGCTCGCGAGCCCGATGGCGCTGTCGATCAGGCGGGGGTCGTGGGTCGCCACCATGGGATAGCCCTGGCCCTGCATCAGGATCCGCAGGCACCTGTCGAATGCCTCGTCGATCTGACGTCGTCGCGTATATGCCACTGACGCCGGCTCCGCGTAGGCTCCCTTGACCAGGCGGACCCGGCTCCCTGCGTACGCGAGGCGCTGGCAGTCCGCCGGGGTACGGTGCAAGCACGCCTGCAGCGCCACGCCCACCCAGGGAAATTCGGTACGCAGTTCGTCCAGCACGGCCAGCGTCAGGTCAACCGTGGTGTGATCCTCCATGTCGAGGGTTACCGTGGCGTCGGCGGCAGCCGCAGCGGCACAGATGTCGCGCGTCAGCCGATAGGCGTGTCGGCGACCGTTGTGGGGCAGCGCGCTACCGAGCGCCGACAGTTTCACCGACACCTCGGCCATACCGGGCATCCGCGTCGCGGAGAGTAGGCTGAGATACGCGTCGCGTACAGCGGCAGCCTGCTCGACTGTCGTTGTTCCTTCGCCGAGATGGTCGATCGTCACCCGCATCCCGGATTCGACGATGCGCCGCGCCACTGCGATCGCCTCGTCGTTCACCTCGCCGGCAACGAATCGTTGCACCACGCCCCGGGTCAGGGGGGATCCGGCGATGATTCTCCGGAGTCGGTGACTGCCGGCCGCCATCAGCAACAGCTTGTTCGGCAATTGGGGTCCTTTCTCGGGGCTGTTGTCGCCCTCAGGAAGCAAGGCGTGACGAAGCGATCTACCACCCGCGGGAAGCTCGGGTTCCCCGTACGGTCAGGAGGTGTGGCCGGGGTGGAGGGGGTGCCGATCGACGAGGCGAGCCACCCGCGTGCGTAGCGACGTGTCAGCCTCCTTGGCGGTCAGAGCATCGGCGATGATGTCGGCCACCTCCGTGAAGTCCGCTTCGGAGAACCCTCGGGTGGCGAGACCGGAGGTACCGATCCGTAGCCCGGAGGTGACCATCGGCGGGCGTGGGTCGAATGGCACGGCGTTACGGTTGACGGTGATGCCGACGCCTTGCAGCAGCCGCTCCGCCTGCGCGCCATCGAGATCCGCGTGGCTCAGGTCGACCAGCACCAGGTGCACGTCGGTGCCTCCGCTGACCACCCGGATGCCGGCCTTCGCGACCTCGGCGGCGCAGAGACGATCGGCAACGATCTTCGCTCCGGTCAGGGCGCGCCGCTGCTGATCCTGGAACTGCGGTTCTCCGGCGATCCGAAAGGCCACTGCCTTCGCAGCCACGACATGCGCCAGCGGACCACCTTGCTGGCCTGGGAAGACCGCCGAGTCCAGCCTCCGCGCGAGATCGGTGTAGGCGCTGAGGATGGTGCCGCCGCGGGGGCCGCCGAGGGTCTTGTGCGTGGTCAGGGTGACGACATGGGCGTGAGGGACCGGGTTGGGATGCAGACCGGCCGCGACCAACCCGGCGAAATGTGCCATGTCTACGAGCAGGTATGCGCCTAGCTTATCGGCGATCCGCCGGAACCGGGCGAAGTCGAGCGTTCGAGGGTAGGCCGACCAGCCGGCGATGAGCAGCTTCGGCCGATGCTCGCGCGCCAGCTCTTGGACCTCATCCATGTCGATCAGGTGGTTCTCGGCGCCTACGCGATAGCTCACGGCCCGGTACAGCCGCCCCGAGTAGTTGATGCGCATGCCATGGGTCAGATGACCGCCGTGAGCGAGGTCGAGCCCGAGGATGGTGTCACCCGGCTCGATCAGAGCAGCCATCACGGCGGCGTTCGCCTGCGATCCGGAATGCGGCTGCACGTTCGCGTAGGCGGCGCCGAACAGGCGCTTGGCCCGGTCGATCGCCAGGCGCTCGATGTCGTCGACATGCTCGCATCCGCTGTAGTAGCGCCGTCCCGGGTAGCCCTCCGCGTACTTGTTGGTGAGGGCCGATCCCTGCGCCTGAAGGACGGCTCGGGGCGCGAGATTCTCGGAGGCGATCATGCCCAGGGTCTCGTGTTGCCGGCGTAGCTCCCGGCCGATCGCCTCGGCGACGGCGGGGTCGAGGTCGGCCAGATCATCGTCGAAGGCTGCCATCGGGGCCTACCGCGACTCGTTGGAGAAGGCGCGGTACTCGTCCGGCGACATCAGGGAAGGCATCTGCGCCAGCCGGACCCGCAGGAGCCAGCCTTTGCCGTACGGATCGGCGCCGATCAGGCCCGGATTGGCGATGACCGCCTCGTTGACGGCGACGACCTCTCCGCTGACCGGGAGATACAGCTCCGCGACCGACTTCGTGGACTCGACCTCTCCACACACGTCACCGGCAGTCAGGTGGCTCCCCGGCTCGGGCAGTTGCACATAGATGACATCACCCAGCGCTTCGGCGGCGAACGCGGTGATGCCTACTTCGGCCGGCTGAACCGAGTCGTTGACCCACTCGTGGTTGAGGCTGTACTTCAGGTGTTCCGGTACGTTCATGACGCTGAACCCTCGCAAGGAATGGCCGCGGATCACCGCGGACGACGGTAGAACGGAAGAGGGACGATCTCGACCGGCTCGGTGGTCCCCCTGATCTGCACGGCCAGCCGGATGCTGTCGCTGGTGCCGGCACGGATGCTGGCCATCGCGATCGGCCGTTTGAATGTGGGTGAAGGGGTGCCGCTTGTGATGAGGCCGACCGGATCAGCACCATGGCCGTCGTCGGTCAGCGTCACCACCTGCTGGCCCGCTCGGGGAATTCTCTGCCCGGACGCGACGAGGCCGACGAGCCGACGGGTAACGCCGCTCTTGTGGGCCTCGGCCAGCGCGGCTCGTCCGACGAAGTCGCCTGGTTTGACGAAGGACACCACCCGCCCCAGCCCGGCATCGAACGGGGTGACGTCACGGCCGATCTCTGCGCCGTACAACGGCATTCCAGCCTCGATGCGGAGGGTGTCGCGGCACGCCAGCCCTGTGGGCGTCAAGCCGTGACGCCGACCGGCCACAAGCGCTGCTTCCCACGTGCGCACCGCGTCTTCGGCGTGTACGAGCAGTTCGAAGCCGTCTTCGCCGGTGTAGCCGGTACGAGCGACGACGGCTGGACGACCGTCGATGTCCAGTAGCGCTGCGGTGTAGTAGCGGAGCCGGGTGAGTCCCGTACCGGTCAGGGCTTCCACGATGGGGGCGGCGCGCGGCCCCTGCACCGCGATGATCGCCCGCTCGTTCGTGCGGTCGGCGGCCCAGGCCGCGTAGTCCGCACAACGGGTCCTGATGGCCGCATGTACGACGCGTGTGTTGATGGCGTTGACGACCAGCAGGTACCGGTTCGATGCGAGGCGATAGGCAACGAGGTCGTCCAGCACCCCGCCGGCGGCGTCGCAGAGCATGGTGTAGCGCGCGCCACCGATCGGTACGGCAGACAGGTGCCCGACCAGAGCGTAGTTCAGTGCTGTCGGGGCCTCCGGCCCCGATACCTCGAGCTGCCCCATGTGGCTGAGGTCGAAGAGGCCGGCCTGTTCGCGTACGGCGCGGTGCTCAGCGAGCTCGCTTCCGTAGCGAAGGGGCATCCGCCAGCCGCTGAAGTCGGTGAATCGAGCTCCGTGTCCTATATGTGATGCATGCAGAGGTGAGCGGAGCAGAGCCGCAGGGTCCTGGTGCACGGGGGCGCTCCTCGTCCCGACGCACGCGGCGTCGAACGGTCGGTTGCCTCCCGCTCTGTCATTGACCTGAGAGCTTCACCGCTGCGTCAGCGGCTTGCACCGTGGGTGAGACGACGGTCGTCTGCTTTCCAGAGTCACCTCGCCTGCACGGTAATGGGGCCTGAGAGTTTCTTGGGAGTTTGCTCCTTCGGCGCTCCGAATGAACGGAGTCTCTCCCGTGCAGGTTCGAATGGTGTCTATGTAGTTGTGGGCCATTCGCAGGTTAGGTGACGGCACATACCGCGTCAACATCATCCTGCCCATAGCTGATGCCTATATATCGCCGTCGGATCGCTACGACGCTGCGGGATGGGCGTGGGGATTGGCCCGCCACCATCGGGCGAAGGCAGCGTTGTCGTTGACGTGATCCAGGTAGGCCCGGGTGATGGCCTGGAACAAAGCGCTGCTCTGTGCAGAGGTCAGCGCATCGCGCCGCCAGACGACCATCAGCCTGGCCAGCAACTGCGGCTCCCCGCGCAGCGGCAGCACCCGAGTCCCGGCGGCCGGGGCCCAGGTCGGGTCGACCAGCCGGACACCGTCTCCGGCGGCCACCAGTGGGTGCGCGGCGCCACTCGGCGCTTCGTACCGGATCTTCGGCTCGAAACCTGCGGCGCGGCAGGCCCGTCGCAGCGAGGCGAGTGAGCCGTCGTCCGGCCCCGGCGGACACACCCACGATTCGTTTCTCAGGTCGGCCAGCCGCACCTGCTCGTGGTGGGACTGCGGGTGGGAGGCGGACATGGCGACGAAGATCGGGTAACGGGGGATCAGTGGCCGGCTGGTGAGCGTGGGACCGATCGGCAGCTCGAAGCCCTCAAGGATGCCCAGCAACGCGGCATCCAACTGGCCTCGGGTGAGCGCCTCCACCAACAGTCGCGAGGACGGCTCTATCTGCAGCGCGATCTCCGGATCCGGGAACGCTTCCGCGACGTGGCGTACGAGGCTGCCCGCGCAGGCGATGTGGACGGTGCCGAGTCGGAGCAAACCTGGAATGGGGTGCCGGTCGCCGAAGTCCTCGACGAGCGCGTCGACCTCGGCCAGCACGACGCGGGCGCGCTGGAGCACCTGCTTGCCGAGTTCGGTCGGTTGCATACCGGTACGGCTTCGGACGAACAGCGGCCCACCGACCGTCTTCTCGATCCGATGCACCTGGGCCGTCAGCGCGGGCTGTGACAGGCCCAGGCGGGCGGCGGCGCCGGTCACGCTTCCGGCCTCGGCGATGGCACTGATCGCCCGCAGGTGGCGCACATCGATGCCCATGACCGAGATTATGCACGCGGCCGCAGGCGGCGCGGCGGCCACAGGCCAGGCGGGCGCGCCGCCCGGCAACTCCCGCCGGGCGGCGAACTCATACCCATCACATGTGGTTCAGTAGCGCGTGCTCACCGTGGTGCCAGAGCAGGCGGTCTTCCCGTAGAGGCTGATGTAGTGGTAGCCGGCGGCCGGGCTGGGGATGGCCAGCGACTCGGTGTTGCCGGCCCCGGCGGAGGAGCGGGTGGCGTTGCTGGTGGTGGCCCAGCTCGACGGACTGTAGTAGAGATCGCAGTTGCCCGTGCCGCCGGCCACGGCAATGGTGAGGGTGCTGACGCCGGCGGGCAGGTAGATGTACAGGTAGTCGTAGTTGCCCGCGGTCGCGGAGCGTCCACTGCGCTGGCAGTTGCGGTCGAGGGTACGCGTGTCAGTGCCGCTGCATTCCGGCACGGTGGTGCCGCCACCCGTCGTGACCGAGATCGTCTGGGACGATCTCGCGGTCGCCCCCTGGTTGTCGGTGACCGTCAGCGAGACGGTGTAGGTGCCGGCCGCAGCGTAGGTCTTGCTGGGGTTGACGGCCGACGAGGTGCTCCCGTCCCCGAAGGCCCACTGCCGGGAGGCGATGCTGCCGTCGGCGTCCGAGGACCGGTCGGTGAAGGTGGCGGTGAGCCCACTGGTCGCCACGGTGAACGAGGCGGACGGCGGCTGGTTGGTCGGGGGCGGCGTGGTGCTCCCGCCGCAATCCCCTGCCGCGCAGCGCGTCAGCCAGGCGTCGAAGTCGGCGTCGTAGCGTGAGCCGATGGTGCTGGTGAGGTACGTGCGGGCGGCGTTGAATGCCCCCGATCGGTAGTATCCGAGCACTGTCGTCATGTCCGGCCGATGGGACTGCATCATGTACCGCACGGCCAGATAGCCCCAGTTGTAGATGCGCGTCTGGTCGTTGTTGTAGGTGGTGTCGAACAGCGTGCGCAGCGCATAGGTGTGGTTGCCCGCCTGGCTCTGGGCACTGGTGTAGGTGACGTTCCGGTAGGAGTAGGAGACGTACTCGGCGAAGCCTTCGATCCACCAGATGGTAGGTGTGGTGATGTTGGCGCTGAAGTCGCCGTACATGTTGAACCGGCCATCGAGGTAGTGGGTGTACTCGTGGTTGAGGTTCCAGATCTGGAAGGCCGGCCGGACCCACTCGGCTTCGTAGGCGATGAACCTTGCCTGGTTGTTGGGGTCCGACGGGTTGCCCTCCAGGTACATGCCACCGTTGTTCGTATCGATGCCGTAGATGGCGCCCGCGTAGGTCTGGTAGTCGGTGCTCGAGTTGAAGACGACAACCTCGATGTCGGTGTTGACATCGCCTGCCACCGGCCCGCTGTCTGCGACCAGGCTGTGGAAGTAGGCGTCCTGGCCCTTCAGGCTGGTGCAGGACTGGCTCAGTTCAGCCGAGGTCATGTCCTGCGCGACGATCTTGATCGACGGGCTGCATGTGTAGTTGATGGTCAGGACAGAGCTGGTCAGCTGGGCGGAGAGGTTGCAGGTGGTGTAGTAGGAGCAGTTGGCGACGTCGTATGCCTGGGTCATCTCCGCGACGCCGACCCAGAGCGGCGCGGTCGGGCCGGTCATGTTGCTTCGCGAGAGAAGCGCCGACGCCATCGGCCGCACGATGGGCTTGAGCGGGGCGTGCTGCAGGAATCGTCCGAGTTCCCGGCCCGCGTTCGACGTGAGGTAGCCGTTGTCGGTGCCGAGAAGACCAGCGTGGGTGTTCGCGAAGTTGTACAGGTTGTCGAGCACGGTGCGGTCGGCCTGCACGGCGGAGACGAACGCGGGCACCTGGTGGCCTCGGAACAGCACCGTGTAGACGTTGTTGACCGCGTTGAGCATGTACCAGGACGAGGTGTACGACGAGTTGAAGCCGGTCAGGAGCCGGTTCACCACGAACAGGTATCGGGCGTTCTCCTGTGCGCTGTCGATGAGCGTCACCGCCTCCGCCAGGGTCTCACCGTTGGCGTCGGTCACGTCCCAGGCGCGTGGGTTCGCGAAGAAGGCGTCGAGCGCTGAGCGGATCGCGGTCTGGAGTGCCGGCCCGTAGGTTCCGACGCTCGTGTCGTACCACTGCACGTAGTAGCCGGCCCGCAGGTAGAGAACGAGCTGGGGCATGCCGGTGGAGGGGTTACCCGGGTAGCCGGGCGAGCCGTCGCGCACCGCGTACGCGACGCTTGCCATCTGCGCCTCGCGGAAGGCGTTGTAGGCATCGCTGCCGGAGAGGCTGAACAGGCTGTTGATGCAGTCGACCGTGGATCCCTTGATCTGGCTGACCAGCGCCGACCCCGTTCGGCTGGTGAAGTCTGCGGTGCTGCAGGCGGCAGCGGCGGCGCGAGACCCGGCGTCCGACGGCCGAGCGCGTCGCTTCGGGGTTGCCGGGCGGTCGTAGTCGACACGGGCGGCGTCCTTCGCGGCCGGCTGCGGCGGGCGCTTGTGTACGGGGAGCGCCTGCTCGCTCACATGGTCTACCCGGTCCTTGCCCCGAACAGTCGCATCGCCCGCTGCCGGCGGTGCCGCATCGGCCTTCCTGGCCTGCTGCCCGGGTGGCACGGGCCGCGCCGAGTTCGCGGCGGCCGGCGGCGCGATGACGCCGCAGGCGAGCGTCAGCGCGGTGAGCACGCCGATCAGCTGACCTAGTCTTCGCCGCAATGGGTGTCCAGACATGCTCTCTCCTCATGGGCGAGGGTGTGATCCAGCAAAGGCGCTGACGCACTTCGATGGATGCTTGGGGGGTGGACGCTAGCCAGGCGGCTCCAGCGGCCACAACGAGTCCACAGCGGGTGGTCAGGGTGGCCCGCCTGGGCCTTACCGGAACCTGTGAGCGATGCGTCGAGGGTCGTCGGATCGATCAGGCGACGTGATGGACAGATGACATGAAAGCGGGCGGTCCGGTCGTGCGATCGTCCAGGTGTTCACGATTCAGACACCGGACGGCAACCATGGCGACCATCTTGCTCATCGACGAAGACCATCGCTATCGGCGGCTACTCGGCGATCAGTTGACGCGCTTCGGTCATCTGGTCACCGAGATCGCCCTCCATGAGAGCGGGCGGACGTTGTCCGACCTGACCTGCCACACCCACCGGAGGCCGGATGTCGTGATCGTGGACCCGGTCGTGCCGGCGGTGGACGGGCTGCTGCTGATGCGCCTGCTGTGTGTCGCGTCCCGCCGCCCGGTTCTGGCACACAGCATCAGGAGTATCGATGATGACGTCGTCCGCATGCTGCGCGCCGGCGCAGACGGATTCCTGCCGAAGCCGTGTCCACCCGCGGTGGTTGACGCCTCCGTCCGCGCTCTGCTGCGCCGGGTTCCGCCGGCACCGCCTCCGGCGCCGTCCGAGGTCGGCGCTCTTCGCATCGATGTGGCAGGTCGCAGCGTCTCAGTGGACGGACGACCCGTGGCGCTGACGCGTACCGAGTTCGAGCTTCTCGCCTATCTCGCGGAGCACCCCGGCCGGGTGGTGCCACGGTCGCAGCTCCGGACGAGGATCCGCGCGGAGGGCCTGCCGTCGGCGGCGTCCCTGGACGTCCTGCTGTCCCGTCTGCGGCGCAAGCTGGGCGAGCGCTCGACAGGCACGAAATACCTGCACACCGCTCGGGGGCGGGGAGTCTCGTTGCGACCGGTTCCGGCGCGGGAGCAGATCACGCAGACATCCGGGAGCGATGCGGCGCGTTGATCGCCGATCGTTCTGGGCCGCGCCGCGGCGCACTTCATGGAGGACCGCGATGCGTTGCGGCAAGGGACGTGGTCCGGCGGGCCGTTACCAGACGAAGCAGCATGACGAGGGACGAGTGTGATGTCATGGGGAAGATCGGTCATCGGCCCGCCGAGCGACAACTCGCTTACACGTTCGGGGGTCGGATACCAGTCGCGCATCTGCGCTCCGGTGACGTGCTGGAGGTGTACACCGAGGACTGCTTCGGTGGCCGGCTTCGCAGTGCGACCGACCTGTCGTCCTGGATGTTGGAGACGCCGCATCTGAATCCGGTCTCCGGACCCTTCCTGATCGAGGAGGCCGAGCCCGGTGACACACTCGCCATCCACATCGTCTCGGTCGTTCCCGCGCGAGACTGGGGGGTGTCGTCCACGCCTCCACACATCGGCGCGCTCGGAACCGGTGTGCGAGCGCTCGCGCTTGGCGCACCGGTCGAGGCGCGGGTCTGGTTCTACGAGATAGACCGTCGGGCTGGAACGGTCCGGTTCCAGTCGACGAGAACGGACCATGCAGTGGACCTGCCGCTGGAGCCGACTATCGGCACCATAGGCGTGTCTCCCGGGAGACTCGAGGCTCGGTCCACCATGGTGCCTGATTTCTACGGCGGGAAGCTCGACATCCCCGAGGCGCGTGCGGGCGCGACCCTGTACCTGGGTGTCAACGTTCACGGGGCGATGCTTGCGCTCGGTGACGGCCACGCTCGCCAGGGGCACGGCCAGGCCTGTCCGGCCGGTGTGGCGATCGCTACCGTCACCACTGTCGCCATTGAGGTGATCAAGGGATGGCAAACCAGCTGGCCACGGTTGGAGACCGACCTCGATCTCATGTCGATCGGCTGCGCCCGTCCTCTCGATGACGCCTATCGAATAGCTCACCAGGATCTGGTGAGCTGGGTCGGATCCTTGGCGGGGCTGGAGATGCTGGACGCTCATCAGCTCGTCTCGCAGGCAGGGCGGACGGCCCTCGGCAACGTGCGCGACGCGAACTACACGCTTCTCGCCGCGATCGGGAGACGGCTGGTCCCCCATCCTGCTGCCGCGTACGACGACGCACACGATCGGCTCAAGCGGACCGCCGCCTCGGCGGGATAGCGGTCGTCGATCCCTCCACGCACCGGGGCGTGCTTGCTGGTCGATGAGAGTGCTGTTCGTCGTCGCGAGGCGCCGTCAGACAAGCTGTTGGGTGCCTCGACCAGCGCGGCTGGAAAACGGGGCTCTCCATCGCGAACGTCGAGTAGGTGCCGAGGATAACCTCGAAGAGGCGGTCGGCCTGTTCGGCACTCATGCGACGGCGATGCCACCAGAGCGTGAGGTGCATGCGCAGCGGTTCCCCGGCGAGGGGAACGACTGCGACTCCCGGACCGCCATGGGAGGTCGGCTCCACCAGCTGAACGGCGCGTCCGGAGCCGACGAGCTGCCGCCCGCCGCCGCTAGGCACGTCGAACTGGATTCGCGGGGTGAAGCCTGCCTTGCGGGCCGCCTGCCAGAAGGCGGACAGGGAACCGTCCTCTCCGCCGGGCGGCCTGATCCATGCCTCTTCTTTGAGCCCTTCCAGGGGGATCTCCCGAAGACCCGCCGCCCGGTGGGCGCTGGAGACAGCGACGTACACCGGGATTGCCGACGCGAGCACCCGCTCACCTAGTTCCTGCGGGAGTGGAATCTGATGGGACTCCGCAATCGCCAGCACCGCCACATCGAGGTCCCCGTGCACCAGTCGCTGGGCGAGCCTCAGGCTGGACGGCTCGACGCACATGGAGAAAGAGATATCCGGGAAGCTCGTCTCCAGACAATGGAACAGAGACGAGACGCACTCCATGTGCACCGATCCAAATCGGATCGTGCCCGCCGGGCCGGCGATCTCTCCCCCCAACGCGTCCATTTCGGCGACCAATAGGCGGGCTCGTTGGAGGAACTGCTCTCCGAAGGTGGTGGATCGAGCGCCACCGCGCCCGCGCTGGAATATCTGATGACCGACCATCCGTTCGACACGCTGAAGCAGGGTCGTGACGGAGGGCTGCGAGATCCCCAGTCTGGATGCTGCTTTCGAGATGCTTCCGGTATCGGCGATCGCGCAAACGACTCTCAGATGCCGGATTTCCAGATCCATGCGTGCACCCTATCCATCCGGGTTCAGGCCGGGTAGTCGCTACTCCCCCGTCCTCGCGCGAGGTCATGTCGTCAAGAAAGCGTCGCAGTCTCGGTGGCAATGGCGGGCGGAAGCTTCACGAGCATTCATGAACCGTCATTGGGCTCGTGGTGGTGACCGGCGGCTACGGCTCACTGGGGAGAGGCCAGCGGGACGGCCCCGCTGCCCGAGATATCCGTCGTGGCGTCACGGCCTTCACCGCGAGGACCGGGCAGGAGACCCGGAGCAGGATCTCCTGTGCGGTCGAGCCCAGGATCAGCTTGCCGATCGGGCTTCGATGCCGGATTCCGATGACTACCAACGACACATCCTGCGCCTCGGCGAGATCGGCTATCTCCTCGGCGGCGTCCCGACCCTGCATGAGCTGCCTGATCGCGAACGGCACCCCGGACGCGGTCAGCTCGCGGGTCACCGCGTCCAGGTCGGGCTGCTGAGCGAAGCAGGGATCGACGTAGGCATCTCCCCGCGAGGTGTTCACCACGAGCACCGGCTCGTCGCGGAATCGCGCTTGTCCGATCGCGGCCTGCAGGGCCGCCATTCCCATCGGGGATGGAACGTATCCCACCAGAACGGTCACCCTGTCACCATCCTTGCACGCCGGCGGAGGACGAACCGCCGGACCAACGGCCAGAAGAGCACCACCAGCACGGTGGTGTAGATCAGACCCGACACCCAGCCACCCAGCAGCCCGTGCCACTCTCCACCGGACAGCTGCAACGCCCGGCGGCCCTGCAGTTCGGCGCGCGGAGCCAGGATCACCCCGACGATCAGCGGCAGGATCGGCAGCCCGAACCGGCGCAGGCCGAAGCCGAGCAGGCCGAGTACGAGCAGCAGGAAAAGGTCGAACGGCTGTGCGTTGACGGCGTACGCGCCCATCGACGCGAAGAAGAGGATGCCGGCGTAGAGATACGGTCGAGGAATCCGAAGCAGCCGCGCCCAGGCGGGCGCGAGCGGGAGATTCAGCACCAGCAGCAGCAGATTCCCGACGAAGAGGCTGGCGATGAGCGTCCAGACCAGACCCGACTCCCGCTCGAAGAGCAGCGGGCCGGGTTGGATGCCGTACTGCTCGAAGGCGGCCAGCATCACCGCGGCGGTGGCGTTGGTGGGCAGGCCGATGGCGAGCATCGGTACCAGCGTGCCGGCGGCGGACGCGTTGTTGGCCGCCTCGGGGCCGGCAACGCCTTCGATCGCTCCCCGACCGAACTCGTCCCGGTGCTTGGACAACTTCTTCTCGGTGGCATACGACAGGAACGTGGGTATCTCAGCGCCACCCGCGGGTAGCGCCCCGAACGGGAATCCGTAAGCGGTGCCGCGCAGCCAGGGCTTCCAGGACCGGCGCCAGTCGTCGCGGCCCATCCACGGCCGGCCGACCGGGATCACCTCGGCCGGACGGCGTCGGAGGTGCGCGGCGATCCAGAGCGCTTCGCCCACGGCGAAGATCCCGACAGCCACCACAACCACGTCGATGCCGTCTGCGAGCTGCGGCACACCGAAGGTGAGCCGCTGTTGACCGGTCACCCTGTCGATCCCCACCACTCCGATGACCAGGCCGATCAGCAACGAGGCGAAACCGCGTACCCGGGAGGCGCCCAGCACCGAGGTGACGGCGACGAACGACAGCAGCATCAGGGCGAAGTAGTCCGGCGCGCCGAGGCTGACCGCGAACCGGACCACCGGCGGGGTGATGACCACAAGCAGCAGGGTGGCGATGGTTCCGGCGACGAACGACCCGATCGCGGCGGTGGCCAGCGCCTGCGCTGCCCGGCCGGCCTTGGCCATCTTGTTGCCCTCGATCGCGGTCACCACCGACGAGGACTCACCGGGAGTGTTGAGCAGGATCGACGTGGTCGATCCGCCGTACATTCCGCCGTAGAAGATGCCGGCGAACATGATGAAGGCCTGCGTGGGCTCCATGCCGTACGTCACAGGCAGCAGCAGCGCCACTGTCATCGCGGGGCCGATGCCCGGTAGTACACCGACCGCGGTGCCGATGGTGACACCGAGAAGCGCGATGAGCAGGTTCATCGGCGTCGCCACGTGGGCGAACCCGTCGAGAAGCGAATGGAGGTTCTGCATCTACAGGACTCCTCGCAGCACGCCAGCGGGCAGGTTGATGCCAAGCCCGATGGCGAATGTGTAGAACGTGATGAGCGAGAGCCCCACGGCGATCAGCAGGTTCCGGACGTGGTCGCGGCTGCCGAGCGCGAACGCCGTACCCCAGAAGAGCAACGCGCCACTGATCACCCAGCCGAGCGGCTCGATCAACACTGCGTTGGTCAGGAACGCCGCGACGAGAAGCAGGACGGTGCGCCAGTCGACAGGAGTGGCCAGGTCGACGTCCTCGCCAGCCTCCGGCTCACCGACGCCGCCACGAGCCACATCAACGGCGTAGACCACCGCGACGACCATGAGCAGCGTTCCGAGCAGGATCGGCACCGGCCGTGGGCCGAGCGGGTCGGTGCTGCTCACCGCCTGACCGATCTGGGTCGCGTCGACGACAACCATGACCCCGACCAGCGCCAGGAAGACGCAGACGACGTACTGTGCGCGGTCCGGCTTCGACGCATCCGCTGCGGAACGCGGAGCGTCGTCCGCTCGTACCGCGTCCGACGGCTCGGGCGCGGGCTGGATCGGGATGTCAGACAACGCCGGGAACCGAGACGGCGAACCGCCGTCCCGATCCGATCGGCTCGGCCGGCCGGTCATGCCAGGCCGAGCTGCTTGAGCAGGTCAGCCACCGACTTGTCCTGCTGGGTGAGGAAGGCGGCGAACTGATCGCCTGTGACGAACGCGTCAGTCCAGCCCCGCTTGGTGAGCTCGGTCTTCCACTCGGCGGAGTCGTGCATCCTGGTCAACGCATCGATCCACAGCTTCTTGTCAGCGTCGCTGATGCCGGGCGGTGCGACGATGCCCCGCCAGTTGGTGAAGACGAGGTCGATACCTGCGGACTTCAGCGTCGGTACCTCCGGAAGCGCGTCGACCGGCGCTTCGCTGGTCACCGCGAGAACCCGGAGCTGCCCGGCCTCGACCTGATCGAGGAACTCCCCGAACCCACTTGCGCCGAAGGCCACCTTGCCTCCGAGCAAGGCTGGCAGTAGCTCGCCTCCGCCGTCGTACGAGATGTAGTTGACCTGTCGCGGGTCGATGCCGATGGTCTTGGCCAATTGCATCGGCAGCAGGTGGTCGGGGCCTCCGGGAGACGAGCCGCCGCCGACAGCGAGGCCCTCCGGGTTGGCCTTCCAGGCCGTGACCAAGTCGTTGATCGTCCGGTACGGCGAGTCCTTCGGCACGACGACCGCGCCTGCTTCCTCGATCATTTTGGCCAGCGGGGTGGTATCGGTCAGAGTGGCCGACGACTTCGAGGTGTACGAGGCGCCGACCACCCCCAGCCCCATCTGCATCGCAAGCTTGCCGTTGCCCTTCTCGTTCACGATGCGCTGCAGTCCGACCGTGCCGCCCGCTCCGGGCAGGTTGAACACCTGCACGCCAGCGGCGATCTTGGCATCCTCCATCACCTTCGCCGCCGTGCGGGCCGTGGTGTCGTATCCACCACCGGGGCTGTTCGGCACCATGATGCGTAGACCGGTGATCGGCTTGCCGTCGCCGCCCACGCCCGCCTCGCCCTCTTCTGCCGTGGCGCCGCAGCCCACCAGGGCAAGCGCCATGGTTACGGAGACGCCCACGAGTAGCGCATTTCTTCTGGTTGCCATCATGTTTCTCTTCCGTTTCGATTCAGACCGGCGGCAAGATGATGACCCCGACGCAGGGTCCCCGTCTGCCTTGTGTCACCAGCGGAAGTTGAGGTCGTTGTGGTCGCGGTCATGCCTCGGCGTCGTACGCTCGCCGGGCAGTTGCTCGCTCTCCAACTCGCGATCATCGTCGTGGTGCTCGCAGCGGTGGCGGCCGTGTCGCTGGCGCAGTCGGCGGCCACCTTCAACCGGGTCGAAGGCCGCCGTGTTGCTGCCCTCGGCGAACAACTCGCCGGGAACCCGCTGCTACGGGACCGCCTCGACCGGCCGGCGCCCGGGGAGACGATCGCGTCCCTGGTGCAGAACCTGCCGGTTCAGGCAAACGTGACCACCGTCAGCGTCGCCGATGACAGCGGACAGATAGTCACCTCCACCAACCCAACGCTTGTCGGCAGCCTCATGGTGCTCGGTGATCCGAGGGTCGCCGGCGGTCGGAGCTGGTTCGGTGAGCTGGCGGTGGGCGGGGCACGCGAGCTGGTGGCGCAGGTGCCGGTCCTGGGCGACCGCAAGAAGGAGAACCTCGGGCGGCATCTGGGCGTGGTGATGGTCGGCGAGGCACTTCCGTCCTGGTGGCAACGGCTGGTCGGCGCTTCGTCCTACCTCTTCACCTACCTCGGCATAGCCAGCGCCCTCGGAGTGCTCGGATCATGGCTGCTGGCCCGGCGCATCAAGCGGCAGACCCTCGGCCTCGAACCGCGGGAGATCGCCGGTCTGGCAGAGCACCGGGAAGCGCTGCTGCACGGCCTAGCCGAAGGGGTCATCGCGCTCGATCCGCAACACCGGGTCACGCTGGTCAACTCTGTCGGCCGCCGATTGCTCGACCTGCCCGAACATTGCCTCGGCCGCAGCCTGTCGGAGCTACGGATCGAGGGCCGGCTACGCGACGTACTCACGGGGGCGGGCAGCGCGCGGGAGACGCGGGACCAGGTCGTGGTGCGGGGCGGCCGGGTGCTCGTGATGAGCCGGATGAGGGTGAACAAGGACGGCCGGCGGCTCGGCTCGGTCACCACACTGCGGGACCGGACCGAGCTGGCCCGCCTGGAGCAGGAGATCGGTTCCTTTCGCAGTACCACTGAGTCGCTGCGCGCACAGACACACGAGTTCGCGAATCAGCTGCACACCATCTCCGGGCTGATCCAGATCGGTGAGCACGAGGAGGTGGTCCGGTATGTCGAGGCGCTCAGCCGGCATCGCGCCTCCCTGGACCTCGCGGTGACGAGCCGGATCCACGACACTGCGGTGGCAGCTCTGCTCACGGCCAAATCGGCGGTCGCCGCCGAGCGCCGCGTGGAACTGCGGATCTCTGAGCGGACCAGGTTGGGCCGGCTGGACATGGCGGTATCAGCCGATGTGGGTACGGTGTTGGGCAACCTCGTGGACAACGCCGTCGAAGCCGTCGCAGGAGGCCGGAATGTCTCCCCCGCGGACTCGGGCGCCTGCCCGGACATCAACGGCAGGCCGGGCGCCGGAAACCAGTGGGTAGAAGTCGAGTTGCGTCAGGATTCCGCATCGATCGAAATCGTCGTCCGCGACTCGGGGCCGGGGATCGCTCCCCGACTGGCGCAGGAAGTGTTCGCCCACGGTTTCACGACGAAAGCGGCAGAGGGCGGTGAACGGGGTATCGGCCTCGCGCTCACCCGCATGGTCTGTCACCGCCGCGGTGGTGAGGTCGCAGTGACGAACACCGAGGAGGGCGCGATGTTCACCGCGCGAATGTCGGTAGCGCCGCTGGAGGCAGGGCCGTGATCGACGTGCTGATCGTTGATGATGACTTCAGGGTGGCCCGGATCCATCGCGGTTTCGTCGAACGGCTCGAAGACTTCCGGGTCGTGGCAACCGCGAGCACCGGGGAAGAGGCAATCGCCGCGGTGGAGCAGTTGCGCCCAGACCTGGTGCTGCTCGACTTGTACCTTCCGGACATGTTCGGCCTCGACGTGGTCGCCAGGCTGCACACCGCCGGGCATGACTGCGATGTCCTCGTTATCAGCGCTGCCCGGGAGAGCGACAATGTACGCCGGGCGGTGCGGTACGGCGCGGTCAACTACCTTCTCAAACCATTCAGCTTCGAGGAACTGCGGGGCAGGCTCGAGCAGTATGCCGCGCGGCGCAGCACTCTCTCGAAGAGCATGGTCTGCGACCAGGGGGATATCGACCGGGCGCTCACGTCGAGCAGCCCGATCACCGGCTCGTCCGCTCTCCCCCGCGGCCTCAGCCCAGAGACTGCCGGACTGGTGGAGGAGATCCTCCGGAAGCAAGCGGGAACCCTCTCCGCCGCCGAGTGTGCGCATCAGATCGGCATCTCCCGAGTCAGTGCCCGCCGTTACCTCGAACACTTCGCCGTAGTCGGCCGGGCCGCAGTAACACTCAGGTACGGAAACACCGGACGGCCGGAACGCCGTTACCGCTGGACGGTCCGTTCTGGATCTTGAAAGGTCAACTCGTTCATTGCAACTCGGCCTGTCAGCGTGGTCGTCACCGTTAATCACCGCGGGCCCGGGTGATGGGGCATTTCGATGAGGTGGGTTGTCCGCGCGGTGGGCGAGTGTGAGGCGGTACGGCGGCAGGCGGTTGGCGTGCTTCGCCGCCGGGGGGTCGGTTCCGGAGATCACGGCCGTGCTGCGACCCGCCTGTGGTGCAGCAGGGCGACCTCGGTCAGCTGGGCTCCGACGTCGGTGACCAGCAGGCTGCCGGCTGCTCCCGAGCCGATCGCGGCGGCGCGCACGGTGTCGATGAACACCAGGCGGGAGGGTGCGAGGACCGTCTCGACGACGCGGCGCATCACGGTCTGGTCGTGTTCGCCGGCTAGGACCGGGCGGCAGGCCGCGACGACACCGCCGGAGGCACCGGTTCGCTGAAAAGGCGGATCAAGTGGGACAGCAGGATCACGCAGCCGTCGGCGTCGACGATACAGCCGCGCCGGATCAGAGAACCGGCGGAGGTAGACGCGTCCCCGCACGGCGCGCTGATGGTGCCGCGGTGCGCCGCCCAGACGCCGATCGAGCTGCTGCCGAGGCCAATCGCGACCGCGGTCTGCGGGGCAGAGCGACACATACCGGCAGCGCGCTGGTCGGACGAGAGGACGTTCGCGGGCACGGTTACACCGATCACTTCCATTGATACAAGCGTTTACCGAATCCCGTCGTCGCCGCTGAACAGCTCAGTGAAAGCGGTCGGATCCGGCGCAACTTCGTCGCGCTCGTTGCCGATGCCCGGCAACCGGCCCGCGGTCACTGGCTGCGGTGCGGGCCGGATGACCGAGACCTCGGTCGACCGCTTGAGTGCTGTCGTGGCCCTTCCTGTTCTGGACGGCTATGGTGGCCGACATGGATGACGGGCGCGGCTTCGGGGGCGTCGGCCGGCGAGTTGCGGTGCCGACGTTGCTCGTCTGGGCTGTGCTGGTGTTGGTCGTGTCCACCGCCCGGGACATCGGGTTGTGCATCGTCTTCCGGCTGACCCGCTGTGCGGTCCCGGGCTGTGTACCGGCGTGGTCGGCGGACCGGGCCCCGCCGACGTGGACGCTCACCGCCTGAAGCCGCCCGTTGCGCGGCGTCGGACACGACGCTGCCCCTTGGCTGGGAGCACCATGCCACCCTTCATTCATGACTTTCGCTTCTGCATGCCCATTGACCTGCCGGCGACGTCGCTTCCCTTCGTTAGCCCTCGACACCTGGTCCCCGACGTACCCGGGTGGACGACATGCTGACCGCCGGCGCCTACGCTCGTCCGGGCGTACAGTCGTGCCTTGCCCTTGACCTCGGAACGTCCACCGTCCGGCTGTGGACGCCGCAGGCTGGAACGGTGATCACTGAACCGACGGTGCTCTGCCGCCCCAGCACCGACCGGCACGTGGCCGGACGAGCCGCGCTGACCGCTCAGACCCGCGGTGTGACCGCCACGTGGCCGGTGCGCAACGGCGTGGTGCGCGACTTCTTCGCCTGCGTGCACCTGCTCCGGTTGCTGACCGCCGATCTCCGCCTACCTTCCGACACCGCCTATCCCGTACTGGTCGGTGTGCCGGCGACCGCGACCCTGCGCCAGCGCAACGTGCTTGTCGCCGCGGTCCGCCGTGCCGTCGGTGGACGGGTCAATGCAGTGGAGGAGCCACTCGCGGCTGCTCTGGCCTGCCGTCCTGACCCGGGCGGTGACGTGGTCGTGGTGGACATCGGATCCGGACGTACCGAAGTGGCACGCATCTGTGACCGCAGCATCGTCGCGGCGGAGCGTGTCGATGACGCCGGATCCGTCGACCGGATCCCGGCGATCGCCGACTGTGTGCGCCGTCTCGACCGTCCGCGGGGTGGTCAGCGGCGGCTGCTGCTCACCGGTGGTGGTGCGACCGCCGCCGGAGCCGCCGCGAGGTTGGCCGCGCTGACCGGCCGCTCCATCACGATGCCCGCCGAACCGCCGCTGGCCACGCTCACCGGCCTGCGCCGGCTACTCACGAACTGACGTGGGCCGGTCCCGCATCCGTATCCACTTCCCGGCCGCGGTTGCGGTCGTCTTCTTCCGGAGTTTGTCATGGACGTCGAATTCACACCGCTGCCGGGCATCGGAGAGTGCCACGCATTCACCACCGTCACCGGTCATCGGGTCGGCGTTGTCACCCACTACGCCGGCGGTCGACGCGAGCTGATCCACGGCGTCAGCGACGATCCCGATGCCACCTGCAGCCTGACCCTCTCGCGTAGCGAGGCGATCGCGTTGGCGGGACTGCTGGGCATCCTGGACGTCATCGACGTGGATGTCACAACCACTCGGCAGCCCCGCCATCCGGCTGCCGGGTGACGGGGCTGAGTGCTGCCATGATCAGCGGCCGCGCCGGCGACGAGGCCGGCGCGGCCGCTGCCGCGGCATTCCGTCAGCCCTTGTGTTTCTGCTGGAAGGGGACGCAGAACCGGGTATGCGGTAGCACTTCGAGCCGTTCGGCGGGGATGAGGCCGCCGCATTTCTCGCAGCGGCCGTAGCTGCCCTCGGCGATGCGTCGCAGCGCACCGGTGATCTGTTCGAGGTTGTGCCGGGTGGCCGTCACCAGTGCCGCCCGGTTGTGTGCTTCGCCGGGGTCGCCGGTGTCGGCCGAGATCTCCGTCAGTTCCTTGAGCCGGTCGTCTGGGCGGCGAAGTCCTCGCTCAGCGACGCACGGAGGCCGGCGAGCCAGCCCTGATCGGATACTTCGATGTCGACGCTCATGTACCGCTTTTTGGTCGGGAGGCCGAAAGTGCTTCGGGAAGCAAGAGGGCGGAAGCTCGAACGGCTTCGCCCTGGCGATCGGTGGGTGTCGTGAACTACCTCGCTCGCCGTGGGTCTCGACCCGACGGCTGCGGGCTGCGTTGCCCAGTCGCCGTCCTGCTCGAGGAGCAACCGTCGGAAACTGCGGCGATCGGCCGCGGGGCCGTGAGATGGACAGCTTTGAACGCCGCCAACGCAGTGACGGTGTGCGAGCGAGAGCTCGCCACCAGCATCGGACCACCTTGAATTGATCGTTCCGGACGTTCGGCAGGGGCTTCGGCAGCGCTGACGCACCCGCTAGCGCAGCGGGTCGAACGGCGCCAGCTCCGCGGGCACCTCACCCTTGAGCACCGCTTGGGCCACCAACTGTCCGGTGATCGGCCCCAGGACGATGCCCCACATGCCATGGCCACCGGCGACGAACACCCGCGGCGCGGCGGTCGCGCCGATCAACGGCAGGCCGTCAGGAGTGCACGGCCGGGAACCGACCCACTCGTCGCGACGGTCATCAAGGTTCACCCCGTTGAGCAACGGCCGCACCGCGTCGACGACGGCGGTGATGCGTCGCGGGTCCAACTCGTCGGCGGGCCGGCGGAACTCCATCATCCCGGCTACCCGCAACCGGCTGCCCAACGGAGTACAGGCGACCCGCTGCGCCGGGAAGTACAGCGGGCCGGCGGGCATCCGTTCGACAGGCACGCTGAAGCTGTAGCCGCGCCCGGCCTGCACCGGGCGACGTACGCCGAAGCGTGCCGCCAGCTCACCGAAGGCCGCTCCGGTGGCGATGACCACAGCGTCATGGCGGCGCTGCTGCCCGAATGGGCCGGTGACGCGGACGTCCGTGGTTGCCGGCTGCAGACCGGTCACCTCGCTGTTGTCGAGGATGCGGCCGCCGCGGGCCCGGACCGCATCCGCCAGCGACGGGATGAACTCGGAAGGGTTCAGGTACCGCTGCCCGAAAATCTGGACGGCGGCACCGACCCGGTCGCTCAGAACGGGCTCCATCGATCGGACCACCTGTCCGGTCACCGGGCGGAAGGTGACGTCCTGACCGGCGTCGCCCATCTGTTCCAGCTCGTCCAGCAGCCCACGGCTGTCACGCTCGCGGGCAAAGCAGGCCAGGAAGGGTTCCGCCGGCGTCGTCACGGCGCTCACACCGCCGGCCGCGAGGGCATCGAAGGCATCCAGGCAGCGCTCGTTGAGGGGGACGTAGGCGGCCATGCCCCGTCGCCACCGCCGGGCGGTGCTGTAGAACACGAACGACAGCAGGAAACGCCACAGGTCACGGTCGGCCCGCAGCGGCAGGTACACCGGGGATCGGGCGCTGAGCACCGCGCGTAGACCGTAACGCAGCACCGCAGGTTCCGGCAGTGGGGCGGTCAGCCCCGGGGTCAGCCAGCCGGCGTTGCCCCACGACGAGCCGGCGCCAGCGTGATGACGCTCGTAGACCGTCACCCGTGCGCCGGCTTCCTGCAGGAACCAGGCCGTGGACAAGCCGACCATGCCCGCTCCGATCACCGCGACGTCACACGGTGAGCCGCGCACGAACGCGGGAGTGCCTGTCACGCCGAGCTCGTCAGACATACCACTCCTCTGCTGCGCTGTGCCGTCTCGACAGCCGTTGGGTAGCTGGGCGCGCCATCCGGGCCTGCTTTCCGGCCATGATCGCCTGGTCACCGCATACCGGGCCAGGGCTGTGGCCGGTCAGCTGATGCGTCACACCTTGCCGACGCTCGGAAACCATCAGGCGACGGCAGCGCGACGGCAATCTCGCCCAGCCCGGGCCCGTTGTCGCTGACCTGGCAGGTCAGCACGTCGTGGTGCTGCCACAGACGCACCTCGCCGCCGCCCCCGCCCAGACCACGCACTCCATCAACATTGGTCGATAGCTGCGGGCCTGGTCGAACAAGCGGCCGTCACCGGCGAATCATCGGGGTTAGGAGTTCTAAAAGCTGGCCGGCCGACCGGTCATGGCAGACGGCGCCTACCGCGGCAATCCTGAGGTAATCATCCCGTACCGCAAGCCCGCTGACGGCAGTGATCTGCCCGAGTGGAAGGCGGACCTGAACAAGCAGGATCGCTCGGTCCGAGCGCAGGTCGAACACGCCCTGGCCCGCATGAAATGCTTCAAGATCCTGCGCGACTACCGCCGCGCCGCCCACACATTGGCCGACACCGCATCCGGCATCGCCCACCTCCACAACATCATCCTGGCCGGCTGATCCAGGAACCGTTGCGCGGCAACGCCATCACCGAGTTACGAGACATCCTTAGACGCACTCACATGTCGCAACGGGGCACCCTGCGATTAGCAGGTCGACTCGGGCAGCGGGCTTCGAGCGCCGGGTCACATCACGACGCGGACACCAGGCCAGCGTTCGGTGGGGCGGTGGCGGGCGAGTCGCCGCCGGGAGATCTCCGCGCTGGCCCTGGCCGGGTTGCGCCGCCACACCCCATCGAGCAGATCGTCGGGGCCGTGGGGCGCGCATACCGTGATCTGGTCATGCGCGTCGAGGCGTACGGCCACGGCGGTGGCGTACTCGGGCCAGGTGGCAATGGCATCGGCGACGGTCCGCAACGGCGCCACCGGACCTCCGCCGAACTTGGCCGGGTACCAGGTGTGCACCGCGGCCTGGTTTTTGCCTCCCACGGCGGATTCGGCTAGCGCGGATGATCACGGGCGACCTCCTCGCCACCCGAGCCCCGGGCGGCGGCGCCGCGTGCCGCGGCCGCCGGGGGACTTCGGCCGGTCGCGATGTACGCCCGGCGATCGGCCGTCTCGTGACACGCTGCCGTGGGGACGACCCGGACGGGAGCGGAAGTAATGACCATCGGTATCGCGGTGAACGGCAGCTGATGGGCCGAGCGGTGATCATGCTGGCCGCGGTGGCGGCGGCCGTGCTGGTGGACGTGCTCAGCGGCGTACTCGTCAACCGGATCGCCCATGGTCGCTACAAATGGCTGCTGGCGCCGCTGCGCCAGGCCTGCCGCCGCCCGACGACCGCCGTTCTGCTACTCGCTGGCCTCTACGCCGCGCTGCCGGGAGGGCCGGGCCGGTGGCTGCGCGAGGGCCGGCACGCCATCCTGTTGCTGCTGATCGGCAGCGTCGCCTTGCTGGTGGTCAGGGCGCTGCACGTCGCCGAGATCGTGGCGTTCAGCCGGCTGCCGGCCGGGGTGATGGCCGACCGTCGGATCCGCCGCACCCGCACCCAGATCCGGCCGGTGCGACGGTTGACCTCGACGGCGGTCACGATCGTCGCGATCGGTCTGATCATGACCACCTTCGAGCCGATACGCCTGTTCGGCATCTCGGTGCTCACCTCGGCCGGTGTGATCGGCGCCGTGATCGGCCTGTCCGCCCGGACCGCGCTGGGCAACGCCTTCGCCGGCATCCAGGTCGCCTTCGCGGACGGCCTCTACATCGGTGACGTGCTCGTCATCGACGGCGAGTGGGGTCGCGTCGAGGAGGTGAAACTGACTAACGTGGTGATCCGGCTCTGGGACGACCGCCGGCTCATCCTGCCCACGACCTACTTCACCGAGCGCCCGTTCCAGAACTGGACGCGACACGAGACCCGGGTGGTCGGCAAGGTCCAGATCCACGTCGACCACACCGCCAACCTGGACGACCTGCGCGTCGAGGCGCAGCGCCTGATCGAGGCGTCGCCGCTGTGGGACCGGCATCAGTGGGTGCTTCAGATGGTCGATGCCAACCCGCAGACCGTCGTCATCCAGATCCAGGCGTCCGCCGCCGACGGGCCGAGCGCCTGGGACCTCCGCTGCGACCTGCGCGAGGCGATGGTTCGCTACCTGCGGGAGAAGCACCCGCAGTGGCTGCCCCGCACCCGCAGCGAGTACAAGCCCTGATTCCGCGCCCGGGATGCGGCATTCGCGTTGCCGACCAGCAGCCGGGCCGTTAGACCACCATAGGGCTGACACGCAACGAAGGTGGGGAACCCGATGCTGGTTGACCTGCTCGCCCAGGACGCCGCCCCGGGAGACCTCATGGCGGCGCGGGTGCAGATGGCCCTGTCCCTGGGCTGGCACATCGTGATCGCCTCGTTCGGCGTCGGCATGCCGGCGGTCACCGTCTTCGCCGAGTGGCGCGGTCTGCGCACCGGGGACCCGACCTTCACCCGGCTGGCGCACCGCTGGGCCAAGGCGATGGGCGTGCTGTTCGCGGTCGGCGCGGTGTCGGGGACCATCCTGTCGTTCGAGATGGGGCTGCTCTGGCCCGGCCTGATGGGCCGCTTCGGCGACGTGATCGGCCTGCCGTTCGCGATGGAGGGCATCGCGTTCTTCGTCGAGGCCATCTTCGTCGGGATCTACCTGTACGCCTGGGACCGGGTGCCACCCCGGGTGCACCTGCTCTCCGGACTGCCGGTCTGTGTCGCGGGCGTGGCGTCCGCGTTCTTCGTGGTGTCGGCAAACGCCTGGATGAACCAGCCCCGCGGCTTCGACCTGGTCTCCGGCGAGGTCACCGACGTCAGGCCGTGGCAGGCGATGTTCAACCCGGCGACGCCGCCGCAGACCCTGCACATGATCGTCGCGGCGTTCATGGTGACCGGCTTCGGCATCGCCAGCGTCTACGCGGTGGCCCTGCTGCGCGGCCGCCGGGACCGCTACCACCGGCTCGGCTTCGCCATCCCGTTCACCGTCGCTGCAGTGCTCTCCCCGGTGCAGGTCGTGGTCGGCGACTGGGCGGCGCACTTCGTCGCGGAGTACCAGCCCACCAAGCTCGCCGCGATGGAGGGGCTGGCCCGCACCGAGGCCGGCGCGCCGCTCTCGCTCGGCGGCGTCTACGTCGACGGGGAACTGCGGTACGCAGTCGAGGTGCCCAACGCCCTGTCGCTGCTGGCCAGGTGGGATCCGGACGCCGTGGTCATGGGCCTGGACCAGGTGCCCGACGATCAGGAGCCACCGGTGACGGTGGTCAAGTGGGCGTTCCAGCTGATGGTGGCCATCGGCTTCGGGCTGGTAGCGCTTTCCGCCTGGTGGGCGCTTGCGTGGTGGCGGCGTCGGGGTCCGCCGCGCTCGCCGTGGTTCCTGCGGGCCGCCGCCCTGTCCGGGGTCGCCGCCGCCGTCGCGGTCGAGGCCGGCTGGGTCGTCACCGAGGTCGGGCGGCAACCCTGGATCGTGTACGGCGTGCTGCGCACCGCCGAGGCGGTAAATCCGGCGCCGGGCCTGGCCACCGGCCTGGCCCTGGTCGCCGCCGTCTACGCGGTGCTCACCGTCGCCACCGTCGCGGTTCTGTGGCGGATGGCCTGCCACCGCGACGAGCCGGTCGCTCCGCAGGAGGGCGTACCCGAACCGGTGGACAGCGGCCGATGACCGTCGTCGACGTCCTGCTCGGGGTGCTGCTGGCCGGTCTGACGCTCTACACCCTGCTCGCCGGCGCGGACTTCGGCGCCGGGATCTGGGACCTCCTCGCCGGCGGGGCGCGCCGCGGCGCAGCCCGCCGGGAACTGATCGCGCACTCGATCGGCCCGGTGTGGGAGGCCAACCACGTCTGGCTGATCCTGGTGATCACCCTGTTCTGGACCACCTTTCCGCCCGCGTTCGCCGCGTTCGCCTCCACCCTTTACATCCCGCTGACCCTGGCCGCCCTGGGCATCATCGGTCGTGGCGCGGCCTTCGCCTTCCGCAAGGCCAGTCACACCCTCACCGAGCAACGCCTCTACGGCGCCACCTTCGCGCTCTCCTCGGTGGCCACCCCGTTCTTCCTCGGCTCGATCGTCGGCGCAGTCGCCTCCGGTCGCGTCCCACCCGGCATCGCCGAGGGTGACATCTGGCGCAGCTGGCTCAATCCCACCTCCATCTACGGCGGACTGCTCGCGATCGGCGTGTGCGCGTACCTCGCCGCGGTCTACCTCATCCACGACGCGCGCCGCGCCGGTGCCGCCGACCTGGTGGCCCAGTTCCGCCGCCGCGCCCTGGTCACCGGCATAGTGGTGGGCGTCGGCGCGGCGGCCGGGCTGGCCGTCGTCGCCGCCGACGCGCCGGACCTTTTCGCCGATCTTCGGGGCCGGGCGCTCGCGTTGGTGCTGCTCTCGTTCGCCGCGGGGCTCGGGTCGCTGGTGCTGATCGCCACCGGCCGCTACCGGGCGGTGCGGGTGACCGCGGCCCTCGCGGTCGCGGCCGTCCTCTGGGCCTGGGGCGCCGCCCAGTACCCAGACCTGCTGCCGCCCGACCTGACCGTCACCGAGGCGGCCGGTGATCCCACCGTGCTCGCCACGGTGCTCGCCGTCCTCGCGGTCGGAGCGCTGCTGCTGGCGCCCTCCCTGCTCTGGCTGTTCGGCATCTTCCAGCGCTCCAAGCCGGCCGCCGGCAACCCACCGCCCCGGTGACGCTCACCCGGGCGGGCAGCCTGTGGGCGGCGCTGGCGGCGGCGGTGGCGCTGGGAGCCCTGCACCTTCTCGCGCCGGCCATCCGCCGGAGACTGCCGGTGCCCACCCACGCGGCGACGTCCCTCGGTGGCGGCATCGCCGCCGCGTACGTGTTCCTCTACCTGCTGCCGCGCCTCGCGGAGGGCAACCAGGCGGTGGCCCACGTCCTGGAGGAGGAGATCAGGCCCACCCCGGCCCGCGGATTCGTGCTGTTCCTCGTCGCGCTGGTCGGCTTCTTCACGTTCTACGCCCTGGAACGTGTCACCCACCGCTCGCAGCAGCGCCGGCAAGAGCCCACCCGGCTGGTCTTCGGGTTCCAGCTCGGCTTCTTCGCCCTGTACAGCGGCCTGATCACGTACACCCTGGCGACTAAGCTGGACGCGGGGCTCGGGCCGGCGGTGCTGTTCGCCGTCGCCATGGGGCTGCACGTGCTGGCCACCGACGGCGTCCTGGCCGAGCACTTCCCGGTCAGCCTCACCACCGGGTGGCGCCTCGTCCTGGTCGCCGGCGCCGCTGGCGGCTGGGTGACCGCGGTCGCCGTCCAGCCCACCGGCGTGCTGATGAACGTGCTCACCGCCTTCCTGGGTGGCGGGATCCTGCTCAACATTTTCGTCGACGAACTGGCCCCCGAAAGGCACTCCAGCTTCACCTGGTTCACCATCGGCCTGGCCGCCTACTCCGGCCTGCTCGCCTTCGCGACCTTCACCACCGACGTCGGCGCTGCCTGAGGACGATCACCGGCCGCCTCCAGACGGCCAGCCGGTGATGGCGGCCGGTTGTCAGCGACTGACCGTCACGTCGACCGGTCCGGCGCTCACGGTGCCGTCATTCAGTGGGGTGCAGCGGATGCCGCCCGTGCGGCGCAGCGCCTTCTACGCATTGGGGGCCGATGGCGACGTCCTTCAGGCACAGGGGGTTGGCCGGGCGGTTGTCCCGCAGGCTGACCGGCCTGCGCCGGCGTCGTCGTCAAGCCCTCCCAGCACGGCCGCGGTTTGGATGATCTGCTGCAACAACTCGCCGGGGTGGAGCCCCCGGGACACACCGCGACGGCTCGCCGAGCTGCTCGTCGGGTGTCACGTGCCAGCCGGTACGGCGGCGGGCCGGACCGAGAGGTCGAGCTCGCCGCCGACGACATTGACATCGATGGTGTCGCCCGGATTCGCCCCGTCCTCGAGCAGCAGGGTCGACAGCCGGTCTTCCAACTCGCGCTGGATGCTGCGCCGCAGTGGCCGCGCCCCGTACTCGGGCTGGTAGCCCCGGTTGGCCAGCCACTGCGTGGCGTCCGGGCTGATCTCGAGGTTGATGTTCTGTGCGTGCAACCGACGGCGGGTGCGGTCCAGCAGCAGGCCGGTGATCTCAAGGAGCTGGTCCCGGTCCAGGCCGGTGAAGACGATGATCTCGTCGATCCGGTTGAGGAATTCCGGCCGGAACCGCTGCCCCAGCAGCCCCATCAGTTCCTCGCGCTGGTCGTTGACCGGACGCCCTGCCGCCTGCGCGGCCAGAATGCGGTCCGCGCCGATGTTGCTCGTCATGATCAGGATGGTGTTGCTGAAATCGACCGTGCGACCCTGCGCGTCGGTGAGGCGACCGTCGTCGAGCACCTGCAGCAGCGCGTTGAACACATCCGCATGCGCCTTCTCCACCTCGTCGAAGAGCAGCACCGAGTATGGCCGGCGCCGGACCGCCTCGGTGAGCTGACCGGCCTCCTCGTACCCGACGTAGCCCGGGGGCGCTCCGACCAGCCGGCTGACCGTGTGCTGCTCCTGGAACTCGCTCATGTCGAAGCGGATCATGCTGGACTCGTCGCCGAAGAGCGCCGCGGCGAGGGCTCTGGCCAGTTCAGTCTTGCCGACGCCGGTGGGTCCGAGGAAGAGGAACGACCCGTCGGGTCGCTGGGGGTCACTCAGCCCGGAACGCGATCGGCGTACGGCGGCCGCCACAGCCCGTACGGCCTCGTGCTGGCCGACCACGCGCTCGTGCAGTTGCTCCTCGATGCGCCTCAGCCTCTGCTTCTCCACCTCCGTGAGCTGGGTGACGGGAACACCGGTACGGCGGCTGACCACCTCGGCGATGTCGCTCATATGCACCTCGGGCACCGGAGGCGTGCCCTCCTGCGCCGCCGCCAGATCCCGCTCTGCCGCACCGATCTCGGCTTTCAGCGCACCCGCGCGTTGATAATCCTCGTTCGCCACCGCGCTGTCCTTCTCCCGGCGCAGCTGGGACAGCCGCCTTTCGATCTCCTTCTTGTCCGGAGCGGGTGTGCGGGAACGAAGCCGGACCCGGGCCCCCGCCTGGTCGAGCAGGTCGATGGCCTTGTCCGGCAGAAACCGGTCGGTGATGTAGCGGTGGGACAGTTCAGCCGCGGCGTCCAGCGCTTCGTCCGTGTAGCGCACCTGATGGTGCGCCTCGTACCGGTCACGTATGCCCTTGAGGATCGCGACGGTGTCCTCCACGCTCGGCTCCGACACCAGGATCGGCTGGAACCGGCGCTCCAGCGCAGGATCCTTCTCGATGTAGCGACGGTACTCGTTCAGTGTCGTCGCACCGACCACGTGCAGTTCGCCGCGGGCCAGGGCGGGCTTGAGCATGTTGCCGGCATCCATCGCCCCCTCGCCACCGCCGCCCGCGCCGACAACGGTGTGCAGTTCGTCGATGAAGAGGATCAGCCCGTCCTCGCCCGACGTCACCTCCTGGATCACGTTCTTCAGGCGCTCTTCGAACTCACCGCGGTACTTGGTGCCCGCCACCATCCCGGACAGGTCGAGTGCGACCACACGCCGGTTGGCCAGGGTTTCGGGCACCTCGTCGTTGACGATGCGCTGCGCGATGCCCTCGACGATCGCCGTCTTGCCGACGCCCGGCTCGCCGGTGAGCACCGGATTGTTCTTCGTACGCCGGGAGAGCACTTCGATCGTGTCGTCGATCTCGTCATCACGGCCGACGACCGGATCGAGCCGACCGGCCCGGGCGTCCTCGGTGAGGTCCCGCCCGTACTGGTCAAGGGTGGGGGTGCTGCTGGCTCCGCGCCCGTCGGCACCGCCCGCCGGCGGCGTGGGCCCGGTGACGGCCCCACCGAGCGCCCGCAACGCCCGGCCCGCGGTCGTCTCCGGGTTCGCGGCGATGCCGAGCAGGAGGTGTTCGGGGCCGATGTACGTCGCGCCGGACCGTCGCGACTCGCGGTGCGCGTCGAGCAGGGCGCGCTTCGCCGCCGGCGCGAGCGGAGGCGTGTCCTCGCGTGGCCTGCCCTTGGGGACGGCCGACTCTATCTGGCGGGCCAGGTCGTCGGGGTCGGCGCCGCTCGCGCCGAGCATCCGGCGGGTGGGGTCGGCCTGGGCTGCGGCCCACAGCAGGTGCTCGACATTGAGGTACGGGCTGCCCCACTCCGTAGCCTGCTCGGCTGCCCGTTGCAGCAGTTGCCGCGACTCGGTGGAGAGCAGCCGGGACAGGTCGACCCGCTCCACCGGACGTCCCGCGAACGGGTCTCCGCCGAAGAACCGACTGATCAAGTCGTCCAAGGAGCCGCCAGGGATGCGGAACGCGTCGAGCGACATCTCATACCCTTTCTGCCGGTGGGGTGGGTCCTCGGCACAGGCCCACCTGAACGCTACGCACCTTTCGCCCACAGAGTTGGCCTTTATGGGTTTCTGGGGAGGCCAGGGTTTGTACTCGCTGCGGGTGCAGGGCAGCCACTGAGGGTGGTTGTCGCGGAGGTCGCACCGGAGCGTCCCAGGCGCTGGGCCCCGTCGGCGCCTGCGGCCTGCCCACCATCGGATCGGCGCCTTGACCGGCAGGCCGGGAGGCGCGGGACCCCGGTACCCGCGGACCCTGCGGTCTGCCCTCACGAGCGCTGCGTTGTTACCGGTGGACTTGACCCAGGCGTCCGGCAGGCGTCCGAGTTTGGCCATCGGCGGGGGACCGAATTGCGCTCAGTGTTCCGACAGCACCACGCTCTCCGCCGTCTTGCGCCCCAGACATCTCCGCCGAGTTCGGGCGGCGAAGGCGTGATCGAAAGGCGGCGGTGTACTTGCGGTCGCGGATGAGGAACCCTCCCCGCAGCACACCGGCCACCCCGCCCCACCCTCGATGCGGCCCGATCCGGTGATGGCTCCGGGTTTCCGCTGGCCGGCCCGGTTGATCCGGAACGCTGAACGGGTGGAGCAGCGATCGGGACGTGCGCCGGGACGCCTGCTGTCCGTCAGGCGTGCGCTGTGGTCGTTGGCCGCCGGTGTCGTCGCCGGCACGGCCACCGCGCTCGTCGGGGCGCCGGAGCTGACGCCGCTGGTGGTCTGGACGATCGCGGCGGGCACGATCCTCGTTTGGGTGTGGCGGGCCTGCTGGTCGGCGAGCCCGAAGCGTACCGAGCAGCTTGCCGAGGCGGAGCAGCACTCCCGTTCCACCGACTCGGCGATCCTGATCGCGTCCGTTGCCAGTCTCGCCGCCGTGGCCGAGGCGCTCGTGCGCGCCTCGAACCAGCATGACGCAGTGGCAGTCACGCTGGTGATCCTCAGCGTCATCGCGGTGGTCCTGGCGTGGGCGCTGGTGAACACGGTCTTCGCGTTGAAGTACGCCCGGCTGTGCTACCGCGACGACGGCGGTGGCATCGACTTCAAGCGGGAAGATCCACCGGCGTACGCCGACTTCGCGTACATCGCCTTCACGGTCGGCATGTCCTATGCCCCGGGCGAGAACGAACCGACGAGTAACCACATGCGCCGGATCGCGCTCGGGCACGCACTGCTCTCGTACACCTTCGGAACCGGCATCCTGGCCGTCGCCGTCAACCTGGTCACCAACCTTGGTCAGTCATGACCCACCCCGCAGCACATGAAAGAACTTCCAGGCATACCCGTATGGGTCCTCGACCTCGACGTACCGCTCGCCCCACGCAGCATCCAGTGGGCCAGCCCCGATCACGCAGCCCGCGATGCGGCAACTCCGGGCCATCTCATCAACGTCTTCTACCTCGATGCCGATGACCATGCCCAGACCGCGCGGCCCTGCCAACGTCTGACGCTCCCGCGCACTGTCGGGAAACGGCATGCCCACTAACGCATCGACCAGCAGCTGCAATGGACCCCGGCGCAGGATAGCCATCAGCACCTTGCCATCCCGACCCGGCACGGTTCCGACCGGTACGAAACCGAAGCCTTCGTAAAACGACGCAGCCGCGCCCACGTCCTCGACCCGCAACCCGACCCGCACCGGAGGCTCACCACTCACAGTAGCGACCCTACCGAACGCCCCGACCGCGCGGAATCCAACCTGACCTTTCAAGATCTGTAACGGCACCTCTCTGCATCAAGGCGTTGGCAACAGAGGTCTCCGTGTCACGGATCATGGTGCGGCAGACGACGTCCGCGAGGCGGCGTTTCAGGCAGCGCGTCGCTTTGTGGGTTTGCCAGCGCCCGTTCAACCACCCCGCAAGGCGGGAGTGGGTGGCACCTCGAAGCTCAGCCACGATCACGGCGGAACACAGGCGGGTAACGGGCGTTGAGCGTCATCGAAAAGCACCAAGGCTAGTACTCCAGCCGGGGATGTTGACCTTGGCTGAGCTGGGGCTTGGTGTGGTGTGTGAACGGGTGCAGCCACCGTCGATCATGGGCGGTTGTGTGGA
>NZ_JNZR01000047.1:0-30457 GCF_000717585.1 Micromonospora globosa
CTGCTCGTCGTTCAGGTCGATGTGGGACTGGTTGCCCTGCACGCCGTGCGGGATGAGTGTGGCGGTGTCGAGCTTCGCGGCGGCCTGAGTGGTGGTGACCGCTGCGTCCCGCGTGGGGGTGGTGGTGTCGTGGTTGAGGGGGCCGGCGGCGAGGCCACCGGCGACGGTCAGACCGGCGATACCGAGGATGCTCTTACGCAGGATCGTGTTCATGAGGGGCTCCATTCGGGGGTCGACGCACACCCGGGGGTGGGGTGCGTGGGCACCGTCAGGCGCTCAAGAAAGGTTCTCGGGGGGATCCGGCGTCCTGCTCACACGCGGCCCGCAGCACGCCCGGGGGTGGCGTGCGAGGTTCGGCTGGGTGGCGCCGGAGACATCCACAACGACCGCCGGCCCAGGATGCATTCCCGGCCCCTGCCACCCGCGCTCGCGTGCTGCCGGGGGTGCTGCTGCGGTCGTTCACCAGGTATAACGCCCCGGCCCCGCCCACGATTCCGCCAGCCGGGTGTGGCGTCCCGCCCAGCCTCAACATCCGTCCGTTCCGTTCCGTCCCGGCCCGATCCGATCCCGGCCCCGTCCTCTGCCTGGACTCACCTGGCCCCGTCAAACATGAGGTTGACGGCACACGGTGTCCGGTTTGTCGCAGCCAACGTCATGATCGGGCATGCTCGCGGCGGCGTCCGCACTGCCGGATGGAGATCTTGGTACGAAAGTGCCCCCATGAGGGCCGTTGCGTACCAAGATCTCTCGTCGGCGGAACGCCGGGGCCCGTGCGCCGGCGTTGGCGCACGCGCCACCGTGGGAGATCTTGGAAGGAAACGGCCGCCATAGGGGCCCGAATCTTCCAAGATCTCCGGCGGAGTGCCGCGCTAGGCGAACAAGGCGAACAGGTAGCGAGGATGCAGCGGTCGATCATGAAGTTGGCGGGGACGAAACGGGCGCCGCACGCCGTCAACTTCATGATCGACGGGGTGGGGGCGGGAAGGGCGGGGGGTGTTGGGCCGGGTTGGGGTTACCCTGATGCCATGTCGGTCAGCGCGCACGCGTACCTCGCCCGTCCCGGGCGACCCGCCGTGGTGGCGCGCACCCTGGACGAGCTGACCGGTCCCACCACCGGCATCGTCGAGCTGCCGGTACGCCTCATGTGGAGCAGCGAACGCGCGTTCGACCTGGGCGACCCGGACGAGTTGCTCTGGATGTACGAAAACGTGCTGCGCGAGACGACCCGGGTGAAGGATCTGCGCGAGCTGATCCACGCGGGCACGTTGCGCCGGCTGTGGCCGCTGCTCAACCTGCCCCGGGGCGTACGCCTGGCCTGGGAGGGCCGGCACCGGAGCCTGCGCGCCGCGTGACCCATCCGCACGACTTCTACCGGCAGGTGGCCCGGGTGGCGCTGGCCGCGGCCGGCCCGCACCGTTTCGTGCTCGGCGGCGGGGTGGCGTGGGCCGTACACGGCCTGGTCACCCGCCCCACCGAGGACGTCGACCTGTTCGCCGACGTGGAGGGCGCCGCAGCGGCGGCGGCCGACGGGGTACGCGCGGCGCTGGAGCGGGCCGGTTACCGGGTGGCCGAGGTGGACCCGGGCGGGCTGGGCGAGGTGTTCGACGGATTCGACCGGGACCTGCGGGACTTCGTGGTGAGCCGGGACGGCCGGCAGATCCGCCTGAGCCTGGCCCGCCTGGACCGGCACCGCAGCCCGGTGGTGATGGACCTCGGCCCGGTCATGGACGTCCGCGACCTGATCGCCAACAAGACCGCGGCGCTGGTGAACCGGCGGGAGGTACGCGACTACATCGACGTCTCCGCCGCGCTGGACCGGTACACGGTCGCGGAGCTGCTGGAGCTGGCCCGTCAGGTCGACCCGGCGCTGGACGACGAGGACGTGCGCGCCGCGGGCCGCTACCTCGACGGGCTGGCCGACCGCCGGTTCACCCGCTACGGCCTGGACGCGCCACGCATCGCCGAGGTGCGCCGCCGGATGGCCGTCTGGCCCCGCTGAGCGGCGGAACCAGACGACCGGGGGCGGGACCAGGCGGCCGGCACGGGCCAGCGAGCCAGAACGGGAAAAGCCGGACCGGACGACGGCTCACTTCGTCGGGCGGCCGCCAGTGACGCCGAGGATCTCGCCGGTGACGTAGCTGGACTCCTGCGAGGCGAAGTAGACGTACGCGGGCGCCAGCTCGGCCGGCTGACCGGGACGGCCCAGCGGCGTGTCGGTGCCGAACTGCTTGACCTTCTCCTCCGGCATGGTGGCCGGGATCAGCGGCGTCCAGATCGGGCCGGGCGCGACCGCGTTGACCCGGATGCCCCGGTCGGCCAGGTTCTGCGCGAGCGCCTTGGTGAAGTTGGCGATGGCGGCCTTGGTGGTGGCGTAGTCGAGCAGCTGCGGCGACGGGTCGAACGCCTGGATCGACGACGTGTTGATGATCGTCGAGCCTTCCTTCATGTGCGGCACCGCGAACTTGCAAAGCCAGAACATGGCGTACACGTTGGTCTTGAAGACCCGGTCGAACTGCTCGGTGGTGATGTCGAGCAGGCCGTTGTCCTGCGACATCTGGTACGCCGCGTTGTTGACCAGGATGTCGACGCCGCCGAGGTCGCGGACGGCCTGGTCGACCAGGGCGCGGCAGTTGGCCTCCTCGCGCAGATCGCACCGGACCGCGACGCCGGTGCGCCCGGCCTGCTCGATCAGGGCGACCGTCTCCCGGGCGTCCTTCTCCTCCTCGTCGGCGAGGTACGTGACGAGCACGTCGGCGCCCTCGCGGGCGAAGGCGATGGCCACGGCCCGGCCGATGCCGGAGTCACCGCCGGTGATGACGGCGCGCTTGCCGGTGAGCCGGTCGCTGCCCCGGTACGACTCCTCGCCGTGGTCGGGCTTCGGCCCCATCTCCTGCTCGTTGCCGGGCGGCGTCTGCTGCTGCGACGGCTGGCCCTCCTGCTGTCCGTACTGCTCGGCCGGGTGCTGCTGGGTGAACTGGTCCTCGCTCATGGATGCGCCCTACCCCGGTGACGGGCGGGAAAACAGCAGCCTGTGACCGGAAGGGAAACGATTCGGGCCGGTGTGGCGCAGGTGACATGTGGTGGTTATGGTGCGCAACGGCGCCCACGAGGCGCGTACCCCCATTGGAAAGGCACCTCCATGACTTCCTCCTCCGGCGCCTCCCGGCGCCAGGTGCTGGCCGTCGCGGCCGCCGCCGCGACCGCTCCCCTGCTGGCCGGCGCGCCCGCCGAGGCGAAGCCGAAGCAGCCGAAGACCTGGGACCTGACGATCCTCGGCACGTCTGACACCCACGGCAACGTCTACAACTGGGACTACTACAAGGACGCCGAGTTCGACGACAGCAAGCACAACGACGTCGGCGTCGCGAAGCTCGCCACCCTGGTCAACCAGATCCGCGCCGAGCGCAAGGGCAGGGCCACGCTGGTCCTGGACGCCGGCGACACCATCCAGGGCACGCCGCTTGCGACGTACTACGCCAAGCAGGAGCCGATCACCAGCACCGGCGAGACGCACCCGATGGCCCGCGCCATGAACATCCTCAAGTACGACGCGGTGACGCTCGGCAACCACGAGTTCAACTACGGCCTGCCGCTGCTGGCGACCTGGATCGAGCAGCTCGGCTTCCCGACGCTGGCCGCGAACGCGCTCAACGCGAAGACCGGCAAGCCGGCGTTCCTCCCGTACGTGATCAAGGAGATCAAGCTCGGCGGGCACGGCGCGCCGAAGCTGCGCGTGGGCATCCTCGGCCTGACCAACCCCGGCGTGGCCATCTGGGACAAGGGCAACGTCGAGGGCCGCCTGGTCTTCGCCGACATGGTCGCCACCGCCGCGAAATGGGTGCCGGAGATGCGCCGCCGCGGCGCCGACCTGGTCGTCATCTCCGCCCACGGCGGCGACAGCGGCACCTCCAGCTACGGCCCGGAGCTGCCGAACGAGAACCCGACCGCGCTGATCGCCGAGCAGGTCCCCGGCATCGACGCGATCCTGTTCGGCCACGCGCACAACGAGGTGCCGGAGAAGTTCGTCACCAACCTCACCACCGGCGAGCGGGTCCTCACCTCGGAGCCGTCGAAGTGGGGCCAGCGGCTGACCCGGATGGACTTCACGCTGACCCGGGAGAAGGGCCGCTGGAGGGTCACCGCCAAGTCGGCCACCACGCTGAACACCAACACCGTGGTCGAGGACCCGGCGGTGCTCGCGGCCGTGCGCGGCCAGCACACCAAGACCGTCGAGTACGTCAACCGGGTCGTCGCCCAGTCGAGCGTGGAGCTGTCGGCCGCCGAGTCGCGGTACAAGGACACCCCGATCCTGGACTTCATCAACCACGTCCAGACCGAGGTGGTCACCGAGGCGCTCGCCGGCGGCGAGTACGCGGGCCTGCCGGTGCTGTCCATCGCCGCGCCGTTCAGCCGTACCGCGGTGTTCCCGCAGGGCGACGTGCGCATCCGCGACGTGGCGGGCCTCTACGTGTACGACAACACGCTGGAGGCGGTCGTGCTGACCGGCGCCGAGGTGAAGGCGTACCTGGAGTACTCGGCGAAGTACTTCGTCACGCTGCCGGCGGGCGCGCCGGTGAACCCGGAGACGATCAGCGACCCGGCGGTGCCGGACTACAACTACGACGTGTTCTCCGGCGTCGACTACGACATCGACATCGCCAAGCCGGTCGGCCAGCGGATCACCCGCCTGGTGCTGGCCGGCACCGACACCCCGGTCGCGGCGGACGCCCGGTTCGTGGTGGCGGTGAACAACTACCGGCGCAGCGGCGGCGGCAACTTCCCGGGCATCGTGAAGACCCAGGTCTACAACGCCCAGCAGGAGATCCGCCAGCTGCTCATCGACTGGGCGCAGGCCAAGGGCGTCATCGACCCGGCCGACTTCTTCGTACCCAACTGGAAGCTGGTCCGCGACGGCGTGCCGGTCTTCTGACCGTGAGGCGGCGGGGCCCGGCGGTGTCCGGGCCCCGTCAGCCGCCCGCGCGCAGGTGCCACTCCGACTCCCCGCCGACCGGGTCCGGCCGGTCCGGCGGGAACTCGGTCTCGGCGGACTCGACCCGCTCCTCCGGGCGTACCCGGGCGGGCAGTTCGCCGAAGCGGACGTGCCGCAGGAACGCGTACTCCTCGTCGGTGAACGACTCGGCCGGCTCGCTCATGACCGCATTGTGCGCCCACCCGTCCCGTCTCCGCATCAACCGCCACGGCACGGGTATGCCGCCGCGTCGACCGTCGGCGACGAGGTGGAGGAGACATGCGCGCAGTACGGATGACCGCACCCGGTGTGCTGGAGCACACGGAGGTGCCCACGCCGCAGGCCGGCCCGGGTGAGGTGCTGCTGCGCGTCGGCGCGGTCGGCGCCTGCCACTCCGACCTGCACATCCTCGACGCCCCGGCGGGCGTGTTCCCGATCCCGATGACGCTCGGTCACGAGATCGCCGGCACCGTCGACACGGTCGGCCCCGGCGTGGACGGCTGGTCGCCCGGCGACCGGGCCGCCGTCTACGGGATCATCGGCTGCGGCCGGTGCCGGGCCTGCCTGCGGGGCGAGGAGAACCGCTGCCGGGTCATCCCGGTCGGCGGCATCGGGCTCAGCCGCGACGGCGGGCTGGCCGAGTACGTGGTGGTGCCCGCGTCCCGGCTGCTGCCGGTCGGCGACATGGACCTGACCCAGGCGGCGCCGCTCACCGACGCCGGGCTGACGCCGTACCACGCGGTGGACCTGGCGCGGCCCCGGCTGCGACCCGGCACCTCCTGCGTGGTGATCGGCATCGGCGGCCTGGGGCACATGGGGTTGCAGATCCTGCTCGCCACCACAGCGGTACGGATCATCGCGGTGGACACCAACACCGCCGCGCTGGACCTGGCCGGCCGCCTCGGCGCGCACCACACGGTGCAGGCCGGCCCGGACGCGGTGGAGAAGATCCGCGAACTGGTCGGACCGGCGCCGGACGGCGCGGACGTGGTGCTCGACTTCGTCGGCGCGCAGCCCACGCTGGACACCGCCCGGCAGGTCGTCGCCACCGGCGGCCAGATCCTGCTGGTGGGCCTGGCCGGCGGCACGCTGCCGGTGCGCCCGGTCGCCGACGAGCCGCCCCCGGTGCCGCTGGAGACCGGTGTGGTGGTGCCGTTCTGGGGCACCCGGGCCGAACTGCACGAGGTGATCGCGCTGGCCCGCGACGGCCGGCTGCACGCCGACGTGCACACGTTCCCCCTCGCGGAGGCGCCGCAGGCGTACGAGGCGCTGCGCCGGGGCGAGGTGCGAGGGCGGGCGGTCATCGTCCCCTGACGCGGGGCGCTCAGTGGTGCGGGAACACCGGCACGGCGCCCGGTCAACCGGCCACTGACCGTACCTTCGCGGGCAGGCGGTCGAGCATCGCCAGCGCGGCCCGTACCGGCCGCCGGTCGAGCACCTCGGCGAAGCTCGCCCGGCCCTGGCAGAACCGGACGAACATCCGCCAGCCGGGCGGGCTGGCCAGCATCGCGTGGAACACGTCGGGCCGCCGCTCGAACACCTCCAGCAGCCGGTGCCCGGCGCGCATCTCCGGCGTCAGCCGCCGGTCGACCTCCCGGGCGTACGCGTCGAGGTCACCGGCGGCCACCGCCTCCCCGGCCAGCCGGCCCGAGCGCAGCGCGTAGCTGATCCCCTCGCGGCTCCACGGTTCCAGCAGCCCGGCGGCGTCCCCGGCGACCAGCACCCGGCCGTGCCGCAGCGGGGAGTCCCCGGTGCGGCAGCGGGTCAGGTGACCGGAGTCGTGCTCCGGGGTCATCCCGGACAGGCCGAGCCGGTCGGTGAAGTCGCGCAGGTAGGCGCGGGTGCGGTCGCCGTCGCCCCGGGCGGAGATGACACCCACAGTGAGACGGTCGCCCTTCGGGAACACCCAGGCGTAGGAGCCGGGCAGCGGCCCCCAGTCGAGCAGCACCCGGCCGCGCCAGCGGTCCCGTTCGGCGGCGTCCACCGGCAGCTCCAGTTCCAGCCCGAGGTCGACCTGCCGGAAGCGCACCCCGACGTGGCGTGCCGTCACGCCGGACGAGCCGTCCGCGCCGATGACGGTACGGGCGCGTACCGTCTCACCGCCGGCCAGGCGCAGGCGTACCTCGTCGGGGTCCTGCTCGATCGCGCGGACCGCGACGCCCTCGCGGACCTGCGCCCCGGCGGCGACGGCGGCGGCGCGCAGCCGGTCGTCGAACTCCTCCCGGCGGATCATGGTGACCAGCGGCGCGGGGTGCCGGCGGGTGAACGCGCGTCGCCCGTCCCGGGTGAACGTGACCCGGCCGATCCGGTCGTGGGCGGGCACCTCGACGCGGCCGGCGACCTCGGCCAGCGACGTGCCGATCAGGCCGCCGCCGCAGGTCTTGTAACGGGGGTGGGTGGCCCGTTCGACCACGAGCGTGCGCACGCCGGCCCGGGCCGCGGCGTGCGCGGCGGAGAGTCCGGCGGGCCCGCCGCCGACCACGACGAGATCCATGATCACGGGTGCAGCCTAGGGCACCGCCGTGCCTCGCCGCCCGGTACGACAGTCGAACGGGTGCGCATCATCGCGGCCCGTCCGGGTAACCGCCGGTCGCCGGCCGTCCGCGGGTCGGGCGGTCCACGCCGAGGAGGGAAGCGATGCCTCAGGTCCAGCTGTCTGCGGTCGAGGAACGGGTCTACCAGGCGGTGTCCGCGCTGGAGGTGCAGGGACACGTCCCCTACCCGGACCTGATCGCCCAGGAGACCGGGATGACCGAGGAGGAGCTGCGCGAGCCGCTGCACTCGCTCACCGAGCGGGGGCTGCTGCACCGCGAGGACTCCCCGATGTCCGGCCTGGACTTCGGACCCCGGTGGTGCGCGCGCCAGATGGCGTGATCGAGTCGTTTGCCCCACCGGGCACCGGGTAGCGATCGGAGTCGGGTGATCGACGGTCTGTGGGGGGCACGATGAGCGAGGGCCGGTCGTCGACGCCGGTGCCTGACACCGGGTACGACGGCCGGCGCCGCTGGCGCGCGCTGAGCGTCGGCCTGATCGCGGCGTTCATGACGCTGCTGGACGTCAGCATCGTCAACGTCGCGGTGCCGTCGATCGACCGGGCGCTGCACGCCACGCCGAGCGATCTGCAGTGGGTGCTGTCCGGGTACGCGCTGACGTTCGGCCTGGTGCTGGTGCCGGCCGGGCGGTTCGGTGACGCGCGCGGGCGGCGTACCGCGTTCGTGGTCGGGGTGGGGCTGTTCACGCTGACCAGCGCGCTGGCCGGGCTGGCGCGCTCGCCGGAGTGGCTGGTCGTCGCCCGCCTCGTCCAGGGCGCCGCCGCCGGTGTGGTGAACCCCCAGGTCAGTGGCATGATCCAGGAGCTGTTCCGGGGCGCGGACCGGGGCCGGGCGTTCGGGCTGCTGGGCGCGACGATCGGCATCTCCACCGCCGTGGGTCCGCTGCTCGGCGGGCTGCTCATCCAGCTCGGCGGCGCCGAGCACGGCTGGCGGTGGGTGTTCTTCGTGAACATCCCGGTCGGGATCGTGGCGATGCTGCTCGGCTGGCGGCTGATGCCGGCCCGGCCCACCAACCCCGCCGGACGGGGGCGGCTCGACCCGCTCGGCGTGCTGCTGCTCGGCGCCGGAGTCACGGTGATCCTGCTGCCGCTTGTGCAGCGGGAGCAGTGGCGGGGCCCGGGCAAGTGGCTGCTGATCCCCGCCGGCCTGCTGCTGCTCGCCGGGTTCGCGCTCTGGGAGCACCGGTACGCCCGGCGCGCCCAGCCGCTGTTCGACCTGCGGCTGTTCACGGTGCGCTCGTACACGCTGGGCGCGCTGATCGGCCTGATCTACTTCGCCGGGTTCACCGCGATCTTCTTCATCTTCACGCTCTACCTCCAGATGGGGCTCGGCTACAGCGCGCTCGTGGCCGGTCTGGCGATCACCCCGTTCGCGCTCGGTTCGGCGCTCGCCTCCGCGCTCGGCGGCCGGGTGGTCACCCGCTACGGCCGTCCGCTCGTCGCGATCGGGTTGCTGGCCGTGGTGGCCGGGCTGATCGCGACCGACCTGGTGCTGGCTGGCGGTCCGCACGACGACGTGCCGCTGCGGACCGCGCTGCCGTTGCTCGTCGCCGGGCTGGGCAGCGG
This sequence comes from Micromonospora globosa, assembly GCF_000717585.1. Lineage (NCBI taxonomy): Bacteria > Bacillati > Actinomycetota > Actinomycetes > Micromonosporales > Micromonosporaceae > Micromonospora > Micromonospora globosa. The sequence goes on from NZ_JNZR01000047.1 coordinate 9,087, forward strand.
CCTGGTGATCGCGCCGAACCAGACGCTCACGCTGTCCGAGGTGCCGGTGCCGATGGCCGGCAGCGGCGCCGGGATGCTCCAGACCGGGCAGCGGATCGGATCGGCCGCCGGCATCGCCGCGGTGGGCGCGCTGTTCTTCTCGACGATCGCCGACGACCGCGGCGACTGGAGTACGGCGTTCCGCCACTCACTGCTGCTCGCCGCCGGGATCATCGTGCTGGCGCTCGGCGCCGCGGTGGCGGACATCGCGCTCGGTCACCGGCGGTCCGCGGGCCGCTCCTGATCGGCGGCGGGCAGCAGGACTGTGGTGAGCAGCCGCCGGGTCCGGCCGGGCCCGGGGCCGAGAGCCGCGTACTCGGCGAACAGGTCGCGGAACCGGGTGACGAACTCGGCGGTCTCGGCGTCGGTGGCGTGGAACGCGTTCTGCCGGTAGCCGGCCACGTCGCGGGCCAGGTCGGCGTCGCCGCGGTCGAGGTAGCCGTCGAAGTCGGCGAGCAGGCCCGCGACGAAGGTGAGGAACGCCTGGCGGTGTCGCTGCGGGCTCATGGACCGGGCCTCGTCCGGGTCGACCGACGCGGCGGCCTCGTTGAGCCGGTAGCTGCGCTCGACCGCGCCGCGGGCGCGCCGCTCCCCCACCGTGTGCAGGACGCCGTGGTCGGCGAGCGTGGCGACCTGCCGGTAGAGCGTGGCCGGTGGCACGTCGCTCAGTTCGGTGCGCAGGTCGGTGGTGGTGAGCGTGCGGCCACCCAGGAACGCCTGGACGATGCGCAGCCGGACCGGGTGCAGCAGCAGCTCCACGGTGTCGAGTGCCACAGTGGCTCCCCTTTTTGTTATCGCCTCCGGTAATGTTCTCAGCAACGATAACAGAAGCGAGGAGTTCGCCGATGGCCACCATCGACCTCACCCCCGACCGCATCGACGTCCGGCTCACCACCGCCGAGAAGGTCTGGGCGCTGCGCGGCGACCTGTCGTTCCCCCGCTCCGCCGTCAGCGGCGCCGTCGTCGTACCGGACGGGGCGCGCGCCACCCGCGGCATCCGGGCGCCCGGCCTCGGCGTCCCCGGCACGCGCAACGTCGGCACCTGGCGCGGCAGGGCCGGCAAGGAGTTCGTCAGCGTCCGCGGCGGCCAGCCGGCCGTCCGCATCACCCTCACCGGCCAGGCGTACGACTCCCTGCTCATCGGCGCCGACGACGCCTCCGCCCTGGCCGCGGCGGTGCTGCCGTGACGGTCGACCGTCCGCTCGCCGTCGACTCGGCCGGGCAGCGGCTGTCCGGCACGCTCACGCTGCCCGACGGCGCCGGACCGCATCCGTTGGCGCTGCTGCTGCCCGGCTCCGGGCCGATCAACCGCGACGGCGACCACCGCCGCCTGCCGCTGGGCATCCAGCGGCACCTGGCCGCCGCGCTGACCGGGGCCGGGATCGCTGTCGCCCGGTACGACAGGCGGGGCGTCGGCGAGAGCAGCGGCGAGTTCCTGCGTACCGGCTTCCACGACAACGTCGACGACGCGGCCGCCGTGCTCGCCGCGGTGCGCGACGACCCGGCCGTGGACGCCGGGCGGCTGTTCCTGGTCGGGCACAGCGAGGGCGCGCTCACCGCTGTCGCGCTCGCCGCGCGCGGCGTACCGGTGGCCGGCCTGGTCCTGCTCTCCGCGCCCGGGCGCACCGGCGCCGAGGTCCTGCGCCGGCAGGCCGGGCTGCTGCTGCCCACCCTGCCCGCGCCGGTACGCCTCGTCCTCCGGCTCACCCGCACCGACCTGGTAGCGAAGGTGGCCCGCAACCACGAGAAGATCCTCGCCACCGACAAGGACGTGGCGCGGGTCGGCGGGCAGCGGCTCAACGCCCGCTGGTTCCGGGAGTTCCTGCGCTACGACCCCCGGCCGGACCTGGCCCGCGTCGACGCGCCGATCCTCGCGCTCACCGGCGACAAGGATCTCCAGACCGATCCGGCGGACCTGCCGGTCATCGCCGCGCACGCGGGCGGGCCCGTGCAGACCGGGGTGCTGCCGGACGTCACCCACGTGCTGCGCCGCCGGGCGGGTCCGCCGTCGCTGCGGGCGTACCGGGACGAGGCGAAGCAGCCGCTGGACCCGTCGGTGGTCGAGCCGGTGCTGTCGTGGCTCGCCGCGCACAGCGGCTGAGGGCACGCGAAAGGCCGGCACCCGGATCGGGTACCGGCCTTTCGTCAGGTCTTACTTGTTCCAGTGCTCGGCCACGATCTCGGCGGCCTGCTTCTCCCACTGCGCGTACGCGTCGGGGTAGGCGCTGACCTGCACGGTCTGCGCGGCCTCGGTCAGCGGCATGTCCTGCCAGCCGTCGACCTGCTTGAGGCCCTTGAGGAACGCCAGCGTCGAGTACTCGGGGTCGGTGATCTGCTCCGGCGTACCCCAGCCGCTGGACGGCCGCTGCTGGAACAGGCCCAGCGAGTCGTGGTCGTTGCGGTCACCCAGGTGACCCAGGTTCTCCAGCTTCGACTCCTGCAGCGCGGTGGCGATCGAGATGACCGCGGCGCGCTCGGGCAGGCCCGCCTTCTTGGTGGCCGCGATGATGGCCTTGGCGTTGGCGAGCTGCTCGTCGTTCAGGTCCACGTGCGACTGCGCGCCCTGCGGGCTCACGCCCTGGACCGCGACGGCGGCCGGCTTGGCGGTGTCCGCCGCGTGGGCGGCGACCGGACCGGCGAACACGCCACCGGTGAAGGCCAGACCGGCGATACCGAGGATGCTCTTGCGCAGGATCGTGTTCATGGTGGGCTCCGTTCGGGGGTCGACGCATCCGGGGGGATGCGTGGGCACCGTCAGGCGCTCAGGTTTCTCGGGGGGATCCGGCAGCGCGGGGCGTGCCGGGTGCATCTGCAACGACCGGCAGCCCGGGGTTGTTCCCGGGGGGCGCTCGGCGGCGCCGCTCCGGTCGCGCACCGGGTTACAACGCCATCCGCCCACCCCCGATTCCGCCCGCGCAGTGCCGCCCACCACAGCGCAACCGGACACGGCGCGCACAGTCCCCACCGCCCCGTCGATCTTGGAGTTGTGGCGCCCAGGATGTCTGGTTTCACGAGGTCTGCGAGGTGCCACAACTCCAAGATCGGCGAGGGCCGGGCCTGCTCCATGCGAGAACGGCCGGCCCCGGAAGGGCCGGCCGTTCGCTACGGGTGTCGGGTCACCAGACCTGCTGGACGATGTCCGCCGCCTGCTCCTCCCACTGCGCGTACGCGTACGGGTAGGCGGACACCTGGACCGTCTGCGCGGCGGTGGTCAGCGGCAGCTCGTGCCAGCCGCCCACGTTCTTCAGCGCGTTGAAGAACGCCTTGCTGGAGTACTCCGGGTCGGTGATCTGCTCGGACGTGCCCCAACCGGACGACGGGCGCTGCTGGAACAGGCCCTCCGAGTCGTGGTCGTTGTACGCGCCGAGGTGACCCAGGTTGTACAGCTTCGACTCCTGGAGCGAGGTCGCGACGCCGATCACGGCGCCCCGCTCCCCCACGCCGGTCTCCTTGGCCGCCTCGACGATGGCCTTGGCGTTGTCGAGCTGCGCGTCGTCGAGCGGGATGCGCGACTGCGCGCCCTCGACGCCGTGTGGCACGAGCTTCTCCTTGGCCGGCCGGTCGGCCCGGGTCGGCACCTTGTCCAGGCCGGTGGTCTGGCCGGGCTTGACCGCCTCGGTGGAGGTCTTCTTGCCGGTGGCCAGGTCGATCGCGGCCTTGGCGCCGGCGTGCGGCCCGCTGGTCACGGGCGCGGCCACGGCGACGGGGCCGACGGCCAGGCCGCCCAGGACTGCCACACCCGCCACGCTCAGCGCGGCGCGGCGGTTACGGGTGACGGCGGCGGTCTTCGCGACGGCGGTCTTCGCGATGGCGGGGAGCCATCGAGTGAAGTGCTGCTTCACGATGGTTGCCCTTTCGATCGTTACGACGCGCTCCGGGGTGAGCGCCCCTCGAGGGACTACCGCCGGGTAGGTGTTTGGCTTCCGGCGGTACGGGGGACACAACCAGCCCGCAGTGTCGGTCATTCCGGAAATGCCGGGCAGGGCCGAGGCTGCGGTCCAGGTCACCCGCGATTCCGGGCAGCGGCTGCCGGAGCGCGGCGGACGGGACGAACAGGGATGATCAGGCCGGAACGCCGAACCGGACCAGCACGTGCCAGAGCTGCTTGAGGTGCTGAAGCGTCACCGCGGCCGGCCCCCGGTCGGCCCAGCGCTGCGGCTCGCGCACCACCGAGGCGGCGGCGCGGCCGACGAGCGCCGCGTGCAGCGGCTCCCCCGGGCGGGCGAACTCGGCGGCGACCCGTACGGCCAGCGGCGGGATGTCCGGGCCGCGGAACTCGGCGTCCACGGCGTCGACGGGCAGCACGAAGCCGGGGTGGAAGCGCAGCGCCACGCCGTGCCGCGCGGCGATGCCCTCCAGGCGGCGCCCCACGTCGGTGCCGCGGAACGACGGGTCGACCACGAGCGCCTCGACGTCGCGGGCCAGGCTGATCTCGCCGTGCACCTGCGCCTCGATGTAGTCGTCCAACGCCCGGCCGACCCGCCCGGACTCCCGTTCCCGGCGGCGCAGCAGCGTCCGCAGCAGCGTGCCGGTGTCCATGCCGGCCACGCCCAGGGCGACGCCGGTGCCGGCGGTGGCGGCCAGCAGCGCCGCGAACACCGGCTCGAAGACGTCGACGGTGCCGAACTCGGTGGGCTCGATGTGGCTGTCACCGAAGCTGAACGTCGCCCGGGCCAGCACCTCCGGGCGCAGCCGCAGGTGACACGAACCGAACCGGGGGCAAGCACCGTCGGCGTGGTCGAGCAGGTTCAGGCCGCCGTACTTCGGGCGCTCCGTGGGGAGCACGCCGGGACGCTGGTACGCGCCGCCGAACATCGCCTGCTCCCAGACGTCCCGGTCGCCGCCCGCGTACGCGGTCAGCCCGCCGTTGGAGATGCCGGTCTCGAACTGGCTGCGGTAGACGCCCTCCTCGTCCAGCGCCTCGACCACTGTGCGGCCGTCCCGCAGCACCCGGTCGGGGTGGAAGTTGACAGTCAGGCGCCCGTACCCGGTCACCGCGGCGACGACCTCCTCGTACCGGTACCTGGCGCCGGAGGCGGCGAGGTGGCGGGCGATGACGGCGAGCGCCGCCGGGCGGTCGCGCAGCGCGACGTCGCGGACGTGGCGCAGCGCGGCGGACTGGGCGGCGGTGAGTGTGGCGACGGACACGGGCCCGAGTATCACCGGACGGGACCTCGCCCGGCCACACGGTTTCGGTGCCGTCCGAAGCGGACGGACGCCCGCCGGCGCGCGGACGGGCCGGGAGACGCCGCGGGCCCGGACCGGACTGCTCCGGCCGGGCCCGCGCGGGTGTTCGGTCCTCAGTGGCCCCGGGCGATCCACTCGTCCAGGTGCGGCGCCTCGGCCCCGATCGTGGTGTCGTCGCCGTGCCCCGTGTGCACCACCGTCTCCGGCGGCAGCGTGAGCAGCCGGGTACGGATCGACTCGACGATGGTGCCGAAGTCGCTGTACGACCGCCCGGTCGCGCCCGGTCCACCGGCGAACAGGGTGTCGCCGGTGAAGACCGCGCCCAGGTCGGGGGCGTACAGGCTGCACGCGCCGGGACTGTGGCCGGGCGTGTGCAGCACCCGCAGCGTGGTGCCGCCGACGGCGAACGTCTGCCCGTCGGTGAGGTCGCCGTCCGGGGCCGTGCCCGGGTGCACCATGTCCCACAGCACCCGGTCGGCCGGGTGCAGCAGCACCGGCGCGCCGGTGGCCCGGGCCAGCTCGGGCGCGACCCGGACGTGGTCGTCGTGGGCGTGGGTGGCGATGATCGCCAGCACCCGCCGGTCACCGATCACCTCGCGGATGGCCGCCACGTCGTGCGGCGCGTCGAGGACGACGCACTCCGAGTCGTCACCGATCACCCAGACGTTGTTGTCCACGTCGAACGTCTGGCCGTCGAGCGAGAACGTGCCGGAGGTGACGGCGTGGTCGACGCGGGCGGTCACGGGAAGACCACCACCGAGCGCAGCACGTCGCCGTGGTGCATCCGGGCGAACGCCTCCTCGACCTGGTCGAGTGCGATCTCCTCGGTGACGAACGCGTCCAGGTCCAGCCGGCCCTGCCGGTACAGCTCGGTCAGCATCGGGAAGTCGCGGCTGGGCAGGCAGTCGCCGTACCAGCTGGACTTGAGCGCGCCGCCGCGGCCGAAGACGTCCAGCAGCGGCAGGTCGACTGTCATCTCCGGGGTCGGCACGCCGACCAGCACGACGGTGCCGGCCAGGTCGCGGGCGTAGAACGCCTGCTTCCACGTCTCCGGGCGGCCGACCGCGTCGATCACCACGTCGGCGCCGAAGCCGCCGGTGGCCGCGCGGATGGCCTCCACCGCGTCGTCCTCGGAGGCGTTGACGGTGTGGGTGGCGCCGAACTTGCGCGCCCAGTCGAGCTTTCGGGAGTCGGTGTCCACCGCGATGATCGTGGTCGCGCCGGCCAGGGCCGCGCCGGCCACCGCCGCGTCGCCGACGCCGCCGCAGCCGATCACCGCGACCGAGTCGCCCCGGGTCACGTTGCCGGTGTTCATGGCCGCGCCGAGACCGGCCATCACGCCGCAGCCGAGCAGGCCGACCGCCGCCGGCCGGGCCGACGGGTCGACCTTCGTGCACTGCCCGGCGTGGACGAGCGTCTTCTCGGCGAACGCGCCGATGCCGAGCGCGGGCGTCAGTTCGGTGCCGTCGGTGAGCGTCATCTTCTGCGTCGCGTTGTGGGTGGCGAAGCAGTACCACGGGCGGCCGCGCCGGCAGGCCCGGCACTGCCCGCAGACCGCGCGCCAGTTGAGCACCACGAAGTCGCCGGGCGCCACGTCGGTGACGCCGTCGCCCACCTGCTCCACGATGCCGGCGGCCTCGTGGCCGAGCAGGAACGGGTAGTCGTCGTTGATGCCGCCCTCGCGGTAGTGCAGGTCGGTGTGGCAGACGCCGCACGACTGGATGCGGACCACCGCCTCGCCCGGCCCCGGGTCCGGCACCACGATGGTGGTGACCTCCACGGGCGCGCCCTTGCGCCGCGACACGACTCCCCGGACTTCCTGGCTCACGGTGCCTCCTTCGTTGCGTGCATCTGCACCCAGAACCTACCGCTGATCATGACCCGCGAACCAATGAAGGCCGCCGGATTGTCCTGGTCATGACCGGGTACCCGGTGTGCCGGTTCTACCAGGTGGGACGGGAGTGATCATGAGGCTGTCGCATGCGCCGCTGCGGGTCGCCATCGGCGCGTACATCCTGAACTCCGGGCTGGGCAAGCGGGGCCTGGAGGGTGAGGCCGCCGCGGGCATGCACGGCATGGCGGCCGGCGCGATGCCGCAGCTGCGGCAGATCCCGCCGGACCGGTTCGCCGTGCTGCTGTCCCGGGGCGAGGTCGCGCTCGGCGCGGCGCTGCTCGCCCCGTTCGTCCCGTCGCTGCTGGCCGGAGCCGCGCTCACCGCGTTCGGCGCGGGTCTGGTGCAGCTCTACCTGAAGACGCCGGGCATGCGCGAGGGCACCAGTCTGCGGCCGAGCCAGGAGGGCATCGGCCTGGCCAAGGACGTGTGGCTGGTCGGCGCGGGGCTGACCCTGGTGCTCGACTCGCTGGTGCGGCACCGGCCCTGAGCCGGCCGCGCCGAAACCGCGCCCGGCCGCCCGCGTACTCAGGCCGCCGCCGGCACCGCAGCGGCGGCCCGCTCGTCGGCGAGGCGGCGGCGGGCGGCGTTGCGGTAGCGCAGCACCTGCGCCGCGCCGAGCGCCCAGAGCAGGAACTGCACGGCGAACGCCCAGCGGAACGCGGACAGCGGCGGCGCGTCCCTCCCGGCCGGGGTGGCCAGGTCGAGCACTACGCCGACGGCCAGGATCAGCGCGATCGAAGCGACGAAGCCGCCCACGTTGACGATGCCGGTGGCACTGCCGATGCGGTGCACCGGGTTGAACGTGCGGGCGTAGTCGAACCCGATCATCGAGCCGGGTCCGTTCACGGCGAGCACCACCACAAGCGCCACCAGCAGCCAGTGCGGCGCGCGGCCGGGCCAGGCCAGGACCACCGCCCACACCCCGGCGGTGGTGGCGGTGATCGCGAAGACCACCACCGAGCGGTGGAACGGGTGGCGCGAGCACAGGTGCGCGATCACCGGCCCGCACACGAGCGTCACCACTGTCATCAGGGTGAGCATCCCGGCCGCCGCGGTCGGCGAGAACCCCTGCCCCTGCACGAGGAACGGGTACCCCCACAGAAGCGCGAACACCGCGCCGGAGAACTGGGTGACGAAGTGCGTCCACAGGCCCAGCCGCGTGCCGGGCTGCGCCCAGGCGTCGGCGAGCTGCCGCCGTACGGTAGGCAGGTCGGGGGCGAGCGCGGTGGCGTGTTCGGCGTGCGGGGTGTCGCGTACCGCGACGAGGACCAGCAGCACCACCGTGGCGCCGAGCGCCGCGGCGGTCAGGAACGCCGGGGTCCAGCCCGCGCGGTGCAGCAGCAGCACCAGGGGTACGGCGCCGAGCACCGCACCGAACTGGCCGACGGTGCCGGTGAGCTGCACCAGGAGCGGGTTGCGCCGGCCGGGGAACCAGAACGCGACGATGCGCAGCACGCTGATGAAGGTCATGGCGTCGCCGAGACCGACGAGCACCCGGGCGGCGACGGCGGCCGGTACATCGCCGGCCACCGCGAACAGGAGCTGCCCGGCCACCATGAGCGCGCCGCCGGCAAGCAGCAGCCGGCGTGAGCCGTAGCGGTCCAGCAGCACCCCGACCGGCACCTGCATGGCGGCGTAGACGGCGAGCTGGGCGACGGAGAACGTGGCGAGCGCGGCGGCGTTGATGTGGAAGCGCTCCGCCGCGTCGACCCCCGTCACGCCGAGGGAGCTGCGGTGGAACACGGCCGTCAGATAGGCGGTGACGGCCACCGCGTACACCAGGGCGGCGGGGCGGCGACCCGCGTTCACCGCAGCGTCCCGAGCATCCGCGCGGCGGTGTCGATGTGCGCGGCGACCGCGTCGTGCCAGGCCTGCGGGTCGTCGCCGTCGAGCGCGGCGAGCTGGCCGGCGTGCTCGGTGAGGGCGACCTCGGCCCAGCCGGGTGAGAGCCGGAAGCTCGCCTCGCCCATGCGGAGCTGCCTGTCGCGCAGCCGGTGGTACAGCTCGGCGAGGATCTCGTTGCCGGCGGCCTCGACCACTGCGGCGTGGAACGAGCGGTCGGCGGCCATCAGGGTGGTGATGTCACCGGCGGCGTGCGCGCGGCGCATCTCGTCCAGCCAGCGGGCCAGGTCGGCGCGCAGCTCGGCGCGGCGCGGCCAGACCCGGTCGGCGGCGTGCAGTTCGACCAGGCGGCGGGCCTCGATCACGTCGGCGATCTCCCGGGCCGACACCGGCCGGATCAGCGCGCCGCGCTTCGGGTAGAGCTTGACCAGCCCTTCGGTCTCCAGCCGCAGCAGCGCCTCCCGGACCGGGGTGCGGGACACCCCCGTCGCCTCGGCGACCTCGCCCTCGCTGACGAGCTGGCCGCCCGGGTAGACCTGTTCCAGGATGGCCTGCTTGAGGTGCCGGTACGCCCGCTCGGCGGCGGACGGCGCGGTCCGGCTGGGATGCGTCATGTATCTAAGCTTGCTCCGCCGGCCGCCCGCCGGCCCGGCGCGGGCCGGGACAGTGGCGCAGGCCACGGTCAGGCCCACAGCTCCCGCAGCAGCGCCTCCACCTCGGCGGTCCGCTCGATCTGCGGCATGTGCCCGGTGTCGCGGAACAGGTGGCTGCGCGCCTCGGGCAGCCGGGTGCTGGCGTACGCCAGGTGCGCGGCGGGCAGGACCAGGTCGCGCTCGCCCCAGACGAGCAGCGTGGGCAGGCCGAGCGCGGCCACCGCGTCGAGCAGGTCGGCGCGCCACTGCGGGCGTACGCCGCGCCAGGTGCCCAGGTCGCGGACCAGCTCCAGCATCACCCGGGCGGCGTGCGGCTGCCGGGCCACCGCGAGCGCGGTGGCGAGCCGCTCGGCGGTGACGTACGCCGGGTCGTGGAAGATCGCCCGTTCGGTCCGGCGGACGATCCCCGGGTGCGGGCGCAGCAGCAGCCGGGCCAGCGGGCGTACCGCGAGCAGCCGCAGCGCCACCGTCACCTCGCGGCCGAAGCCGGCGCTGTTGAGCAACGCCAGGCTGGCGACGCGCCGCGGTTCGTCGGCGGCCAGGCGCATCGCGACCGCCCCGCCGAGGGAGTTGCCGACCAGGTGGGCGGGGCCGGTCACCCCTGCCACGTCCAGGAAGCGGGCCACCGCGGCGGCCAGCGCCGGGAGCGTGTGCGGTCCGTCCAGCGGCGCGGAGCCGCCGTGCCCGGGCAGGTCCACCGCGAGCACCAGGTGGTCGCGGGCCAGCTCCGTGTGCAGGGCGGTGAAGTCGTCGAGGGTACGGCCGATGCCGTGCAGAAGCACCACGGGCGGCCCGTCGCCGCTGATCCGGCAGCGGGTACGCCGCCCGTCGACGGTGCGCTCGCCGGCCGGGGGCAGGGCGAGCGTCACGCCCGGCGTCCGGGTTCCGCCCCGGCCTCCTCGCCGGTCCGGGGAGACGGCACCGGCACGCCGGCGTCGGCCCGCCGGGCCGGACGGAGGCGCATGCCCAGGGCCAGCACCCGGCCGTACCCGGCGGGGGCGACGCGGGCGAGCAGGTCGGGCAGTTTCGCCGACCAGCCGATCAGCACCCGGCCGCGACGGCGCTGCGCGCCGCGCAGGATCACCTCGGCGGCGGTCGCCGGGTCGATGGTGAGCAGCTTCTCGAACTGCTTGCGTCCGGCCTCGTACTCGTCGAGGGCCACGCCGCTGCCCACCCGGGCGCTGGCGGCGATCCGGGTGCGGATGCCGCCCGGGTGCACCGATGTGACGCCGACGCCGTCGTCGACGAGCTCGTGCCGCAGCGCCTCGGTGAACCCGCGTACGGCGAACTTGCTCGCCGCGTACGCGGCCTGCCCGGCGGGCGCGATCAGGCCGAACAGGCTGGACACGTTCACCAGGTGGGCGCCGGGTTCGGCCTTGAGCGCGGGCAGCAGCGCGTGGGTCAGGCGCACCACCGCCCGGAAGTTGATCTCGATGACCCAGAGGAACTCCTCCAGGGTGACCTGGTCGAAGCGTCCGCCCAGCGCCACACCGGCGTTGTTGATCAGCAGGCGGATCCGGGGGTGCGCACTGTGGATCTCGGCGGCGACCCGGTCGGTGGCGTCGGCGTCGGCCAGGTCGACCAGATGGGTCTCCACCCGCCGGTCCGGGTACGCGGCCCGGATCGCGGCCACGGTGGCGGCCAGGCCGTCGGCGTCCCGGTCGAGCAGCACCAGATCGGCGCCGCGCCGGGCCAGGCCGTGGGCCAGTGCCGCGCCGATGCCGCTCGCCGCGCCGGTGAGCACCGCCGTGCCGCCGGGGAAGACGAGGTCACGCATCGGTTCCTCCCGAGGTGGTGGCCGCCGTGGCGGGTATGCCGGCGCGGTCGAACCGTACGCCGTCGGTGAGCGGGCCGTGCCGCATCAGGCGTACGTCTCGGGGATAGTTCTGGTGCAGCCGCCACGGCGCCTGCGGCCCCTGCTTGGGCAGCTGGTCGACGGCGCGCAGCACGTAGCCGGACTGAAGGTCGATGATCGGCACCAGGTCGTCGGTGTCCGGGGCGAGCGGCGTGACGATCTGCCGGCCGGTGTCGTCGAGGTGGCGCAGCAGCCGGCACACGTACGTGGCGACGAGGTCGGCCTTGAGCGTCCAGGAGGCGTTGGTGTAGCCGATGGTCATGGCGAAGTTCGGCACGCCGGACAGCATCATGCCCTTGTAGGCGACAGTCGAGGCGAGGTCGACCTCCGCGCCGTCGACAGCCAGCGTCATGCCGCCGAGCGCGAGCAGGTTGAGGCCGGTGGCGGTGACCACCACGTCGGCGGGCAGCTCCTCACCGGAGGCGAGCCGGATGCCCTGCTCGGTGAACGTGTCGATGGTGTCGGTCACCACCGACGCGCGGCCGGCGCTCAGCGCGGCGAACAGGTCCCCGTCCGGCACCACGCACAGCCGCTGGTCCCACGGGTTGTAGCGGGGCGAGAAGTGCCTGTCGACGTCGTACCCGGACGGGAGGCGGCCCTTCGCGGCCCGGCGCAGGAACCGCTTCACCACGCCGGGGGCGCGGCGGCTGAGCTGGAAGTTGGCCACGCCGAGCGTGACGTTCTTCCACCGGGCCACCGCGTACGCGGCCTTCGGGGGCAGCCAGCGCCGCGCGGCGTCGGCGAACGGGTCGCGCGAGGGCAGCGCGATCACGTACGTGGGTGAGCGCTGGAGCATGGTGACGTGGGCGGCCCGCTCGGCCATGGCCGGGACCAGGGTGACGGCGGTGGCGCCGCTGCCGATCACCACGACCCGCTTGCCGGTGTAGTCCAGGTCGTCGGGCCAGTGCTGCGGGTGCACGAGCGTGCCGGCGTACCGCTCGACGCCGGGGAACCGCGGCGTGTACCCCTCGTCGTAGCGGTAGTAGCCGGAGTTGGTGAACAGGAAGGCGCAGGTGAGGGTGACGTCCTCGCCGGTGTCGTCGCGGTGGGCGTGCACGGTCCAGCGCGCGGTGGCGCTGTCCCACTCGGCGCGGACGGCCCGGTGATGGAAGCGGATGTGCCGCTCCACGTCGTACTCGCGGGCGGTCTGCCGGACGTACGCCCGGATGGAGTCGCCGTCGGCGATGGCCTTCGGGTCGGTCCACGGCTTGAACGAGTAGCCGAGGGTGTACATGTCGGAGTCGGAGCGGATGCCCGGGTAGCGGAACAGGTCCCAGGTGCCGCCGATGGCGCCCCGGGCCTCCAGCACCACGTAGGTCTTGCCGGGGCACTCACGTCCGAGGTGGACGGCGGCGCCGATGCCGGACAGGCCGGCCCCGACGATGAGGACGTCGACGTGGTCTGCGGCCATCGCTTCTCCCGTTCGCACCGGCGGTGGACCGGACACTATCCATCGCCGTCGACCGCAGTCAACACCGTGTCGAGTCGAATCGACAGTGTGTCGAGCGGGTGTAGCATCTGCCGACATGACGACCGCCCGTACGCCGACCGGCGCCGCGCCGACGCGCGGGCGGCGGGCCGGCCGGTCCACCGGCGACGACCGGGAGACCGCGATCCTGGCCACGGCCGAGCGGTTGCTCGCCGAGCGTCCCTTCGCCGACATCTCCATCGACGACCTGGCGCGCGGCGCGGGGATCTCCCGGCCCACGTTCTACTTCTACTTCCCGTCCAAGGACGCGGTGCTGCTCACGCTGCTCGACCGGGTCACCGAGGAGGCCGACGCCGCCGCCGGGGGCGTGTTCGAGCGGCTCGCCGAGGATCCGCGCGCCCACTGGCGGGAGCTGATCGCCCGGTTCCACGCCACGTTCGGCGGGCACCGGGACGTGGTGCTGGCCTGCGCCCAGGTGCGCGGCACCAACGCCGAGGTGCGGCGGCTCTGGGCCGAGGTGCTGGAGCGCTGGGTCCGCGCGGTGCAGGCCGCGATCGAGTCCGAACGCGCCCGCGGCGCGGCCCCGGACGGGCTGCCCGCCCGGGACCTCGCCATCGCGCTGAACTCGATGAACGAGCGCGTCTGGTACGCCACGTTCGCCGGGGACGGCCCGGCGGTGGCCGAGCGGGACGTGGTGGACGTGCTGCTCGACGTGTGGCTGACCGCGATCTACCGGACCGCCACGCCGCCGGTCACCGCGTCCGGCGGAACTCCATGACCCAGTTGGTCTCCCACGTGCGCTCACCGTCGGTGGAGAACGCCTGCTCCCAGCGGCATGAGTCGGCGGTGACCGCCGACCAGAGGAACCGGCAGCGTACCGGCCGCCCCTCGTCGGTGTCGTCGGCGTAGAACGTGCCGACGCCGCCGGTGAACCGGCCGACCACCGGGGGCAGTTCCAGCACGCCACGGCTGCTGTGCATCCAGTAGATCGACCACAGCCCGGTCGACGGGTTCAGGATGCGCACCGTCGAGCCGGAGAAGCCCCGGCTCGGGCAGCGCATCTCGTCGAAGCTGCCCGCGCCGTCGAAGAACGATCGCGCCTCGCTGACACCGGCGAACTCGTCCCAGTCGTCGCCGCCGACGTGGCGCTGCCGCAGGCGCCGGTTGGTCACGTCCCAGGTGCCGACGAGGAAGTCGAAGTCGCCCATCAGCGGCCCACCGGCCCCTCGGCCCGGGCGTCGGCCAGGTAGCTGGCCAGGTCCGGCCGGTCCGGTGCGAGCACGTGCCGGATCCAGGCGGTGCGCTCGTGTTCCAGTACGCCCAGTTCCCAGACGCAGCCGACGCCGGGACGGGTGAGGTCGACGAAGTGCGCCGGGTCGTCGTCCGGGCAGTCCAGCGCGGGCTGCCCGGCGATCGCGATGCGGCACTCGACGACGTTGTCGAAGAACCAGCTGTACGCCAGCAGGTACGCCCCGGTGTCCGCGCCCCGGTGCAGCACCACCCAGCTCGCCGGCGGGGTGGAGCCGTCCGGGCCGGGCAGCAGCGACGGCAGGTACGCGTACGCGGCGTCGACCACCCGCGGTTCGAGGCGGCGGTCCGGCTGGTCCATGTGGTAGCGCTTGACGTGCCGGCCCGCCACCTCGACGGTCCCCGGCACGGTCAGCTCCTTGTCGTGAAAAGCCATGTGGGCACGCTAGGACCGCTCCCCTGACAGCTAGTGTCAGTGGAATGCGGGCCAGTCGACTCCTGTCCATCCTGCTGCTCCTCCAGGCGCACGGCCGGCTCACCGCCGCCGACCTGGCCGCCCGCCTCCAGGTGTCGGCGCGCACGATCTACCGGGACGTGGAGGCGCTGCACGCCGCGGGCATCCCGCTATACGGCGAGGCCGGACACGACGGCGGCTACCGGCTCGTGGAGGGCTGGCGCACCCGGCTGACCGGGCTCACCGCCGAGGAGGCGGACCGCCTGCTCTTCGCCGGGCTCCCCGGGCCTGCGGCCGAGCTGGGCTACCAGTCGGTCGTCGCCGCCGTCCAGCTCAAGCTGCGGGCCGCGCTGCCCGCGCCGCTGGCCGACCGGGCGGCCCGGCTGGAACAGCGGTTCCACCTGGACACACCGGGCTGGTACTCCGACGGCGACCCGTCGCCGCACCTGGCCGAGGCCGCCGAGGCGGTGTGGCGGCAGCACCGGCTCCGGGTGCGGTACCAGGGCTGGCGGGGCGAGACGACCCGGGTCCTCGAACCGTACGGGCTGGTGCTCAAAGGCGGACGCTGGTACCTGGTCGCCGCCCGGCCGGACCGCGCCGACCCAGCCACCTACCGGGTCAACCAGATCCTGGACCTGACCCCGCTGGACGAGCCGTTCGAGCGGCCGGAGTTCGACCTGCCGGCGTGGTGGCGCGCGCACGTGGTGGAGTTCCGGGCCGGCCTGCACCGCGACGAGGCGCGCATCCGGCTGTCGCCACGCGGGTTCGCCCGGCTGCGCGAGATCGGCAGCGACGTCGTGGTGGCCGCCGCCGAGGCGAGCGCCGGCCCGCCCGACGCCACCGGCTGGGTGCACGCGGTCATCCCGATCGAGTCGCTCACCCACGCCCACGGCGACCTGCTCCGGCTCGGCGCCGACGTGGAGGTCCTCGCCCCGGCGGCGCTGCGCACCCGCCTGTCCGAAACCGCCGCCGCCCTGGCTGCCCTCTACCACCCGCCCTCCGCCCCGCCTCTCCCCGGTTGATCAAGGAGTTGGTGTCCTTCCAGGAGATCGACTCGGACAAAAACCCCTTGATCACGGGGGCGGGGTGACGGCGTCGGCCACCGTGGAGAGGGCTCGGTCGATCTCGGAGGGCGGGGTCGCCGCGTAGCCGAGGACCAGGCCGGGTGGCTGCGGGCGCCGGCTGTGCCAGGACAGCGGGTGGACCTTGACGCCGCGGCGCAGCGCCGCCGCCGCCAGCGCCCGGTCGTCGACGTCGCCGGGCAGCGTGACCATCAGGTGCAGCCCGGCCGCCGCGCCGTGCACCACCGCCCCCGGCAGGTACGCGCGGACCGCCCGGATCATCGCGTCCCGCCGGCGTACGTGCCGGTGGCGCAGCAGCCGCAGGTGCCGTTCCAGCGCGCCGGACTCCATCAGCTCGGCCAGCACGAGCTGCGGCAACGCCGCGTTGCCGAGGTCGGCCGCCCGCTTCGCGGCCACCACGTCGGCGTGCAGCGCGGGCGGCACCAGCATCCACCCGATCCGCAGGGCCGGCGCGAGCAGCTTGGAGATGCTGCCGACGTAGCAGACCCGATCCGGCGCCATGGCACGCAGCGCCGGCACCGGCGGACGGTCGTAGCGGTGCTCGGCGTCGTAGTCGTCCTCCACCACCAAGCCGCCGTCGCGTGCCCACCGCAGCAGCCGCCGGCGCCGGTCGCCGTCGAGCACCACCCCGGTCGGGAACTGGTGCGCCGGGGTGAGCAGCACGGCCGGAGCGCCGGAACGCTCCAGTTCGTCGACACACAGGCCCCTGTCGTCCACCGTAATCGGCGGTGTCGCCAGCCCGGAGTAGACCAGGTGCTGCCGTACGCCCAGCGAGCCGGGATCCTCCACCGCGACGGTGTGCGTACCCCGGTCGTGCAGCACCCGCGCGAGCAGGCCGAGCGCCTGGGACACCCCGGCCACGATCACCACCTCGGCCGGATCCGCACGAACGCCCCGGTTGCGGGCCAGCCAGTTCGCGACCGCGAGCCGCAGCGCGGGCGTGCCGGCCGGGTCGCCGTAGCCGAGCGCGGCGGGCGTCATCCGGTGCAGCACGGCCCGCTCGGCCCGCAGCCAGGCCGCGCGGGGAAAGGCCGCCAGATCGGGTACGCCGGGAGTCAGGTCCACCTTCGCCGGTACGGCGCGCAGCTCGTCGAACGCGTCGACGCCGGGCCGGGTGGCGAACACCTGCGGTGCTCTCCTCGGCTCGGGCGGCCGGGTGACCACGGCGGCCGGCGTGGCGACCACCACCGTTCCGGCCCGGCCGCGTCCGGCCACCTGCCCGTCCTCGGCCAGCCGCTGGTACGCCTCGGTCACCACACCGCGGGAGACACCCAGCTCGGCGGCGAGCACCCGGCTGGCGGGCAGACGGGTGCCCACCGGCGCCCGTCCGTCGGCGATGGCGGATCGCAGCCGGGCGGCGAGCCAGTCCGCGCGGCCGCCGGGCGGCGCCTCGCCGACGTCGAGCTGGAGGAAGTCCGCGCCGGCCGCTTTGGACTCCTCGGGAACGGCAGCTTTGACCCTGTCCATCGGGCCATTATGGGCACAGGCTGGACCGCATGACAGTCGCCTTCCTGCTGACGTCGCTCGTCGTCGCGATCACTCCGGGCACCGGGGTGATGCACACGCTCGCCACCACTGTGACCGCCGGACGCCGGGCCGGCCTGGCCGCTGCCGCCGGGGGCACGCTCAGCCTCGTCCCGCACGTGATCGCCGCGGTGACCGGACTGGCCGCCCTGCTGCGCGCCGGCACCCCGGCGTTCCGCGTGGTGACCTGGCTGGGCGTGGCGTACCTGCTCTGGATGGCCTGGTCGGCGCTGCGCGACCGGGGCACGTTCGCCCTCGACGGCGACCGGCCCCCGCGTCCGGCGGCGGCCGTGTTCCGGGACGGGGTGCTGCTGAACCTGCTGAACCCGAAGGTGACTGTGTTCTTCGTGGCGTTCCTGCCGCAGTTCGTACCGCCGGACGCGCCCGCCGCCACAGCGCGCATGCTCGCCTGCGGCCTGGTGTTCATGGCCGTCACGCTGCTGGTGTTCACCGGTTACGCGCTGCTGGCCGGGGCGTTGCGCCGACGGGTGCTGTCCCGGCCCCGGCTGACCGGGCTGATGCGGCACACCTTCGCCGGCAGCTTCCTCGTCCTGGGCCTCGGCCTCGCGTTCACCGCCTAGCCCTCAGCACCTGGAAGGAGTCTTCCCGTGCGTTTCCGGCACTCCCCCGAGATCTGGTCGGCCTTTCCCGAACTGACCTGCGGCGTCCTGCACGCCACCGGCGTCACGCCCGACGTCGACGTCACGCCACGGCTGGCCGGGTATCTCGGCACCGCCCGGGACCGGCTCGCCGCCGGGCCGGAGGGCGGCTTCCCGGAGATCCAGGCGTGGCGTCGCGCGTTCGCCCGGATGGGCTGCCCGCCGACCCGCTACCGCTGCGCGGCCGAGTCGCTTTTGCGCCGGTTGCGGCGGGACGGGGACCTGCCCCGGCTGCATCCGCTCGTGGACCTCGGCAACGCGCTCTCGGTCCGGTACGCGGTCCCGGTCGCAGTGCTCGACGTGGCCCGGATCGGCGGCGACCTGACAGTGCGCCCGGCCGACGGCACGGAGTCCTATCTAGGGCTCGGCGGTGACAGCGAGCAGCCCACGCCCGGCGAGGTGATCTTCGCCGACCAGGGCGGGAACGCGCACGCCCGGCGCTGGTGCCACCGGCAGAGCGGCACGTCAGCGGTACGGGCCGGCACCACCGAGGTGCTGGTGGTGGTCGAGGCGATGCACGACGGGGCGGCGCCGACCGTGCGCCGGATGCTGGACGAGCTGGCGGCGGCGCTGGCCGAACAGTGGCGCGTGCCGTCACGGACGGCGCTGCTCACCGCTGACGCGCCCGAGTTGGCCGTGCCGGTCCGGACGGGCTGACCCGCCGGCGTGGTGACGGCCGGTCGCGTGGCGTGACGCCGGCTCCGGGCGTCCGGCGACGACGCCGGCAGCCGCCCGGCTCGTCGTCAGGCATCGGGGTCGTCGGGGCGGTCGCGCGCCATCAGCTCGTCGTCAGGCGTCGGGGTCGGTGCGGTCGCGCGCCATCAGCTCGTCGAACTCGGCCGGGGTGATCTCGCCGGTGCGCAGCCGCCGGGCGTTGGCGGCGAACCGGGCCGTCGCCGCGCCGCGCGGGTCCGGCTCGGTGAGCAGCCCGGCGTCGGCCGTCAGGGCGCTCGCGGCGCCCGCCACATCGTGCGGATCGGCCAGGTCGACCGGCTCGCCGTGCAGCTCGCGCAGGGCGTCGGCGAGTCGCGCGTCGGCGGCGTCACCGGTGCCCCACAAGCGCCGGGCGAGGTCGACGGTGCGGCCGAGCGAATCCTCACCCACCCGTTCGGTGCCTATCTCGGCACGCATCATGCGCAGGAAGCGGATTGTCACAGCGTCGGAGTCATCGGCGATCACGCCCGTACCCTAGCGAGCGGCTACGACGAAACCGCCGGGCGAGCCGGGGTCGTCCGGCCGGTTGAGGTCGCCACCCGCGGGTAGTGCGCGGACATGCCCGAACGATACGAGGACTACGACCGCGTCGCGATCGTCACCGGTGCGGACTCCGGCATCGGCAAGGCGTGCGCGGTGGCGCTCGCCGAGGCCGGTTACGACATCGGCATCACCTGGTACGGCGACGCGGCGGGGGCCGACCGTACCGCCACCGAGGTACGCGCCACCGGCCGCCGCTGCGAGACCGCCGAGCTGGACCTGACCCGGCTGCCCGAAGCGGCGGCGGTGGTCGACGAGTTGGCCGACCGGCTCGGTGGCCTGGGCGTACTCGTCAACAACGCCGGCACCGGCCTGTCCGAGCCCTTCGTGGACGTGAGCTGGGAGAAGTGGCGGGACGTGCTGGCGGTGGACCTGGACGGGCCGTTCCTGTGCTCGCAGCGGGCCGCCCGGCGGATGCGCGCGGCCGGGCGAGGTGGCCGGATCATCAGCATCACCAGCGTGCACGAGCACGCGCCCCGGGTCGGCTCGTCGGCGTACTGCGCGGCGAAGGGCGGGCTCGGCCTGCTCACCAAGGTGATGGCGCAGGAACTGGCGGCCGACGGGATCACAGTCAACGCGGTCGCGCCGGGCGAGATCGCCACGCCGATGACCGGGCAGGAGGACGTCGACCCGTTCACGCAGGAGCGTCCCGGCGTGCCGGTGGGGCGCCCCGGTGACGCCCGCGAGGTGGCAGCGGTGGTGGCGATGCTCGCCTCACCGGCTGCGGCGTACGTGACGGGGGCGTCGTGGGCGGTGGACGGGGGGATGCTGCTGATGGGTCCGCAGGCTTCTGCGCTTTCCTCCCATTCGTGGCGCGCTGCTTAGTCCTTGGTCACTGTTCGGGCTCCGGTCACCGTTCAGGGCCGGGGGCGACCGTGCCCGGCTCCGGGCGGTCAGGCTTGATCCCTGCGCCGTGCACGGTCGCCCCCGGCCCCGTCGTGGGTCAGGTGCGTTCGTTGCTGCCGGGATCGGGGGTGGCTCCCACCGCCGCATCCTCTCGGGAGCTTGTGGGCTCGTTCTCGGGGTAGTGGCAGGCGGTTTGCTGTCTGCCGTCGTCCCGGGTGGTCAGCGCCGGTTCTTCGGTGGCGCACCGGTCGGTGGCCTTCCAGCAGCGGGTACGGAAGCGGCAGCCCGACGGCGGGTTGAGTGGCGTGGGCACGTCGCCGGTGAGACGGATCCGTCCGGCGGGCCCGAGCGTGGTGACGTCCGGGATCGCCGACAGCAACGCCCGGGTGTACGGGTGCTGCGGCCGCGTGTAGATGTCGTCGCGGTCGCCGATCTCGACGATCTTGCCGAGGTACATGACGGCGACGCGGTGGCAGAAGTGCCGCACGACGGCGAGGTCGTGGGCGATGAACACGAACGCCAGGTCGAGATCTTGTTGCAGGCTGCGCAGCAGGTTGATGACCTGCGCCTGAATCGACACGTCGAGGGCGGAGACGGGTTCGTCGGCCACGATCAGCTTCGGCTTCAAAGCCAGGGCGCGGGCGATGCCGATGCGCTGGCGTTGCCCGCCGGAGAACTCGTGCGGATACCTGTTGTAGTGCTCCGGATTCAACCCGACCAGTTCCAGGAGTTCCTGGACGCGTTTCTTGACGCCGCCGGGTGGGGTGATGCGGTTGACCTGCAACGGCATGGCCACGATCCGTCCGACCGTGTGGCGGGGGTTCAACGACGCGTACGGGTCCTGGAAGATGATCTGCAGGTCCTGCCGCAACCCGCGCAGCTCACCACGCCCCGCGTGGGTGATGTCCGACTCCCCCACCAGTCCGAGGGTCTCGCCCGGCCGCACGTCGAAGTCCAACCCGTCCACCGCCCGCACCGCGCCGGTGGTGCGCAGGCCTTGCCGGACGGGGAAGTGCTTGGTCAGGCCGCGCACCGACAGCAGCGGCTCGGTCTCGGTACTCATCGGGCCACCCCCACCTGGGCTACCTCGTCGCGGTAGATCCGCTCCCGATCCCCCGCCGACAGATGGTGCGGGACCGGTCGCCGTTCACGTCGGCCCACCGGCACCGCGGATGAAACGCACACCCCGACGGCAGGTTGATCAACGACGGCGGGTTACCCGGAATCGGCAGCAGGTCCGCGTCCGCGTCACCGTGCAACGACGGCACACTCGACAACAACCCCCACGTGTACGGATGCTGCGGCACCCGCAACACCCGCTCCACACTCCCGTGCTCCACCGCCCGGCCCGCATACATCACCAACACGTCATCAGCCACCTGACTGACCACACCCAGGTCATGCG
>NZ_JNZR01000048.1:0-29494 GCF_000717585.1 Micromonospora globosa
GTGGGCGGCGATGTCGGCGACGGTCGGGGCCCGGTTGAGCGTCTGGGTCAGCGTGCTGTTGGCCTCGGAGATGCGCAGCCGCAGCTCCTGGAGGCGCCGCGGAACCCGGATGTTCCAGGTGCGGTCGCGGAAGTGCCGCTTGATCTCGCCGAGGATGGTCGGGATGGCGAAGCCGGCGAAGTCGACACCGCGCGAGGCGTCGAACCGGTCCACCGCCTTGATCAGGCCCAGCGCCGCGGTCTGGGCCAGGTCACCGGCCGGCTCGCCGCGACCGCTGTAGCGGGCGGCCAGGTGGTTCGCCAGCGGCAGCCACGCCTCGATGACCTGGGTAGCGGTCGATGCCATGGTCATCGTGGTCATGCTGCCCTTCCCCGCCTTCGTGCGAACTGGCGCCCCAAGCACCGATGGTGAACGAACCATAGACGACACGGCAGCAAGAATCAACCGATCAGCTGATGTACAAAACCTGCCATAAGCATCAAAGCGGAGTTCCCCCACCGGCGGCGCCTCACGAGTTCACAGATTGACCGCTTCGCGCCTCAACTGCCCGCTCCGGCGGCGAATCTGGTCAGCAGACGGGCGAACTGGTGCTTCTCCTCGGTCGTGAAGCCTGCCGTCGCCGCACGCAGACGGGCGTGCCGGAACGTCCGGGCCCGCTCGTGCAGTGCGACGCCGTCGGGGGTGAGGCGCACCAGACTCTGCCGGGCGTCGACCCGACCCGCCAACCGCACCACCACGCCGCAGGTCTCGGCGCGACCGACCAGGCGACTGGCAGTCGAAGGTGCAACCTCCAACGCGGTGGCGATCTGACCGACGGATGCCTCTCCGGCCGGCTCCGCTGCGATCGCCGTGACCACCAGCAGAGTGGACAGGTCGACGGATCGATTGTCGTGCTCGACGGCCGCCGGTGTCCGGAAGAAACGGCGCAGCCGGAGCAGCGCCTCGTCGACCGCTACGAGATCCGGGTCTTCAGCCGGACGAGAGGACATGTGTGTACGATACACACGTTGGACCGAGGAGGTGCGCGATGGATCGGATTCTCGTGACCGGTGCTACCGGCACTGTGGGATCGGTGGTGGTGCGGCACCTTCGGGCGGCCGACGTCGCGGCTGCCGCGGCGTCGGCGCATCCGCCCGCCGTTCGCGCACCGTGAGCGCCACCACTGGACAACCAGGAGCCCGTCATGAACATCGCCCTCATCGGCGGCACCGGACGCACCAACCGGCTGGTGCTGGACGTCCTCACCGATCGCGGCCACCGGGTCACAGTTCTGGTTCGGGATCCTGGCAGGCTCGGCCGCGCCGCCGACGACGCCGACGCGCGGGTGATTCGCGGGGACGTGCGCGACGTCGAGGCACTCCGGCGGCTCGTCGACGGCTGCGACGTGGTCATCTCCGCGCTCGGGCCGACCGACAAGGAGGCCGATCTGCACACCGACGCCGCGAGAGCACTGGTTGACGTCATGCGGGACGCCGGCGTGAACCGCTTCGTCGGCATCAGTGGCGCCGGTGTCGACGTGCCGGGTGACCGCAAGTCCCGCCGCGACAAGGTCATCAGCTGGTTGATCAACAAGCTCGGCGGCCCACTCGTCGCGGACAAGCCCGCCGAGCTCGCCGTATGGCGGGCCAGCGCCCTGGACTGGACCCTCGTCCGGCTGCCCCGCCTGACGGACGGCCCGGCGACGGGCCGAGTCGAGCACCATGCGAGCGAATCGACGAGCCAGACCAGCACCCGACCGTTCGACTACATCCATCGATGGTCACGATGGCGACGACGACACCAGTACCGCGCCAGAACAGCCCACTACCAGCGAAGACTCCAACTTCACCAGGTGCGGCTGGAGTACTAGGCCAGGTGGCCTTGCTGGCGGGTCCTGTGGGCCAGAGGGTGCGCCGGCGATCCTCTACCGTTCGATCGAGCGGGCCGTCAAGGTTTCAGCCCGCTCAGGGCGTTCTCGTGCAGGACCCTCAGACGAGAGGCATTGCGGACCGGAACGTCCCGGAGTGGGCCGACGCCGCGTACGAGCTGGCCGCGCTGCTCGACGTCGATCTGGGGACGCGCCTACTTGCCGCCATAGCCGGCCGTTACCGTCGGCTTTGATCGCCGCTGAGCCTGGCAGGCATCTTTTCACCACATTAGTGGGGCTAGGGCCGGTACGCTCCGAAGGACCTACCTATTGCCGAATCGAGTGGGACCACGAGTGGCCGAGCAGACGATGAACCTGCTGAAGTCCCTGCTCGGCGTCGACGCGGACCAGCTCAACCCCGGCCAGATGGCGCTTCGGGCGCTGTTGACCTTCGTAGTGGCGGTAGCCATCGTTCGGCTCGGACACAAGCGGCTGTTCGGCCGGGCTACGGCGTTCGACCTGGCTGCGGCGATCATGTTCGGCTCAGTCATGAGCCGCGCCATCACGAACACGCTCGGGCTGTTCGCGGTCTGGCTTGCCGGCCTCGTGCTCATCATGCTGCACCGGCTCATGGCGACCCTCGCCTATCACTTCGACTGGTTCGGCCCACTCGTCAAGGGCCATCCGGTCCTGCTCGTGAAGGACGGTCGAGCCGACCGCGTCGCGATGCGGGACGGCCACGTCTCCTGGCGGGACCTCGACGAGGCCCTTCGCGGAACGGGAAGCGAGCCGGATCTGTCGCGCGTGCGGCTCGCCTACCTCGAACGCGACGGAAGCATCAGCGTGATTCCACGCGACACCGGGCCTCGCATCCTCGACGTCACCGTCGAGAAGAACGTCCAGGTCGTACGCATAGCGTTGGACTGACGCGGCGACCGAGCTAGCCGGTTCAAGCGGCCGGGACGCGTTCGCGCCTTCGCAGCACCGCCGCGACCGGAAAGAGCAGCGCGAAACCCGTCAGCGAGGTCACGATCACCATGACCACCGTGTCGTTGTCCACGAAGCCCTGTGTCGCCATCACCGTCGCCGCCGCGATGTTCCGCTGCGAGGTGCCGAGCCCAAGCACGGCACGTGCGTCGCGGTCCCGGCCGCCCAGCAGGTAGCCGATCACGAACGCGCCCGCCACCACCAGCATGGCCGGAACGATCGCCCCCTCCGCGAACAGAGTGACGATCGTCGGGATGTTGGCCAGCGTGGTTGCCAGGACGATCAGCACCAGGGCGAGGGTGGAGACACGGCGGGCCACAGGTCCCCACCGCCGCGCCGGGTCCGGCCACCGGGAGTTGAGCAGCAGGCCGGCGGCGAGCGGAAGGAGCATGGTCAGGACCAGGGGCACCGCGAGGGCACCGGCGGAGACCTCGGCCTCGGGCAGGACCCGGGGTACGGCGATCGGGGCGTACAGGACGGTGACGGGCAGCAGCAGCACCAGCAGCGTGGCGCTGAGTGCCACGTCCGACCGGGCCACCTCGCTCAGCTTGATCAGGAACGGCGCGCCGGCCGACATCGCGACCAGGATCAGCCCGGCCTCGAGCGGGCGGTCGAGCGGCCAGAGCCGCACGATGCCGAGCGCGAGGAGCGGGACCAGCACGAAGTTGGCGAGCAGGGCTCGAGCCACGGCCCACAGGTCCCGCAGTGGGCCCAGGATCTGCCGGGCGGAGTGGGTGAGACCGACCGAGAGCATCGAGGTCACGGCGAACAGCAGGACCGCCAGATCCGCCACGGTGGTGAGTACGGTACGCATCGTCCAGTTAGCCCCTAGTCCGGCTCGCTGTGCTCGGCCGCTGTCGGTTCCGGCACGCCCGGATGTTCCGGCGGGAACGGCAGCAGCTCGGCGTCGATCCGCGTCCAGGTGTCGCGCAGGTCGTCCAGCAGGTCCGGGTGGTGGCCGGCGACGTCCGCCTGCTCCCGGCCGTCCACCGTCACGTCGTACAGGAGGTGGTAGGGGCCGGGCCGGCGCGGCCAGTTGCCGAGCACCGACCGGTCGCGGCGGTCGTAGAGGTACTTGAACGGGCCACGGCGGAGCGCGCCCTGGTTGGAGGTGCGCCAGAACAGGTCGTGCTCGGGGAAGTCGGCCCCGTCGACAAGCCACGGCAACAGGTCGACCCCGTCCAGCGGGTACCGCTCGTCCGGGGCCGTCCCGCCGGCGTCGATCAGCGTGGCGGTCAGGTCGAGGGTGTGGACCGGGTGGTCGGTGACCTGACCGCCGGGCACGGCCGCCGGCCACCGCAGGATCAGCGGCACCCGGATGCCGCCCTCGGTGAGGTCACCCTTCTCCCCCACGAACGGCCAGTTCTTCGACCACCGTTCACCGCCGTTGTCGGAGGTGAAGACGACGATGGTGTCGTCGGCGCGGCCCGCCTCGGTCAGCGCCGCGAGGACCCGGCCGACGCCCGCGTCCAGCTCTTCCACGAGTTCGGCGTACTTCGCCAGCGAGCCCCCGTCGGGGTGGATCAGCGGCGTCGGTCCCCGCTGCCCGTCGAACCTGCGCCGGATCTCCGTGCCGACGTCGCGGTCGTCCGGGCCCTCCCAGGGCCAGTGGGGCGCGGTGTAGTTGAGCTGCACGTAGAACGGGCCGGCACGGTCGGCGGCGACGAACTCCGCCGCACGGTCGGAGATCAACGAGGTGTAGTAGCCCGCCTCCTCCACCGGCGTCTCCCCCTCGTAGAGGTCGGCCTCGCCGATCGTGTTGACGTGCTCGAAGTAGTCGACCGCCCCGTCGAAGTTGCCGTAGAAGGTCTGGAAGCCGATGCGCAGCGGGCTGTACCACGGCAGCCATCCGCAGTGCCACTTGCCGAACATCGCCGTCTCGTACCCCGTCGCCAGCAGCAACGACGACAGCGTCGGATGCTCGGCGGGGATCCCGTTGCCCTCCCGGTGCGTGGTCAGCGGCTCCTCCAGGCCGGCCGGCAGGCGGGTGGGGTAGCGCCCGGTGTACAGCCCGATGCGGGTCGACGAGCACCACGGCGAGCCGGCGTAGCCGTGCCGGAACAGGAGGCCCTCCGCGGCCAGCCGATCGAGGTGGGGCGTGCGGATCGCCGTGGAGCCGTAGCAGCCCAGGTCGCCCCAGCCGAGGTCGTCGGCCAGGATGAACAGGATGTTGGGCGGCGCGGCCGGCCGACCCCCGCCCCCCGCCGTCCCCGCGCCACCACCGGTCGTCATGCGCCCCGTATACCTGTTCTTCGCGCGACCTAACGTCCCGTCGCGCCGGAGATGCGCGCGGCCGGCGGCCCCGACTTCCGCAACGTTCGGAACCAGGCCAGCAACCCTCGAACAGCGGCGCGGCGGGCCCGCGACGACCGCTCCAATCCGCCCCGGAACCCACCCTGAGCCGCGGGGGTCAGTTCCAGGTGGAGCCGACACGGGCACCCTGACCGCGGTCAAGGCCACGCCACACCGGTCTGGAAATAGCCATCTGACATGCCGTCGCTGACGTCAACACTGGCAGCAGAGCAGCCCTGCCGCGTTCACGCTCCTGATAACCAGTACGGACAATCGCCATGAACTCAGGAAATCAGACCGATGGCGCAGCATAGTGGAGCACATGCGTGAGCTGTCCGGCGGCGATCTAGGAATGCTCCTCTCCGTCTTCGCCTTGCTGCTGATAGCCTTCGGTATCGACTTCCACCTGTCCAGGAGTGCCATTCGGCGAAGCCGCCGAGGTGCGATCTTCGCCAGCATCGTGAGCTTGGTCGGTGAATCGACGACAGCTCTCGCGCTCGTGCTGACATGGATCGCCTTATGGAGTCCCGTTGCGTGGGAGAAGATCGATGACCTGCTCGTCTTCATCCCAGGGACGATCGCCGTCGTGTGTGCCGTTCTCCTCACCGGCGACCGGGCACTAGACAGGGTTATCCGCATCGCGGCGCGTTCTGATGGCAGCAGTGGAACCGACGACGGCTAATCCTCAAGTCTGATTGGGCGCACGGCGTCGAACATCAATCATCCTGGAATACTGTCACCTGTTGCCGCCGCGGGCGGGGCATGTTCTGCCGCGACAACTCGTAGGCCCGGTTTACAGGCACAGCCACACAGACGCGATCTTCGCTGACACACACTTAACGAAGATTACGTCGAGGTATCCCAACACTCTCTGAGCCAGGTTCGCTGGGCCTGAGCCGCCCCGGGTTATGTGGAGACGGCTCTACAAGATCCGGGGCGGTTCATCCGCCGCATCGGGCCTGCCCGAGCTCGGCGGTGACGCTGCGGTTGCCCGCTGGGTTCCGCCTCCGGGCGGAACCCAGCGGATCGTCATGCCGGTTGGGACTGGACGGTGTTGGCCAAGAGTAAGGACAGCTCCCGGACCAGGTCGTCCATCGACTGGCGGCTCTGCGCCTTGACCAGGCCCAGAGCGAGATCGGCCAGGAGGTAGAAGCCGAGGGTGCGGGACTGCTCGGAGCCGAACGCCGACATCAGTTCCTCCGCGCCCGCGAGGTCACCGCGATGCTTGGCCGCGATGACCCCGGCGGCGCGTTGGACGATCTCGGCCGCCTCGGGGGTGTACCCGGTCATCCCGATCAGATCTTCGGGGTGGCGGCGCGGGCGGCGTCGAAGCGGGAGATGACGTCGGTCCAGTTGACCAGGTTCCACAGCCGGTCCACGTAGTCCGGGCGGACGTTGCGGTACTGCAGGTAGTAGGCGTGCTCCCAGGCGTCGAACACCAGGATCGGGGTTGAGCCCTGCCCGACGTTGGCTGGCGCAACCAATTAGACGCGCCCGTACTGAAACGGTCGCCGACATCCGATCATCAACGGATCACTACGCGATCTACTTACTCCGCGTGGAGCACGGCCGCTACAACGGCGATTGTAGTGAAGGAAGGCTCGGCGCAAGGCGTTAGAGCGGCACGCACAGTAACGGGTTGCGGCCAACGATCGCAGGAGTGCGTTCACGGCTGGGTGATCATCGGTGGGTCAAAGGATGTGATTCTCAGGATCGCCGCTCGAGGCTGCCGGCCCGGCGCAACAAATACGTGTCCATGACCCAGCCGCGGCTCTGTTTCGCCGCCGTCCGCCGGGACCAGATTCGGTCGGCGACCTCGTCAAGGTTGCCGGCCACCAGTTGCTCGTCGGACGAGCCGAGGTTCGCGCCCCACCAGATCCGCCAGGCCGACAGTTCGGGGAGCTGGCGACAGGTCAATGCCCCGTCGAGCAGGACGACGAGGTTGTCGTGTGTCGCCGCGTCGTGGAGCAGGCGGCGGCCGGTCGTGATGGTGATCGGGCCGCCGATTGTGTTGAGGACGAGCCGGTGGTGTGCCGCCAGCAGTTGGATGCTGCTGAGGCCGGGTACGACGTCCACGGTGATGTCGACCCGTGCGCGTTCGGCGATGCGGTCGGCCACACGGATCGCCGAGTCGTACAGGGCCGGATCGCCCCAGACGAGCACTGCGGCGTCTCCCGGGTTGTCCAGCAATGCCTGCTCGAACGCCTCGGCCCGTGCCTCGTGCCAGTCGCGTACCGCGCCGGTGTAGTCGGCCGGGCCGGCACGGTCGCGTTCCGGGTCGGGTACGTGCACGAGCCGCCAGGCGCCGGTGACGTGCCGGGCGCAGATCGCCTCGCGCATCGCGATGAGGTCGGCCGTGCCCGGGTGCTGTCCGGTCTTGTCGGCGACGAGGAAGTAGTCGGCCTCGTTGAGTGCCCGGACGGCCTGGGCCGTGACCAGTTCGGGGTCGCCCGGGCCGAGGCCGACCAGGGTGAGGCGCCGTGTCACGCCTGATCCTCCAGGTCTCCCTCGACCTCGAGGTACACGCGGGCCATCTCCGCCATGACCTCGGCGTCCGGTTCGGCCCACAGTCCACGGTCGGCGGCCTCGTTCAGCCGTTCCACGATGCCGCGCAGTGCCCAGGGGTTCGCGCGGCGCATGAACTGCTGGTTCGTCTCGTCGAGGACGTATTCGCGGGCCAGTGACTCGTACATCCAGTCGTGGACGACACCGGCGGTGGCGTCGAAGCCGTAGAGGTAGTCCACGGTGGCGGCGAGCTCGAACGCTCCCTTGTAGCCGTGGCGCTGCATCGCCGCGATCCAGCGCGGGTTGACCACCCGCGAGCGGAAGACGCGGTTGGTCTCTTCCTGCAGGCTGCGGGTGCGTACGGCGTCGGGCGTGGTGGAGTCACCGACGTACGCCCTGGGTTCGGCGCCGGTCAGCGCGCGGACCGTGGCGATCATGCCGCCGTGGTATTGGAAGTAGTCGTCGGAGTCGGCGATGTCGTGCTCGCGGGAGTCGATGTTCTTCGCGGCGACGGCGATGCGCCGGTAGTTGGTTCGCATGTCGTCGGTTGCCGCGATGCCGTCGAGGCCGCGGCCGTAGGCGAAGCCGCCCCAGGCGGTGTAGACGGCGGCCAGGTCGGCGTCGTCGCGCCAGGTGCCGGACTCGACGACCTGGAGGATGCCGGCGCCGTACGATCCGGGCTTCGAACCGAAGATCCGCGTGGTGGCCCGCCGCTGGTCGCCGTGCTCGGCGAGGTCGTGGCGGGTGTGTGCCCGCACGTAGTTGCGCTCATCGGGTTCGTCGAGCCCGGCGACGAGCTGCACGGCGTCGTCGAGGAGTTCGATGACGTGCGGGAAGGCGTCGCGGAAGAATCCCGAGATGCGCACGGTCACGTCGATGCGGGGCCGGCCGAGTTCGTCGAGGCCGATGACCTCCAGGCCGTTGACCCGGCGTGAGGCCGTGTCCCAGATGGGGCGTACGCCCAGCAGCGCCAGCACCTCGGCGATGTCATCGCCGGAGGTGCGCATCGCGGAGGTGCCCCACACGGAGAGGCCGACCGATCGGGGGTGCTCGCCGGTTTCGGCGAGGTGCCGGGCGACGAGGGACTCGGCCATCGCCTGTCCCGTTTCCCAGGCCAGACGGGACGGAACGGCCCGCGGGTCGACGGTGTAGAAGTTACGGCCGGTCGGCAGGACGTTGACCAGTCCGCGCAGCGGGGAGCCGGAGGGCCCGGCCGGGACGAAACCGCCGTCGAGCGCGTGCAGGACGTTGGTCAGTTCGTCGGTGGTGGCGGCCAGCCGCGGCACGACCTGCTCGGCGGCGAAGCGCAGGACGTCGCGTACCACCGGGTCGTCGTGCAGCGCGTCGATCGCGTCAGCCTGCCAGCCGGCCTTCTCCATCGCCTCGATCAGGGCACGGGCCTGCGCCTCCACGGCGTCGACGTCGGCCGCCGGGGCGTCCTCGGCAAGACCCAGCGCGGCGCGCAGGCCGGGCAGTGCCCGGTTCTGTCCGCCCCAGACCTGTGTCGCGCGGAGCACGGCGAGCACCAGGTTGACGCGTGCCTGTCCGGTCGGTGCCTGGCCGAGCACGTGCAATCCGTCGCGGATCTGTACGTCCTTGATCTCGCACAGCCAGCCGTCGACGTGCAGCAGGAAGTCGTCGAACTCCTCGTCGCCGGGCCGTTCGTCCAGGCCGAGGTCGCGATGCATCTGTGCGGACTGCATCAGCGTCCAGATCTGCTGGCGGACCGCGGGCAGCTTCGCCGGGTCCATCGCGGCGATGTTGGCGTGCTCGTCGAGCAGTTGCTCCAGCTTGGCGATGTCGCCGTAGCTTTCGGCGCGTGCCATCGGCGGCACCAGGTGGTCGACGATGGTGGCGTGCGCGCGGCGCTTGGCTTGGGCACCCTCGCCAGGATCGTTGACCAGGAACGGATAGATCAACGGCATGCTGCCGATCGCCGCGTCCGTGGCGCAGGCGGCTGAGAGCGCGGCGTTCTTCCCCGGCAGCCACTCCATCGAGCCGTGTTTGCCGAGGTGCACCACCGCGTCGGCGCCGAAGCCGTGTTCGAGCCAGCGGTACGCGGCCAGGTAGTGGTGCGACGGAGGCATGGCCGGGTCGTGGTAGATCGCGACCGGGTTCTCGCCGAAGCCACGCGGGGGCTGGATGAGGATGACGACGTTACCGGCGCGCAGTGTGGCCAGCACGATGTCGCCGTCGTCGTCGACGAAAAGCGAGCCGGGAGCCTCGCCCCAGGTCTCGGCCATGGCGTCGCGTAGCGCGGCGGGCAATCCGGCAGTCCAGCGCCGGTAGTCGTCCCGGCTGATACGCACGTGCGACTCGCTGAGCTGAGCCTGCGTGAGCCACTCCTCGTCCTGCCCACCGGCGGCGATCAAAGCGTGGATGAGCGCGTTGCCGGCCGTCGTGTCGGCATCCTCTCCCTCGACCGGGAGCAGCGGGTCGAGCCCGGGAATTGCGCCGGGTGCGCCGAGGTCGTAGCCGGCATCTCGCATCGCGCGCAGCAATCGGATCGCCGACACGGGCGTATCGAGGCCGACGGCGTTGCCGATGCGGCTGTGCTTGGTCGGGTAGGCCGACAGGACGAGGGCCACCTTGCGCTCGGCGGGCGGGACGTACCGCAGTCGGGCGTGGTTGACGGCGATGCCCGCGACGCGGGTGCATCGCTCAGGGTCGGTCACGTAGCGGGGCAGGCCGTCGGCGTCGACCTCCTTGAATGAGAACGGGACGGTGATGAGGCGACCGTCGAACTCGGGGATGGCGATCTGGGTCGCGGAGTCGAGCGGGGTGACGCCTTCGTCGGACGCCTCCCACTCGGCTCTGCCGGACGTGAGCGCCAGAGCCTGCAGCACGGGGATGTCGAGGGCGCGCAGCCGTTCGACGTCCCAGGACTCGTCGTCGCCGCCGGCGCTCGCGGCGGCGGGCCGGGCGCCGCCGGCGGCCAGGACCGTGACGACGATCGCGTCCAGGGTGGCGAGTTCGGCGTACAACTCCTCGGGCGCCGCCCGCAGTGACGAGACGTAGATCGGTACGCCGGTGGCCACGCCGGTGGTGTCGATGGCATCGGCGAGTTCGTGGGCGAACGCGTTGTTGCCGCTCACCTCGTGGGCCCGGTAGTACAGGACTCCGACGCGGGGCCGGGCGTCCGGGGCCGGCTGCCGGCTGACTCCCCACTCGGGCAGCACCGCCGGCGGTTCGAAGCCTTCGCCGGTCAGCAGCACGGTGTCGGACAGGAAGGCGTGCAGTTGGCGCAGGTTCTCCGCGCCGCCCTCGGCGAGGTAGCGGTGCGCCTCGGCGCAGACACCGATCGGGACGGTCGACAGCCCCATCAACGCGGCGTTCGGCGTCCGTTCCCCACCGAGCACGACCAGGGGACGGCCGGTGCCGCGGATCAGCGCGGCGAGGTCGCGTACGTCCTCGGGCGAGCCGAGCACCCGCAGAACGACCAGGTCGGCCTCGCTGGTCAGGGTGTCGCGGCGCTCGCCGGTGAGCCGGGCAGGGTTGGCCCAGGACCAGTCCGCGTTGCTGGCCCGCGCCGAGAGCAGGTCGGTGTCCGAGGTGGACAGCAGGGCGATGCGTGTCATGTTTCTCCTTCGGTGACACGGGAGCCGAGGCGCAGGTCGCCGACCGGACGGCCGGCGCGTAGGTGCTCGCCGACGAGGCGTGCCGCGTCGCCGGGTCGCACCGGCCCGTACCAGGTGCCGTCGGGGTGCACGACGGCGACTGGTCCGTGGTTGCACGGGAACAGGCAGCCGGTCTGGGCCATGAGGACGTCGGCGTCGGTGAGCTGCTGCTCGACGAGCGCGCCCACGATCGCGCGATAGGTCTCGTCCGCGCCGCGGGCACTGCAGCGCGGGCCGCGGCACAGCAGTAGATGATGGCGGTACGGCGGCGTGGTCTCCCAGGCCGGTGAGGTGAGTGGCGCCTCGTGCCCGGTGATCGCGCGCTCGCCGAACCGGATGACCGGCGGGTCGATCTGCTGACGGTGCCAGTGGCCGGCCACGCGTCCCACCCACGAACGGGCGAAAGTCAGGTCGTCGGTGCTCACCGGTTCCAGGCGAACCTCCCGAACGCCCTCGGCGTGCAGCAGGTCGAGCACATGGGTCAGCGTGGGCTCGCCGGCTTGCAGGAAGGCCAGTCGGGCGCCGGCTGCCTCGGCCTGCCCGCGTAGCACCGGCGACGCGGCGTCCGTCAGTGCGGTCGCGACGTGAACGAGGACGCTCACGGGGTCAGGAGCCGGTGATCCGGTGCGATCGGGACACGGGGTCTTCTTTCGTCCGGGGCCTGTGCGCGAGGCCTGGATGGGCACGTGTCGCAGACGGATCTGCGGCCAGCAGGTCTTCGGACTCGGGATCAACCGGACGGGGCGCCTTCCCAGACCGTGGGTCCAGTGGCGTCGTGCCCCGCCCGTCACCCTCACCGCTGCGCGTCAGTCCCGGATTCGCACCGGGTTCCCTGGCTCATGGCTGAGTTTGACTGGCATCACGACGGTAGCACCGACAGCCGGTGTCGCCGGGGACGGGCTCTGGCACCATGTCGCCGTGACCGAGAGGACCCGCCGCGACCTGTGTCCCGGCCTGCTGCGCCCATGGATCGCCGACGACGGCGCGCTCGTGCGGGTGCGCGTCCCCGGCGGGATCGTGCCGACTGCGGCGCTGTGCGCACTCGTGGAGGTGGCCCGTGCGCACGGCGACGGCGCGGTCCACCTGACCAGCCGCGCCAACCTGCAGGTGCGCGGTCTCGAGCACGACGGTGGGCGGCTGCCCGAGACCGTCGTCGCCGACGTCATCGCGACCGGGCTCGTACCGTCCACGTCGCACGAGCTGGTCCGCAACATCCTCGCCTCACCGCTGACCGGACGCAGTGGCGGCCGGGCCGATCTACACCCGGTCGTCGCCGGACTCGACGCACGGCTGCGCGCCGAGCCCCGGCTCACCGCGCTGACCGGACGGTTCCTGTTCGTGCTTGACGACGGCCGCGGTGATCTGGTCAGCCGTGACTTGGACCTGGGGTTGGTGGCGCTCGACTCGGACACCGCGCAGCTACGCGCCGGAACCTCGGCGTGGGGGCCAGTCATCCGGCTGGACGAGGCCGCCGCGGCGCTGACCGGGCTCGCCGTACGCTTCGCCGGGCTCGCGGGTGACCGGCCGGACTCACCCTGGCACGTCGACGAGCTGCCCGGCGCCGGCGCCGCGCTGCTGGGCACCGTACTCGACCGTGCCGAGCGGACCCGGGTGAGCACACCTCCACCCGCGCTGGGCAGGATCGTTCAGGATGACGGCCGCGTCACCGCGCACCTCGCGGCTTCCGGCGGCCGAGTGGACGCTCCCCTGCTGGAGGAGATCCGCGCGCTCGGCGCCGGCGAGATCGTCGTCACCCCGTACCGCACCCTGCTCGTCCCCGATCTGGAGAACGCATGAGTCTCACCACACCGGCACGCCGCTACGACTACGTCACCGACGGCGCGGCGATCTACGACGCCTCGTTCGCCACCATCCGTGCCGAGGCCGATCTTTCGGGTGTGCCGGCCGACGCCGAGAAGGTCGCGGTGCGGATGATCCACGCATGCGGCCAGACCGACCTCACCCGCAACCTGGTGATCCACCCCGGCCTGGTGGCCGCCGCCCGCGGGGCGCTGGAGGCGGGGGCGCCGATCCTGACCGACGCGCACATGGTCGCCGCCGGCGTTACCCGCGCCCGCCTGCCCCGTGACAACGAGGTCCGCTGCTTTCTGCACGAACCCGAGGTCCCGGCGCTTGCCCACCGGTGGGCAACGACCCGGTCGGCGGCGGCGGTGTCGCTGTGGACCGACCACCTCGCCGGCGCGGTCGTCGCCTTCGGCAACGCCCCCACGGCCCTGTTCCACCTGCTGGAGATGCTGCGCGACGGCGCGCCACGACCAGCTGCGATCATCGGTACGCCGGTGGGATTCATCGGCGCCGCCGAGTCCAAGCAGGCGCTCATCGACCTCGCCACCGACGCCCCCGGCCTCGACGTGCCCTATCTCGTGGTGACCGGGCGCCGGGGCGGCTCGGCGATGGCCGCCTCCGCGCTCAACGCCCTCGCCCGGGAGGCGGAGTGACCGGGCGGCTGTCCGGCGTCGGGGTCGGCCCGGGTGATCCCGAACTGATCACGCTCAAAGCCGCCCGGCTGATCGGCGCGGCCCAGGTCATCGCCTACCACCAGGGTGTCGGCAAACAGTCCAACGCGCGCCGCATCGCTGCCGGCCTGTTCCCGGACGACGTGATCGAGGAGGCGCTGGTCTATCCGGTGACGACCCAGAGCACCGAGCACCCGGGCGGGTACGCCGGGGCGATGGCCGACTTCTACGCCGAAGCCGCCGAGCGGCTGCGGGCCCACCTTCGTGCGGGCCGCGACGTGGTCGTGCTGGCCGAGGGCGACCCGATGCTCTACGGCTCGTTCATGTACCTGCACGACCGGCTCGCCGGCGAGTTCGACACGCAGGTCGTCGCCGGTGTGCCCGCCTTCGCCGCCGCCACCGCCACCACCGCCCTGCCGCTGGTCCGGCAGACCGACGTGCTGACCGTGCTGCCGGGAACGTTGCCCGAGCCCGAGCTGGCCCGGCGTCTCGCCGACACCGACGGGGCGGTGATCATGAAGCTGGGCCGGACGTTCACCAAGGTCCGCTCGGCGCTCGAGCAGGCCGGGCGCGTCGAGGGCTCCTGGTACGTCGAACGGGCGTCGATGACCGCCGAGCGGGTACTGCCTGTCGCCGACGTGGACCCCGCCACGGTGCCGTACTTCTCGATCGTGCTGGTCCCCGGCGACACCCGGCCCGGAGTGGCCCGTTACGACCTCCCGGCCACCAGGGTCACCGAACCTTATCCCGGCGCCGAGGTCGTCGTCGTGGGCCTCGGCCCCGGTCCCGATCGGTGGCTCTCCCCCGAGGCGTCGCAGGTGCTCGCCGAGGTCGGCCACGTCGTCGGCTACGGCCCGTACGTCCAGCGCGTCGCGCAGCGCCCCGGACTCGTCCGCCACGCCTCCGGCAACACGGTCGAGCTCGAGCGGGCCCGGCAGGCGCTCGAACTGGCGCTCGCCGGTGAGCGCGTCGCGGTCGTCTCCGGCGGTGACGCGGGCGTCTTCGGCATGGCGTCGGCGGTGTTCGAGGCCGCGGAGGACCCCCGCTACGCCGGCGTCGCCATCCGTGTCGTACCCGGGATCTCCGCCGTCCAGGCGGTCGCGGCGCGCGCGGGCGCGCCGATCGGGGCCGATTTCGCGGTGATGAGCCTGTCGGACCGGCTCAAGCCGTGGGAGGTCGTGGTCAAGCGGCTGCGCGCTGTCGCCGAGGCGGATTTGGTGCTGGCCCTCTACAACCCGCGCTCACGCTCACGCACCGAACAGGTCGCGCAGGCCCGGGCCGTGCTGCTGGAGCACAAGTCCCCCCGGACGGTCGTGGTCGTGGGCCGCGACATCGGCCGGGCCGGGGAGAGCCTCACCGTCACCTCGCTCGGCGAACTGGACCCTGGCAGCATCGACATGAAATGCCTGTTGATCATCGGCGCCTCGGCGACGCGAGTCACCGCGGCCGGACGTGTCTGGAGCCCGCGCTTCGTGCCCTGATCAGCCGCGCACGCGGCGCTCGCGACCGGCCGAGTAGAGGAACGACTCGCCGCCACGGACGTCCCCGGCCAGCGCCGGGCCGACCAGGATGACCGCTGCCTGTCGCAGACCGGCCTGCTCGACCCGGCCGCCGATGTCGGCCAGCGTGCCGCGCAGGATGAGCTCCTGCGGCTGCGACACCCGGTGCACCACGACTATGGGGCAGTCGTGGCCGTAGTAGCCAGCCAGTTCGGCGGCCAGCTCGCGGGTACGCGTGACCGCCAGGTGCAGGGCGAGCGTCGCGCCGGTCGCGGCGAACGCGGCGAGCTTCTCTCCCGACGGCATGACCGTGGACCGGGCCTGCGCGCGGGTGAGCACGACCGACTGGGCCAGCTCCGGGACGGTCAGCTCGGCGCCGACGGCGGCGGCAGCAGCCGCATAGGCCGGCACGCCGGGCGTGACGTCCCACGGGACCCGGGCGGCGTCGAGCCGGCGTGCCTGCTCGTGCACCGCCGAGTACAGCGACGGGTCACCGGAGCACAGCCGTACGACCTCGGACCCGTCGGCGTGTGCCTGGACCAGGTGCGTGGTGATCTGGTCCAGGTCGAGGTGCTGGGTGTCGATCAGCCGGGCGTCGTCACGGCAGTGCTCCAGCACCTCGGCGTCGAGGTACGTGCCCGGGTACAGGCACACGTCGGCGGACTCGAGCAGGCGTACCGCGCGGAGGGTGAGCAGGTCGGCGGCGCCGGGCCCGGCCCCGACGAAATGGACGGTCATGAATCTCCCTTGACGATGGACCACTGGCTGACTGCCCGTGCGGGCGTCCAGCCGGTGAAGCCGCCGAGCGGTTCGGCGCGTTCGACGTGCAGGCGGACGAGTTCACCGCCGCGCCGGCTGTGCTGCTCCAGCAGCACCGCCTCGGTCTCGGCGGTGACACCGTGCACGACGAGCCGTCCACCGGCGCCGAGCGCATCCCAGCAGGTGTCCAGCACGCCGGGGACGGTGGCCCCGCCGCCGACGAACACCGCGTCGGGACGGTCCAGGCCGGACAGGGCCCCGGGCGCCGAACCCTCGACCAGACACAGACCCGGCACGCCGAGGGCAGCGGCGTTGCGGTGCACCAGCGCGGCCCGGTCGGAGCGGGGCTCCACCGCGATCGTCCGTGCCGTCGGCCAGGCCCGCATCCACTCCACACCGATCGAGCCGCTGCCGGCGCCGACGTCCCACAGCAGCTGACCGGGCGCGGGCGCGAGCCGGGCCAGGGCACTGGCCCGCAGGTCACGTTTGGTGATCTGCCCGCCGTGCTCGAACGCGTCGTCGGGCAACACGCCGCCCGAGGCCCAGCCCGGACCGGCACCGCGAGCTTCGACAGCGAGAACGTTCAACCGCGGCACGTCGTTCAGGTCCCACCCGGCCGCGGTGGTCGCGGTACACGACTCACCGGCGGCACCGAGGTCACCGAGCACGACCAGCCTGGACTGCCCCCAACCGAGCCCGGTCAGCACCGCGGCCACGGCCGCGGGTGTCGTCTCGTCGCTGGACAGCACGAGCAGCCGGCGCCCGGCCGAGAGCGCAGGCACGATCAGCCGTAGGTCCCGGCCGACCAGGCTGACCGTGGTGACGGACTCGGCCGGCCATCCGAGACGTGCTCGGGCGAGGGCTACCGAGGAGACCCCGGGCACGATCGTCACGCGCTCCGGGCCCAGGACGTCCAGCAGCGTCGTGCCGATACCCGACACGAGCGGGTCGCCGGAGGCCAGCACGACAACCGGCCCTCGCGCGGAGGCGAGCACACCTGGCAGATTGTCCCGCAGCGGCGACGGCCACGCCACGCGCTGCTGGCCGTCGACGGGCGGCACCGCCTCGAGGTGCCGCCGCCCGCCGAGCAGCGTCGCGGCCGCCCGCACCAGCGCCCGGGACGGCTCCGGCAGACCCACCCACCCGTCAGCCCCGATCCCCACCACGGTCACCCGCTCCTCCATGGAGATGCACCCTAGCCGCCCACCGGCCCTTGCCCCGGCCACCGGGGCGTCTATGGTGATGCACAGGTTCGAGGTGCCCCACGACCGTGGTCGCGGGGAGAATCTGGGAAGCCGGTGAGAATCCGGCACAGGGCCCGCTGCGGTGATCCAGGCATTGACCTGGGAAGTCCGAAGACCGGCCTCGATCCGATCCACGGCGCATGCCGCGTCGTGGACCGCCATGGCAGATCGAGCGGGAGCCCTACATGCCAGCGCAGTACCCCTTTTGTGCCGTCGTCGGCGCCGACGACATGACTCTCGCCCTCACCCTGGTCGCGATCGATCCGCTCATCGGCGGTGTCCTGATCCGCGGGGAGAAGGGCACTGCCAAGACCACTACCGTGCGCGGCCTCGCCGAGGTGCTCCCGGCGGTACGGGTCTATGCGGGCGACCGGTTCTCCATCGACCCGGACGATCCCTCGGCGGTCTGCCCCGACGGGCCGTTCGACGTGCCCACGCCCGTCGTCGAACGGCCGGTACGCCTCGTCGAACTACCCGTCGGAGCCGGCGACGACCGGGTGACCGGATCGCTGAAGCTCGATGCCGCGCTGCGAGACGGCGTCGTCGCGTTCGAGCCTGGCCTGCTGGCCCGGGCCCATCGTGGCCTGCTGTACGTCGACGAGGTCAACCTGCTGCCGGACCACCTGGTCGACCTGCTGCTCGACGCCGCGGCGACCGGCCGGGTCAGCGTCGAACGCGACGGTGTCTCGGTCGAGCATGCCTCCCGGTTCGTGTTGATCGGCACGATGAACCCGGAGGAGGGCGAACTGCGCCCGCAGCTGCTCGACCGGTTCGGCCTGACGGTCGAGGTCGCCGCCCCGCGTGACCCCGTCCTGCGGGTGCAGGCGGTCCGCCGCCGGCTCGCATTCGACGCCGACCCGGAGGGCTTCGCCACACGCTGGGCCGGCGAGCAGGAAGCCCTGCGCACCCGGCTGGCCGCCGCCCGGCGCTCGCTGGCCGGTGTCGTGCTCGACGACGAGACGCTGACCAGGATCGCCGAGCTGTGCGCCGCGTTCGACGTGGACGGCCTGCGTGCGGACCTCGTCACCGCTCGCGCCGCCGCGGCGCACGCGGCCTGGCGGGGACGTACGCGAGTGACACTCGAGGACATCCGCATCGCCGCCCGTCTCGCGCTGCCGCACCGCCGCCGCCGCAACCCCTTCGACGAGCCCGGCCTGGACCAGGACCGCCTGGACGACCTACTCGGCCACAACGACCCCGACCCCGGACCCGACGGTCCCGGCGGCGGTCTGCCCGACGACACCGGGCACGACAGATCGGCCGGGGACGTGCCCGGCTCTCCCGGCGAGAGCCCGCCCGTACCGGAGCCCGAACGGCAGGCCGCCACATCGATGGCATCCGCGGGCGAGCCCGCACGTGCCCGCTTGCTGGTCGTGAAAGGAACCGGCGACGGTCAGGCCGGCCGGCGGTCCCGGGCACGAACACCGCAGGGCCGTGTCGCCGGGCAGCGGCGGCGCACGTCCGGCGACGGCCGGCTGCACCTGCCGGGCACCATCACCGCGGCGGCGCCGCATCAGCATTCCCGGGGTGGCTTGACCGGCGGTCGCGGCCTCGCGCTCGTGCCCGGCGACCTGCGCCGGGCCGAGACCGTCGGGCGCGAGTCGAACCTCGTGCTGCTGTGCGTGGACGCGTCCGGTTCGATGGCGGCCCGCCGCCGCATGGAGCAGGTCAAGACCGCTGTGCTGTCGCTGCTGCTGGACGCCTACCGCCGCCGGGACAAGGTCGCACTGGTGACGTTCCGCCGGCACACCGCCGAGGTCGTCCTGCCACCGACCGGCTCGGTCGACGTCGCCTCCCGCCGCCTGGCCGACCTACCGGCCGGTGGCCGGACCCCGCTCGCGGAGGGCCTGGAACGCAGTGGCGAGGTGCTGCGCCGGGAGGCGCTGCGCGACCCGTCCCGCCGGCCCCTGCTCGTCGTGGTGACCGACGGCCGCGCCACCTCCGGCCCGGACCCGCTGGGTCGTGCCCACCGCGCCGCCGCCGCGCTCGCCACCAGCGGTGTCCAGGTCGTCGTCGTGGACTGCGAGACCGGACGATTCCGGCTCGGCCTCGCCGCCCGGCTTGCCACTCATCTGAGGGCCGAGCACGTGCCGCTCGGTGAAGTGACCGCCGACGGGCTCACCGGGGTCGTTCGCACGGCGACCGCTCCGCGGGCGGGGGTGGCCTGATGCCGCAGGGTAAGCCGCTCACCGTCCCGGACGACGGCAGCACCACCCGCCAGCGGCGCAACCGGCCGCTGCTGATGGTCCACACCGGAAACGGCAAGGGCAAGTCGACCGCCGCCTTCGGCATGGCGATGCGCGCCTGGAACCAGGGCTGGGACATCGGGGTGTTCCAGTTCGTGAAGTCGGCCAAGTGGCGCATCGGGGAACAGACCGTCCTGGAGAGGCTCGGGCTGCTGCACGAGCAGACCGGCGAAGGCGGGCCAGTCGAGTGGCACAAAATGGGCTCCGGATGGTCCTGGAGCCGTAAGAGCGGCACCGAGGCGGACCACGCCGCGGACGCCGCCGAGGGCTGGGCGGAGGTGAAGCGCCGTATCCAGGCGGAACGGCACCAGCTCTACATCCTGGACGAGTTCACCTATCCGATGCAGTGGGGCTGGGTCGACGTCGGCGACGTCGTGGAGACACTGGTCCACCGTCCCGGCCGTCAGCACGTGATCGTCACCGGGCGCCGGGCCGACCCCCGGCTGATCGAGGCAGCCGATCTGGTGACCGAGATGCAGCACGTCAAGCACCCGATGGACGTCGGCCAGAAGGGCCAACGAGGCATCGAATGGT
The DNA here is from genome assembly GCF_000717585.1 of Micromonospora globosa. NCBI lineage: Bacteria > Bacillati > Actinomycetota > Actinomycetes > Micromonosporales > Micromonosporaceae > Micromonospora > Micromonospora globosa. Next base: position 20,007 of record NZ_JNZR01000048.1, read on the forward strand.
GAGCCTTCCGCGGCTGATCGTCGCGGCGCCGGCCTCCGGCCACGGCAAGACCACGGTCGCGACCGGGCTCATGGCCGCGCTGGCCGCGCGCAGGCACACCGTGTCGGGGCACAAGGTGGGGCCCGACTACATCGACCCCGGCTACCACGCGCTGGCCACCGGACGCCCCGGCCGCAACCTCGACCCGCACCTGACCGACCCCTCACTCGTGATCCCGCTGCTGCTGCACGGCGCACGCGACGCGGACATCGCCATCGTCGAAGGGGTCATGGGCCTGTTCGACGGCCGCATCGGCGGCGACGGTTTCGCCTCCACCGCGCACCTCGCGGCCCTGACCGCCACCCCGATCCTGCTGGTCGTGGACGTCTCGCACACCTCGCGCAGCGTCGGGGCCGTCGTGCACGGAATGGGCACGTTCGAGGCCGGCGTCACCGTCGCGGGTGTCGTGCTCAACAAAGCCGGGTCCGCCCGCCACGCCGCCGAGGCGGCCCGGGCGGTGGAATCCACCGGCGTACCGGTGCTCGGGATCCTGCACCGCGACCAGGGTGTCAGCGCCCCGTCGCGCCACCTCGGGCTCGTGCCGGCAGCCGAACGTGAGGAGGCCGCCGCCGCCCTGGACGTGCTGGCCGAGCAGATCGCCCGCCACGTGGACCTCGATGCGGTGCTGCAGGTGGCACGCACCGCACCCGATCTGGACGCCCAGCCATGGGACCCCGCCGCGCACGTCCGGCGGCCGGGCGCCGGATCACCGGTGGTTGCGGTCGCGGCCGGGCGTGCCTTCACCTTCCGGTACGCCGAGACGACCGAGCTGCTGCAGGCGGCGGGCTGCACCGTCGTCCCGTTCGACCCGGCCCGCGACCAGCGGCTTCCCGCCGGGACATGCGGGCTATACCTCGGTGGGGGGTTCCCCGAGGTACACGCGTCCACGCTGAGCGCCAACACGACGCTGCGCCACGAACTGCGCCAGGCCGTCCTCGACGGCGTCCCCACCGTCGCCGAGTGCGCCGGCCTGCTGTATCTGTGCCGCTCCGTCGACGGCCATCCCATGGTCGGGGCGCTCGACGCCGAAGCCGTCATGACGCCGCGCCTCACCCTCGCGTACCACCGTGCCGCACTCGGCTCGGACCAGCTGCTCGGCGAGCGGGGAACCGCTGCCACCGGCCACGAATTCCACCGCACCACCGTCACACCCGGTCACGGCGAGCACCCCGCCTGGCGCATCGAGGGCCGCAATGCCGGATTCGCCTCCCCCAGCCTCAGCGCGTCCTATCTGCACGTGCATTGGGCTGGGCAACCGCATCTGGCCCAGTCGTTCACCGAGGCCGTACACCGGACGGCTGTCTCCTCAGCACGTTAGGAATCACCGTCACATGCAGCTGAACCTCACCGGCCGTAGCGTGCTCGTCCTCGACGGGAGCGCACCCGCCGCCGTCACGGTCAGTGCGCTGCTGCACAGGCGCGCCCTGGTCACCGTCGCCGCGCCGGCCGTGTGCGCCGCGCTGGAGGACCTCGCCCTCCGCGGGCGCCTGACCTGGGTCACCACCCCGGTCGACGAGAGCCGGTTCGACGTCGTGCTGCGTACCGTCGCCCCCTCGGAGGCCGGGGCACCGGCAGCGGTCCGAACGGCCGGACACGTCACGCTGGTCGGCGCCGGCCCGGGCGATCCAGGGCTGGTCACCGTCGCCGGACGCGCGGCCGTCAAGCAGGCCGACGTGATCCTCACCGACCGGCTCGCCCCGTGGGAGGCCCTGAAGTGGGCGCGCCCGGACGCCGAGATCATCGACGTCACCAAGGTCCCGTACGGGCGGAGCACGAGCCAGGAACAGATCAACGCGCTGCTCGTCGAGCACGCCCGCGCCGGACGGCACGTTGTGCGGTTCAAGGGCGGCGACTCGTACGTCTTCGGCCGCGGCTTCGAGGAAGTCACCGCGTGCGCCGAAGCCGGCGTCCCCACCACCGTGATACCCGGCGTGACCTCCAGCATCGCGGCCCCGGAGCTGGCCGGCATCCCGGTCACCCACCGCGGACTCGTGCAAGGCTTCACCGTCATCTCCGGCCACGTACCGCCCGGCCATCCCGACTCGTCGATCGACTACGCCGCCCTCGCCCGCACCGGCACCACCCTCGTGGTGCTGATGGGCATGCGCAACCTCGCGGCCATCGCCGACGCGCTCGTCGCCGCCGGTCTCGACCGGAACACACCATGCGCCGTCGTCGCGGACGCCGCCTCGGCCGGCCAGCGGGTGCTGCGCAGTACCCTCGCCGACGTCGTCGCCGACACCGCCGAGGCCGGCATCGGCGCGCCCGCCGTAACGGTGATCGGCCACGTCGTCGCCCTCGGACCGGCCGCCGTGCAGGCAGTCGCGACAGCGTCGCGTTGCTCCGATACCTGATATGGTCGTGCCACCCTGCTGAAGGAAGCCGGTGTGAATCCGGCGCAGTCGCGCTACTGTGACGCCGCTCGCGGCGAAGCCAGACCCTCCAGCCAGGTCGACCACCCATCGACGGGACGCAGCATCCCAAGGAGTGTCATGCCTCAGGCGACCACGGCCATTCCGGCCGTTCTTCCCACCATCCCCGTTCGCGCGCTCGCCCCCTGGGCGCTGTTCTTCGCGCTGGTCACCGCCGTCGTCCTGTATTTCGTGGGCGCCGAGCAGGGAGCTTTCTCCGTCTTCGAGGGCACCTTCATCCACGAGCTGACGCACGACGCACGGCACGTGCTGGGCTTCCCCTGCCACTGACACCACGCCACGCGGCAGTTCGCCCGGCCCGGCCGGAGTTTTCGTCTTTCCTCGTCACCGGCGCTGCGGGCGTTTCGTGCTGCCCGCGGCCGGCTCTCGAACGGACCCTTGATGACCCCTCGCACTTTTCTCGTTCACGGGCTGCTGGCCGGGCTCATCGCCGGTTTCGCGGCCTTCCTCGTCTCCTACGTCGTCGCCGAACCCCAGGTCGATGCAGCCATCGCCCTGGAGGAAGCCGGTGCCGCCGAGCACCCGCACGACAATGCCACCGCCGAGCAGTCTCACAGCCACGATGAGGAGGAGGCCGAAGTCTCGCGTGGCACCCAGTCCACCGGGGGCCTGGCACTGGGCACCATCCTGGTGGGCATCGTCCTCGGTGGAGCGACCGCGCTCGCTGCCGCCTTCGCCGCCGGGCGTCTGGGCTCCCTGTCCGCACGGGCCAGCACCGCGGTGGTCGCCGCCGTCGGTTTCGTCGCCACCGCCCTCGTGCCGTTCCTCAAGTACCCCGCCACACCACCGGCGGTCGGCTCCGGTGACACGATCAACGAGCGGACCGCGCTGTACTTCGGGTTCTGGGCACTGAGCCTGGCCGCCGCGATCGGCGCCGTGGTCCTGGCCCGGCGTCTGCTGCCCCAGCTGGGCGCATACTCGGCGGTGCTGGCCGGTGCCGGCGCCTATCTCGTGGTCGTCGTGGTCGCCGGGGCTCTGCTGCCGACGGTCAACGAGGTCGGCGGCTTCCCGGCCGACACACTCTGGTACTTCCGCATCTCGTCGATCACGACCCTGGCCGCGACTTGGGCGGTCCTGGGTGCAGTGCTGACCGGTCTGGTCGGACGCGACGCGGACCGTGCCGCCGAGCGGCTGCGCCGCCAGGAGCTGGCGGCCACGCTCTGAACCTTCCCGGCTGAACCTCGCGTCAGGGTGCGGGCAACGCCCGCACCCACGCCAGGGCGGCGTCCACGTCACGGACCAGCGGCACTCCGGCCGGCGGCCCGGCGCGGCGCACGATCACGACCGGCATCGCCCGCTCGGCGGCGACCTCCAGCTTCGCGACCGTGTGGTCACCGCCGGAGTCCTTGGTAACTAGAACGTCCGTGCCCGCCATCACCTCCCGCTCGTGCGCGAGGGTGTAGGGACCGCGGCTGCGCAGCAGCTTCCACGACACCGGCAGGACGATGTCGGGCTCGTCCACCACGCGAACCAGGCACGCGTGCCGGCGCAACGGTTCGACGAAGTGCGCCAGCGACTGCCGTCCGACGGTGAGGAACGGCCGGTCGCCCAGACCGGCCGCCACCCGGGCAGCTTCACTGTGGTCACCGGCCCAGTACCAGGCCGACGCCTCGGGGCGAGCGGCCCAGCCGGGCCGTTCCAAACGGAGCAGGGGAACCCCGGCGGCCGGGCACGCCGCCGCCGCGTTGGCGCTGATCTTCTCCGCGAACGGGTGCGTCGCGTCGACCACGGCACGCACCCGGGTCTCCGCCAGGTACGCGGCCAGTCCTGCGATCCCGCCGAAGCCACCGACGCGGACCTGCCCCACCGGCAGCCGGGGACGCGCGACCCGCCCCGCCAGTGAGGTCACGACCACGGCACCGTCGTCGACGAGCGAGGCCGCCAGCGCGCGGGCCTCGCCCGTCCCACCGAGCACGAGAATCCTCACGCGTAGGGTCCGATCACCGGCGCCGCGGGAGCGCCCCGCTCGGCTAGGTTCAGCAGCGCGTCGACCTCCAGGTGTTTCTCCGCCAGGTCGGCGAGCAGATCCAGCCGGGCCTGCCGGGCCGGCTCTGCGCCCGCCGCCAGCGCCTGCACCCACTGAGCATGGCCGATCTCCGCCCCACCCGCACACGCCATCGAATTGTTCGCCATGTTCCGTGCCTTGAACGGAGCGACCCGAACACCGCGCCGTGCGAACGCCCGGCACAACGCGGTCGTCACCCGGCTCTTGCCCGCGTCCGACGTCGTGCCCGCCACCATGAGCCGCCCGGTTCGGCGAGCCTGTCCTTCCACCGCCCCAGTATCGCCTGCTGTCCATCCGCCGGACCGCCGGGCTCGGCGTGGGCGAGGTCCAGCCCGGGCTGGTGTCCGACGCTGCCCATCACTTCGGCCATCAGCAACGTGACCTCATGGACGAGTTCGTCCATGCTCTGCCCTGTCTGTGACTGGACCAGGGCCAAGGGCGAGTTCGGCGAGCAGCATGAAACCCGGGTGCGCACGGTCTCGTCGCCGATGGCGCCCAGCAGTTCCTCGGCGCCGGCGAAGTCACCGCGGTGTCTGGCCGCAATGACTCCCGCCGCCTGCTGCGCCGCGAGGAACGCCGGCCCAGCGCCGGCCTCGGTCATCGTGCCAGGATGATCGGGTTGCCGGCGCGGGGCGCGTCGAACCGCCGGGTCACGTCCGACCAGTGAACCGGTGGCCGCGTCGAGCGCCGCGTGCAGCAAACGGTTTCGCGCCGTCGAGGAAACACCTGTGCACGAATACGCCCAGACGCGCGGCCATCTGCTCGGCGAGCTGGTGGATCGTGTCGTGGCCAGCGTGGTGGGTGACCGACCGGGCACCGGCAGCACGTGCCGGGTCATGACGGCGGCCGGAACTCAATGACGGTCCGCCCGTCGTGAACCCGCACGTCTGCGTCGACGCCGTACACGTCGGCGAGCAGCGCCGGGGTGAGCACCCGTGCGGGTGGTCCCGCGGCGACGACCCGGCCGTGGTGCAGCACGACGACGGTGTCGCAGAACATGACGGCCAGGTTGAGGTCGTGCAGCGCGGCGAGGGCGGTGACCTGCGATCGGCGGACCAGGTGCAGCAGCTGAAGCTGGTGGCCGATGTCGAGGTGGTTGGTGGGTTCGTCGAGCAGCAGCAGTTCCGGCTCCTGGGCCAGCGCGCGGGCGAGCTGGACGCGCTGGCGTTCCCCACCGGACAGGGTCTGCCACTTACGGTCGGCGAACCCGGCCAGGTCGACCCGGCCCAGTGCCTCGACCGCGGCGGCATGGTCGCTGCCGGTGTCGGACCAGCGGGTCCGGCGGTGCGGGATGCGGCCGAGCAGGACCACGTCGCGGACGGTCAGGTCGAGGTCGGTCTCGGCGTGCTGGGCCAGCAACGCGATGCGCCGGGCCAGGGCAAGGCGCCGCAGCCGAGTCACGTCGTCGCCTGCGAGTGTGATGTTGCCGGTATCCGGGCGCACCAGGGCGGCGACGGCCCGCAGCAGGGTGGTCTTGCCGGAGCCGTTCGGGCCGAGCAGCCCGACCAGGCTGCCCGCCGGGACGGTGCCGGTGACGTGGTCGAGGATGCGGGCGGCGGGCACCGCCCACGAGACGTCGGAGATCTGAAGCATCAGCCGCGTACCTCCCGGCGGCGCAGGATCAGGAAGAACGCCGGCACCCCGACCAGTGCCGTCAGCACCCCGACCGGCAGCTCACGCGGTTCGAAGACGGTGCGGGCGGCGGTGTCGACCCAGGTCAGGAAGATGGCGCCGGCGAGCACGGCGACCGGTAGCAGCCGCCGGTGGTCCGGTCCGGTGATCAGGCGGGCGGCGTGCGGGAGGATCAGCCCGGCGAACCCGATCGCGCCGCTGACCGCGACCAGCACGGCGGTCAGCAGGGCGGTGCCGACCAGCAGCAGCCACCGCAGCCGGTTCACCTCGACGCCGAGGCTCGCGGCGGCCTCCTCACCGAAGGCGAAGGCGTTGAGGGTACGGGCGTGCCAGCCGACCACCGCCAGCACCACGACCAGCACCGGTACCGCCCAGCCCAGGGCCGTCCAGTCGGCGCGGGCCATTGACCCGGACAGCCAGAACGTGATGCTCTGCGTGGCGTGCGGGTCGGCCACCCAGATGATCACGAAAGAGGTCAGTGCCGCGCACAGTTGTCCCACCGCGACCCCGGTCAGCACCACGCGCGTCGGCGACAATGCCCCGAACCTCCCGGCCAGGCCCACGACCAGCAGGAACGCGACAAGGGCGCCGAGGAAGGCGCCGCCGGTCAGCGCGGCTACGCCACTACCGATGCCGGCCACGACCACCAGGACCGCGCCCAGCGACGCCCCTGAGGAGACCCCGAGCAGGTACGGGTCCGCCAGGGGATTGCGGGTGACGGTCTGCATGACCGCACCGGCCGCGGCCAGGCCCGCCCCCACCGTGGCGGCGCCGAGAACCCGGGGCAAACGTAGGTCCCAGACGATGTGGTCGCGCAGCAGCGGCACGTCCGAGTTCGCGAGTCCCAGGTGGCCGGCGACGACCGTCCACACCGTCCCGACAGTCAGGTCGGCCGGGCCGATGGTGACCGCGACGGCCACCGACAGCACCAGACCGGCGACCAGAGCCAGCACGAGCGCGGCCAGGCCGACCGCCCGCACCGGGCGGTGGGTGCGCACCGGGGCGGGCCGGGTGGTGACGGCGGTCAGCTCGGGGCCCCGGACGGCAGCGCGGCGATGCCCTGGGCGAGGGCTTCGACGCCGAGGACGTTGCGGACACCGGCCGTGGTTGACGAGAACGGGATCACCACGTACCACTGCTGTTTGACCGCGGGCAGGTCCTTGAGGGTGCGGTGCCCGGCGAGGAAGGTCTTCTTCTGCGCGGCGGGATCCCAGCTCGCGTCGACGAGCACGATGACCTCGGGGTTGCGGTCGGTGACGGTCTCCCAGCTTGTGTCGCCCCAGCTGCCGGTGAGGTCGGCGAAGGCGTTGGTGACCCCGGCCGCCGACATGATCATGTTGGGGGCGCCGCAGCAGGCGCCGACGCTCGGGGCGTCGCTGCCGCCGTCCCACCACATGACCTTCACGTTGCGGGCGGTGCCTGCGGCCGTGGCGATGCGGCCCTCGTGGTCGGCGATCAGCTTCTCGCCGCGGTCGCTCACCCCGAAGATCGCCGCGAGCTCACGGATCTCGGTGAACACGTCGCCGATGGCGAGCTTCGCCTGCCGGGTCTGCGCCGGGCACCCGGCAGGGGAGATGTAGGTGCCGACGCCGAGTTTCTGCCAGTCGGCGCGGTCACCGACCCCCTCGTCACCGAACGCGCTGTTGTACGACGCGTACACGAAATCGGGTTCAGCCTCGAGCAGCTTCTCCTTGGTCGGGTACTCCTTGGCCAGCACCGGGATCTTCGCGTAGGCGTCCGCGTAGGCGGGCAGGATCGCGTCGTCGAGGTAGGCCGTGCCGATCATCCGATCTTGCAGGCCCAGGGCCAGCATGATCTCCGTGGCGGCCTGGTTCATGGTGACGACCCGCATCGGTGGCGCCGCGATGGTCACCGGGGTGCCGCAGTTGGTCACCGCGACCGGTCCAGCGGACACCGCCGGTGGTGCGGCAGCAGGCTTGGCATCGGCGCCGCAGCCGGTGAGCAGCACAGTGGACAGCAACAACGGCGCGGCAACGCGCCAGGGCATGGGGAACCGCACAGCGGGACCGCCTTCCAACACCTCGTGGACGGGGACGAACGTGCCGTGGCCGGTCTCCTGGCTGACGGGACAAGCAACCGCCGGCCGGCCTTCCCAGGCATCTCTGCCCAGTGACCTCGCGAAACGACGAGGGCCGACGGTCTCCCGATCACAGTGGCGAGGGCCGCGCCGGCATCACACCGGCTTCCCGAACACCACGGCGTCCCCACCATAACGGCCCGCGTTCGCCGCGGATCCGGTCCGGGCACCCGCTGTGGGAAATCCGACGCGCCGGACCGGCCTCGGCGTGGCTGTCGGCCCGCAACCCATCCGGCTCCTTTCTCGTGCGCGGTGGCTGGGCGAGGGCACGTGATCGACAGTGAGCGCCGTGGCTGAGGCTGAGCAGCAATACGTGAGCGCAGGTGCGAGGCCACGTCCGCCGGCGACCGGCTCCTCGGTCGTGGGCATGAGGCCGGCGATGCAGACGTCGAAGAGCTCGACGAGCGAGCACGGTACTTCGCGATCTGGATCGCCATCCGACCTGCGTTGCCGACGGCGCCGAGGACAAGGACGCGCTGGCCCGCGGTGAAGTTGATGCGGCGCGTCAGCGCGATCCAGGATGACATCGCCCGGGTTCATGGCGGTGGCGATCCGCACCGGGTCCACGCCGTCGGGTAGAACCACGCTGCGCGAGGGTCGATCAGGGTGCGTTCGGCGAAGGTTCCAAGGGGCGTATCGTGCAGGACCACGCAGCGGACGTTGCCCTTCTCGTCGCGTACCACGCCGTCCACGCCGGGGACGAGCGGGAAGATGTTGTTGCTGGTCCCCGGCGATCGGCATCTGGGCGGCGACCAGTGCGCTGGGCTTCGCCGCCGGGCCGCCGATCGGCGGACTCGTCCTGGCTCACCTGCCCTGGGGTGCGATCTTCCTGGTGAACGTCCCGATCGTGGTGATCTGCCTGCTCGCCGGCCGGATACTGGTCCCGGAATCGCGGGACCCGGCCGGTGGACGCTCGACCTGGGCGGGGCGACGCTGTCCACCGCCGGCCTGACCGCGATCGTCTCCCCGGGTTCCGCCCACGTCCCCGCCGGTCAGGTGGCCAGGCGCAGGTGACGCCGCTGCCGCAGCCGCACCGCGACAGCCCGCCACGACCAGCAACGTGAGCGCGGCAGCGAAGGCCAGCCCGTCGGTCAGGCCTGCCTCCAGCTCGCGCAACGTGGTGGAGCGGTAGGTGGACGGCGAGCGACGCCGGTCCCGATCCGGGCCGGCGTCGCTCGCCGTCGGGCTCAGAGTGTGGTTTCGCTGGTGAGGCCGAAGTAGTCGTGCCATTTGGTGCTGGGGGCGAATGTGGTGCCGGTGGAGAGTGCGACGTAGATGTCGT
>NZ_JNZR01000049.1:0-27267 GCF_000717585.1 Micromonospora globosa
CCCCGACACGTACGCGGCCGTCACCTCACCGATCGAATGACCCGCCACAAAATCGGCCCGCACACCCCACGACGCGAGCAACTCCCACAACGCCACCTCCACCGCGAACAACCCCGCCTGCGCAAACACCGTCTGATCCACCAAGCCCGCCTCGGCACTGCCCGCCTGCGCGAACACCACATCCCGCAACGCACGCGGCAACACACCATCGAAACGGGCGCACACCTCGTCGAACGCCGACGCGAACACCGGAAACGTCTCGTACAGCTCCCGGCCCATGCCCACACGCTGCGAACCCTGACCCGTGAACAACACCGCCCGACGACCCGCCGACACCACACCCGACAACCGACCCTCGGCCACCGCCGACAGACCAACGGCAAGCTCGTCCACCGACGAACCCCACACCACCGCGCGATGTTCCAACGCCGCCCGCGACGTCACCAACGACCACGACACATCCACCGGCGACACATCCGACTCACGCGCGAACGACGCCAGCCGCGACGCCTGACCCGACAAACCCCGTTCCGAACGCCCCGACACCACCCACGGCACCGGCAACCCGACCGGCGCCACCCCGCCCTCGAGGTCGGCCCCGGTTTCAGCCTCCGGCTGCTCCAGGATCACGTGCGCGTTCGTCCCCGAAATACCGAACGACGACACACCCGCCCGCCGGGGACGCCCCACGCCCGGCCACTGCCGCGAGGACGTCACCAACTCCACCGCACCCGACGACCAGTCCACATGCGACGACGGCGCATCCACGTGCAACGACGCCGGCACCACCCCATGCCGCATCGCCAAAATCATCTTGATGATGCCTGCCACCCCGGCGGCGGCCTGCGTATGACCGATGTTCGACTTCACCGACCCCAGCAACAACGGCACATCCCGACCCTGCCCATACGTCGCCAACAACGCCTGAGCCTCGATCGGATCACCCAACGTCGTACCCGTACCGTGCGCCTCCACCACGTCGACGTCCGCCACACCCAAACCCGCGTTGGCGAGCGCCTGCCGGATCACCCGCTGCTGCGACGGACCGTTCGGCGCCGTCAACCCGTTTGACGCACCGTCCTGATTCACCGCCGTGCCCCGCACCACCGCCAACACCCGACGCCCCTCACGCCGCGCATCCGACAACCGCTGCACCAACAACATCCCGACACCCTCGGCGAGCGCTGTGCCGTCCGCCGCGTCGGCGAACGCCCGGCACCGGGCCACCGGGGACAGGTTTCCCTGCCTGGTGAAATCGATGAACACCGCAGGGGTGGGCATGACCGTGACGCCGCCGGCCAGCGCGAGATCGCACTCCCCCGACCGCAGCGCCTGCACCGCCAGATGCAACGCCACCAGCGACGACGAACACGCCGTGTCCACGGTCACCGCCGGACCCTCGAACCCGAACGAATACGCCACCCGGCCCGAGGCGATGCTGCCCGCGTTGCCGAGACCGAGGTAGTCCTCCACGCCCGCCGGCGGGGTCTGCGGCGGATGCGCGTACCCGCTGTGGGTCATGCCGGCGAAGACTCCGGCCCGGGCGTTCTTCAGGCTGGTGGGGTCGATTCCCGCCGACTCGACGGCCTCCCACGAGGTCTCCAGCAGCAGCCGCTGCTGCGGGTCCATGGCGAGCGCCTCACGCGGCGAGACCTCGAACAGCCGGGAGTCGAACTCGGCGGCGTCGGCCACGAATCCGCCCTCGCGGACCGAGGAGGTGCCCGGCCGGGACCGCTCCGGGTCGTAGAGCGCGTTGAGGTCCCAGCCACGGTCGGTGGGGAAGGAGGCGATCGCGTCACCGCCGGACGAGACGAGGTCCCACAGTTCCTCGGCCGTGCGCACCCCGCCGGGAAACCGGCAGCCGATACCGACGATCGCGATGGGCTGCTGCGCGTCGGCCTCGACGTCCCGGAGCCGTTGCCGGGTCCGCCGCAGGTCGGCGGTGACTCTCTTGAGGTACTCCCGGAGCTTCTCTTCGGTGTCCATCATCCCAGCCCATCGCGATTCACGGCGGAGACTCGACGTAAGCGACGGTACGAATGCGCAGAGTTCTCAGGCGACACCTGTATCTGTCGTTCGGCTCGCTCGGCCGAGAGCCACGCAGATCCCCATCTGCCGGGAGAAGTTATTGGTTACGCGCGAGCGCGGACAACCCCTAACCAGGCAACCGACCAGCTAGGGGTGTCCGGTCCCGACCCGCCGCACTAGCGTCGCCTCGACCGGGTCCACGCCCGATCCGGTCGGCAACCGCAGCCGCCGGAAGGACCACCAGAGGATGACCACGCCAGAAACCGACAACGGCTTGTGGGTGCGACGCTTCCACCCCGCCCCGGGCGGCGCGAGGCGCCTGGTGTGCCTGCCCCACGCCGGCGGGTCGGCAAGCTTCTACTTCCCGGTGTCCCGCGGTCTCTCCCCCGCGGTGGAGGTGCTGTCGATCCAGTACCCGGGGCGGCAGGACCGGCGCCACGAGAAGTGCATCGGCGACATCCACGACCTCGCGCGCGAGGTGTTCACCGTGCTGCGGCCCTGGCGGGACGAGCCGCTGGCCATCTTCGGGCACAGCATGGGGGCCAGCCTCGGCTTCGAACTCGCCCGGCTCATCGAGCAGGACGGCGGCAGCGTCGCGCATCTGTTCGCGTCCGGGCGCCGGGCGCCGTCGAAGTCACGGCACGAGACGGTGCACCTGCTCGACGACGAGGGGCTGCTGGCCGACGTCCGGAAGCTGAGCGGCACCAACTCCGCCGTCCTCGGGGACCCGGAGATGCTGCGCGCCGCGTTGCCGGCGATCCGCAACGACTACCGGGCCGCCGAGCGGTACACCTACCGGCCGGGGCCGCCGCTGAGCTGCCCGATCACCGTCCTCACCGGCGACGACGACCCGAAGACGACTGTCGACGAGGCTCGGGCGTGGTCGGACCACACCACTGGAGCGTTCGACCTGAAGGTCTACCCGGGCGGGCACTTCTTCCTGGCCGAGCACCAGCCGGCGATCCTGCGGGCCATCTCGGCAACCCTGAGCGCGGCACCGGCGGTCTGATCTCACGCCGACGGGGGCCCGTCCACCGGTCGTCACGACCGGTGGACGGGCCCCTCGGTACGCGCTGTCACCGCTTGTGGCCGACCGCGATCACGTAGTCGAGCTGCGCCAGCTCACGCTTCATGAGGTCCTGGTTCTTCCAGTGGGCCGCCATGCTCTTGCGGACGGCCGGCTTGACGACGGCCCGGAACGCGGGGTCGTTGGTCCGCTCGGCCATGTACGCCCGCCAGCCCTCCCACGTCCGGTCCTTGATCGAGCGGACCTCCGGGTTGGCGAAGCCGGCCTCGACCAGCTCCTGCCGATACGTGTCCCGGTCGTGCCAGTTCTCCTTGGGAATGCTGAACTTGACGAAACTCAGCGGGCCGGACTGGATGGCCGCGCGGACGACGTCGCCGCTGACCGGGATGATGTCGGCAGTGGCGAGCACGCCGCCCGGGCGCAGCACCCGCAGCGCCTCGGCGAAGAACGCGCTGCGCGGGTAGAAGTGGAAGGCGGACTCCAGGGCGACGACCCGGTCGAAGGTGTTGTCCTCGAAGGGCAGTTCGGTGGCGCTGCCGAGCCGGAAGTCGGTCCGGTCGGCGAGCCCCTCCTCCTGCGCCCGGCGCTGCGCCGCCTCGACGTGGTGCGGGGTGATGTTCAGGCCGTACACCTTGGCGACCTGGCGCTCGCGCAGCCACTTGAAGTCCTGGTCCCCGTAGCCGAAGCCGACGTCGAGCACGGTGTCGTCCGGCTTGAGCCCGGCGGCGTCGGCCAGCTTGTCGGCCAGCGCGTCGGCGGCCGTGTCGATGTCGGTGACCCCGTCGGACCAGTAGCCCACGTTCATGTAGTGGGTACGGCGGGCCGCGAACTCCACGTCGGGTGACTGGATCTCGTAGAAGCGCCGGACCCGGGTGATGGGGTCGGCGGTGAAGACCGTGCGGATCGCCCGGCCGGCGATCTTCAGGTTCTCGAACATGTCGGTTCCTTCCGGTGGGTGGATGCCGATCAGCCGCGCCGGATCTGCCGGCGCAGATCCTCGACGAGCGCGGGCACAGCGGCCGGGTCGGCGGCGGTGCCGAAGACGTAGAAGTCGGGCCGGACGAGGACCGCCACCGCGTCGTACCGCTTGAGGTGGGCCAGGTACACGTCGTCGAGGTCGAAGGCGGTCGGCGCGGCGCCGGATCCGGGTGCGGGCGCACCGGCGGGAACGATCCGGACGACCCGCGCGCCGAGCGCGTCCAGGAAGGTCCGGGCGTCGGCGTCGAGCAGGTCGTCGGGGTCCTCGGCGCAGAGCAGGACGAAGCCGGTGCCGACGACCTCGTCGAAGAGCCCGGCGCGGCCGTCGACCTCGACGCGACCCTGCGGCATCGGGGCGCCGGCGGCCTCGCAGCCGCTGTGCCGGACCCCGCCGGACAGGGGCTCCAGCAGGGACCGGGTGCGCGGGCGGGCGGTACGCCGGCGCAGCTCGGCGAGCATCGCGGCGTCGCGGCCGGCCGCGGCGGCGCGGTCGGTCTCGCAGATCACAGTGCCCGAGTCGATGGACATCCGGATGGCGTGCTGCACGTGCGCGCAGCGCTCCTCCTGGTAGGTGTCCAGCAGAGCCTCGTCGGCCAGGCCGCGGTGCACCAGGTCGAGCTTCCAGGCGAGGTTGAGGGCGTCGCGGAAGCCCGAACTCATCCCCTGCCCCATAAACGGCGGCATCACGTGCGCCGCGTCGCCGGCGAGCAGGATCCGCCCGGAACGCCAGCGCTCGGCCGAGCATGCCTGGGTGGTGTAGACGCCGTACCGCTCCAGGGTGGCGTTGTCCGGGGTGATGTCGAAGAGGCCGAGCAGCCGCCACACACTCTCGGCGCTCTCGAACTCCTCCCGGCTCTCCCCCGGCACCCGCATGAACTCCCACCGCCGGTGTCCCGGGCCGGCCGACACGGCCGTGCGGGGCCGCGCCGGGTCGCAGACCTGCAGGTTGTTCGGCTTGAACTCGCGGGCCTCGTGCGGGACCACGTCGCAGACCAGCCAGTCGTACGTGAAGCCGAGGTCGGTGACGCCGCTGCCCAGGTGCTCCCGCACGAAGCTGTTGGCCCCGTCGCAGCCGATGACCCAGCGGGCCGCGCGGACCTCCTCGCCGTCCGGGCCGGCGATGGTCACCTCGACCCCGTCGTCGTGCTCGACCAGGCCCGTCACCTGATACGGGCGCAGCACCGTGACACCCGGCAACTCCGCGCCCCGCTCGGCGAGCAGCGCCTCCAGTCCCGGCTGGTAGAAGGAGACCGAGTCGGGCCAGCCCATCGGCCCGTCGCCGGTGACCTTGACGTGCAGCAGGGTCCGGCCGAAGCCGTTCTTGAAGGTGTACTCGCCCGACGACTCCACCACCGGGCCGAGGCGGTCGGCGACGCCGGCGGCGGCCAGGACACGGCTCGCCTCCCCGTCGTACGACACCGCGCGGGGGAAGTTGTACGGGGTGGCCCACCGCTCGACCGCCGTGACGGTGAGCCCTCGCTGCGCCAGCAGGATCGTGAGCATCTCACCGACGGGGCCGTAGCCCACGATCAGGACGTCGGTCCTCAGCATCGGTATCGGTTCCTCGGGGGTCGGTCGGACACGGGGTCGGCTTGTGGCGTGCGGGGCGGCCGGACGGCCATCAGATACCGAGTTCGGAGTCGATGAGGTCGAACAGGTCGTCGTCGCTGGCCAGTTCGAGGTCGAGGTCGGGATCGCCGCCCGAGCCGGCGCGCATCGTCCGCCACTTGGCGATCAGCACCTCCAGGCGGGACCCGATCTGGTCGTGCAGCTCCGGTTCCACAGTGGCCTCGGTCAGCGAGCGCTCCAGGTTCTCCAGGTCCGCGAGGACCGGCGGGACCGCCGGTCCGGTGTCCGGCGCCAGCTCGGACACCAGGTACGTGGCCAGCTCGTTCGGGTCCGGGTAGTCGAAGATCAGCGTGGCCGGCAGGCGCAGGCCGGTGGCCGTGGTCAGCCGGTTGCGCAGCTCGACGGCGGTCAGCGAGTCGAAGCCGATCTGACTGAACGCCCGGCCCGGGGCCACCGCCGCCCGGCTGCCGTGCCCGAGCACGCTCGCCGCCTGCTCGCGTACCAGGTCGACCACCAGGGTGTGGCGCTCAGGCCCGTCGAGCGCCGCCAGCTGGTCGGCGAGCGTACGCCCGCCGCCGGTCGGGGTGGCCGCCCGCGCGGTCGGCCGCTCCCGGCGCAGCAGCCCACGCAGCAGCGCCGGTGGCCGCTCGACCCGCTCGCCGAGCGCGGCGACGTCGATCCTCGTCGGCACCAGCACCGGCTCGGCCAGCCGCAGGCCCGCGTCGAACAGGGCCATCCCCAGCTCGGACGGGATGGCGAGCTGCCCGTCGCGGGCGGTGATCCGGGGATCGGTGCGGTCCAGCTTGGCGGTCATCTCACTGGCCTGCTCCCACAGCCCCCAGGCGAACGACCGGCCCGGCAGCCCTTCGGCGCAGCGGGCCAGGGCGAGCGCGTCGAGGAAGGCGTTCGCCGCGGCGTAGTTCGCCTGACCGGGTACGCCGAAGACGCCGGCGCCGGAGGAGAAGAGCACGAACCCGGCGAGGTCGAGGTGACGGGTGAGCTCGTGCAGGTGCCACGCGGCGTCGAGCTTCGGCGCGAAGACCGTGTCGACGCGCTGCGGGGTGAGGGCGGTGACCACCCCGTCGTCGAGCACTCCGGCGAGGTGCACGACGGCAGTCAGCGGGTGCCGGTCCGGTACCGCCGCCAGCACCCCGGCGAGGTCGTCCCGGTCGGACACGTCGGCTGCCACCACCGTGGCGTCGGCACCCAGGGCCCGCAGCTCGTCGACCGCCTCGGCCGCACCGGGGGCCCGCTCGCCGCGGCGGCTGACCAGCAGCAGCCGCCGGACGCCGTGCGTCTCGACCAGCCGCCGGGCGACCAGCCGGCCCAGGGTTCCGGTACCTCCGGTCAGCAGCACCGTGCCGTCGGGATCCCACTCCCGGGGCATGGTGAGCACCACCTTGCCGACGTGCCGGGCCTGGCTGACGTGCCGGAACGCCTCCGGTGCCTGGCGGACGTCCCACACCTGGGTGGGCAGCGGGGTGAGTATCCCGCGTTCGAAGAGCTCCAGCAGCACGACGAGCATGCGCTGCACCTCGTCGGGCTCCTCCAAGGTCAGGTCGAAGGCGGTGTAGGCCACCCCCGGGTGGTCGGCGGCGACGCGGTCGGCATCGCGGATGTCGGTCTTGCCCATCTCGACGAACCGCCCGCCGCGCGGCAGCAGCCGCAGCGAGGCGTCGACGAACTCGCGGGCCAGCGAGTCCAGGACGACGTCGACGCCCCGGCCGCCGGTGGCGGCGGCGAAGCGGGTCTCGAAGTCGAGGGTCCGGGACGAGGCCAGGTGTTCGTCGTCGAGACCGAGCGCGCGCAGGGCGCCCCACTTGGCGGGACTGGCGGTGGCGTACACCTCGGCCCCGAGGTGGCGGGCGAGCTGCACGGCGGCCATGCCGACGCCACCGGCCGCCGCGTGCACCAGCACCGACTCGCCGCGGGTGAGCCCGGCCAGGTTGACCAGCCCGTGGTAGGCGGTCAGGAAGACCACCGGCACGGAGGCGGCCTCCACATACGACCAGCCGACCGGCATCGGGGCCAGCAGGCGGCGGTCGGTGACCGCGACGGGCCCGAAGCAGCCCACGAAGACCCCGAACACGTGGTCGCCGGGCCGCAGGTCGGTCACCTCGGCGCCCACCTCGACGACCTCGCCGGCACCCTCGCCGCCGAGCGGTCCCGCGTCGCCAGGGTAGAGGCCGAGTGCGTTGAGCACGTCGCGGAAGTTGAGGCCGGCGGCGCGGACGCGTACCCGGACCTCGCGGGGGCCGAGCGCGGCGTCGGCGGCGTCGGTGGCGACCAGAGTGAGGTTCTCCAGGCTGCCCCGCACCGGCGCGTCCAGCCGCCACGCGGCGGCGGGTGGTGCGGACAGCTCACCGGCCGACCCGGCCCGCGCCAACCGCGGCACGTACGCCGCGCCGACCCGGATCGCGGCCTGCGGCTCGTCCGCCGCCAGCAGGGCGGCCACCTCATCGGGGCCGATCCCGTCGTGGTCGACGTCGACGACGACGATCTGGCCCGGGTTCTCCGACTGGGCGGAGCGCACCAGACCCCACGCCGCCGCGGCGGCCGGGTCGGTCACCTCGCCGGCGTGGTGCACGGCCACCGCGCCTCGGGTCACCAGCAGCAGCCGCGACGCCGCCCAGCGGGGCTCGGTGAGCCAACGCCGGACCAGGTCGAGGGCCTGTACGGCGGCATGGCGTGCCGCGCGGGCGGCGGGCTGCGCGGGGTCCGCGTCGAGCGGCACGAGCACCGCCGCGGGCAGAGCCAGTCCCGCGTCCACGGCGTCGGCGAGCCCGTCCAACCCATGGTGCAGCGGGAACCCGTCCAGACCAGGGGCGACGGTCACGGCGTCGACCGGAGTGGCCGACTCGACGGGCGGCAGCGGCGTCCAGTCGACGCGGAACAGGGCGTCGCGGGTGGCGCGGTCGTCGGCGACGGCCAGCTCGGTGGCGGAGATCGGGCGCATCGTCAGGGCGGCCACCTCGGCCACCGGGGCGCCGGTCGGATCGGCGACGGTCAGCGCGATGGCGTGCGGCCCGACCCGGTTCAGCCGTACCCGCAGGGCGGTCGCCCCGGTGGCGTGCAGGCTCACGCCGCTCCAGGCGAACGGCAGCAGGAGCTGGCCGGCCCCGGCCCCGGCGAGCCCGCCGAAGTGCGCGGCGTGCAGGGCGGCGTCGAACAGGGCGGGATGCAGGCCGTACCGGTCGGCGTCGACCCGCTGGGCCGCCGGCAGCTCCACCTCGGCGTAGACCTCATCGCCGCTGGTCCACACCGCGCGCAGGCCCTGGAACGCCGGCCCGTACTCGTACCCGTCGGCTTCCAGGCCGGCGTAGAAGCCGGTCAGGTCCACGGGCCGGGTGTCGGGCGGCGGCCAGACGGTGAGCTGCGGAGACACCGCGGGCTGATCGGCGCGGAGGGTGGCGCTGGCGTGCCGGGTCCACGGCTGTCCCGCCGGCGCGTCGGCGGGCCGGGAGTGCACGGTCACCGGGCGGCGTCCGTCGCCGGCGCCCGCGCCGACCACCACCTGCACCTGCGTCGCTCCGCCGGCGGGCAGGGTCAGCGGCGCCTCGATGACCATCTCGTCGAGGAACGGGTGGCCGACCTCGTCGCCGGCGCGCAGGCAGAACTCCACCAGGCCGGTGCCGGGCACCAGCACGCTGCCGGTGACCCGGTGATCGGCCAGCCACGGCTGCGCGTCGGCCGACAGCCGCCCGGTGAACAGGTGGCCCCTCGTCTCGGCCAGCACGACCGACGCGCCGAGCAGCGGATGACCGGCGGTGTCCAGACCGGCGGCGCCGACGTCGCCGGGGCCGGAGATCGGCCGGGGCCAGTAGCGGCGGTGGGCGAACGCGTACGTGGGCAGGTCGACGCGCCGGCCGCCGGCCAGTGCGGGCCGCCAGTCCACCGCGACCCCGGACACGTGGAGCTGGGCCAGGGAGAGCAGGAACCGCTCAAGGCCGCCCTGGTCGCGTTGCACCGAGCCGACCACCACGGCATCGCCGTCGTGGTCGGCGAGGGTCTCCTCGACGCCGACGGTGAGCACCGGGTGCGGGCTGCACTCGACGTACGCGTCGTGGCCCTCGGCGGCCAGCGAGCGGATCGCCCGTTCCAGCTCGACGGGCCGGCGCAGGTTGCGGTACCAGTAGTCGGGCCCCATCTCCTCGCCGTCGAGCCAGCGCAGGTCGGTGGTGGAGAACAGCGGCACGGCGGCCGGACCGGGGGTGATGCCGGCCAGCACCTCGGCCAGCTCGTCGCGGATGCGTTCCACCTGGGCGGAGTGGGAGGCGTAGTCGACGGCGATCCGACGCACCCGGGTCTGCTCGCCGGCCAACTCGGCGAGCAGCTCCTCGACCGCCTCCGGCTCACCGGACACCACGACGGCGGCCGGCCCGTTCACGGCGGCGACCGAGATCCGCTCGCCGAAACGGGCGATCCGGTCGCGGACCGTGTCGGCGGGCAGCGCGACGGAGGCCATCGCCCCGTGCCCGGCCAGAGCCCGCAGCGCGCGGCTGCGCAGCGCCACCACCCGGGCCGCGTCGGGCAGGGACAGCACCCCCGCGACGCAGGCGGCGGCAATCTCGCCCTGGGAGTGGCCGACCACGGCGGCCGGCTGCACACCGTACGAGCGCCACAGCTCGGCCAGCGACACCATCATCGCGAACAGGGCGGGCTGCACCACGTCGACCTCGTCGAGGCCGGGCGCGCCGGGCGCCTGGCGCAGCACGTCCACCAGCGACCAGTCCAGGTACGGCCGCAGCGCCGCGTCGCAGGCCGCCATGCGTTCGGCGAACACGGGGGCCTGGTCGAGCAGGTCCAACCCCATGCCGAGCCACTGTGCGCCCTGCCCGGGGAAGACGAAGACGCAGCGGCCCGCGGGACGGGCCTCGCCGCGCGTGACCGCCGGGTCGGGCCGGCCCTCGACGAGCGCGTCGAGGGCGTCGGCGGCCCGCTGCGCCGAAGCGGCGACCAGCACCGCGCGGGAGTCGAAGGTGCCTCGGGTGGTGGCCAGCGACCAGGCCACGTCGAGGGGCCGCCGGCCGGGCCGGGCGGCGAGGTGCGCCCGCAGCCGGCGCGCCTGGCCGATGAGCGCCTGCGGGGTACGCGCCGACAGCAGCCATGGCAGCGCACGCTCCTGCGGCGGCTCGGATTCGGCGGCCTCCGGCATCGTTTCGGCGACCGACTCGACGATCACGTGGGCGTTGGTGCCGCTGATGCCGAACGACGAGACGCCGGCGCGCACCGGCCGGGCCGCCGCCGGCCACGGGCGGGCCTCGGTGAGCAGCTCCACCGCGCCCGAGTCCCAGTCGATCCGCGAGCTGCGGCGCTCGGCGTGCAGGGTGCGCGGCAGGACGCCGTGACGCATCGCCATGACCATCTTGAGCACGCCGGCGACGCCGGCCGCGGCCTGGGTGTGCCCGAGGTTGGACTTGACCGAGCCGAGCAGCACCGGCGGTGCGCCGGGCGGACGCTGCCCGTACGTGGCGAGGATCGCCTCGGCCTCGATGGGGTCGCCGAGCGACGTGCCGGTGCCGTGGGCCTCCACCACGTCCACCTCGGCGGCGGTCAGCCCGGCGGCGGCGAGCGCGGCCCGGATGACCCGCTCCTGGGACGGCCCGTTCGGAGCGGTCAGCCCATTGGACGCGCCGTCGGAGTTGACCGCCGAGCCACGTACGACGGCCAGGACCGGGTGGCCCCGGCGGCGGGCGTCGGAGAGCCGCTCGACCACCAGCATCCCCACGCCCTCGGACATGCCGAAGCCGTCGGCGTCCTCGGCGAACGCCTTGCACCGCCCGTCGGCGGCGAGACCCCGCTGGCGGCTGAAACCGGTCAGCCCGGCCGGGGTGGCCATCACGGACACGCCACCGGCCAGGGCCAGGTCGCAGTCGCCCTGGCGCAGCGCCTGCACGGCCAGGTGCAGCGCCACCAGGGAGGCGGAGCAGGCGGTGTCCACGGTGATGGCTGGTCCCTCCAGCCCGAGCGCGTAGGCGACCCGGCCGGAGAGGACGCTGCCGGCGGTGCCGGTGAGCAGGTGCCCCTCGTCGGCGGTGACCTCGCCGTCGTCGGAGACGACGCCGGGGGCGACCCGGCCGGCGTAGTCCTGCCCGTGGGTGCCGGCGAAGACACCGGTCCGGCTGCCCCGCAGGGTGGCCGGGTCGATGCCGCCGCGCTCCAGCGCCTCCCAGGAGGTCTCCAGCAGCAGCCGGTGTTGCGGGTCCATGGCGAGGGCCTCGCGGGGGCTGATGCCGAAGAACTCGGCGTCGAAGTCGGCGATGCCGGTGAGGAACCCGCCGGAACGCACGTACGACCGGCCGGGCGTGCCGGGCACCGGGTCGTAGAGGTCGGCCAGCGGCCAGCCCCGGTCGTCGGGCAGGTCGCCGATGACGTCGGCGCCCGCGTCGAGCAGCCGCCACAGCTCCTCCGGGGAGCCGATACCGCCAGGGAAACGGCAGGCCATCGCGACGACGGCGACCGGCTCGTCCAGGGCGACGGTGCTCGCGTCGGTGACCCCGGTGGCCGCGGTGCCGAGCAGCCGGGCGTGCAGGTGCGCGGCGAGCAGCTCGGGAGTGGGGTGGTTGAACACTGCGTGCGGGGCGAGCCGGACGCCGGTGACGGCGGTGAGCCGGTTGCTCAGCTCCACGGCCATCAGCGAGTCGAAGCCGAGGTCCTTGAACGGGCGGCGCGGCTCGACCTGCTCGGGGCCGGCGTGCCCGACCACTGTGGCGCACCGGGTACGGACGAGGTCCAGCAGCAGCTCGGCGCGCTCGGGCTCGGCGAGTTCGGCCAGCCGGTCGGCGAAGCCCTTCGCGGCGGCGGGCGCGGAGGCGGCGTTGACCGCCCGGCGGGGCGGCGGGGGCAGCAGTGCCCGCAGCAGGGCGGGCACCTCGCCGGAGGTCCGTACGGCAGCCAGGTCGAGCCCGATCGGCACGAGCGCCGGCCGGTCCACGTCCAGGGCGGCGTCGAACAGCGCCAGTCCGGCAGCCGTGTCGAGGGGGCGGGTGCCGCCGCGGGCGAGCCGGGCCAGGTCGGCCGGGCTGAGCCGGCCCGCCATCCCGTCCCGGGCGGCCCACAGCCCCCAGGCCAGGGCGCTGCCCGGCAGGCCCTGGGCACGGCGGTGCGCGGCGAGCGCGTCGAGGAACGCGTTGCCGGCGGCGTAGTTGCCCTGGCCGGGGCTGCCGAAGGTGGCGGCGGCCGAGGAGAAGAGCACGAACGCGGCCAGGTCGAGGCCGGCGGTGAGTTCGTGCAGGTGCCAGGCACCGTGCACCTTGGAGCGCAGAGCCCGTGCCCAGCGGGCGGGGTCGAGGTCGGTGATCAGGGCGTCATCGGTGGCCCCGGCTGCGTGCACGACGGCGACGAGCCGGCCGGCCAGTGGGGCGATCACCTCGGCGAGCGCCGCCCGGTCGGCGACGTCGGCCGCGACCACCCGGACTGTGACGCCGGCGTCGGTCAGTGCTGTCGTCCAGTCGCCGGACCGGCCGCTGCGGCTGACGAGCACCAGTTCGGTGACGCCGTGCGCAGTGGCGAGGTGGGTGGCGACCTGCCGGCCGATCCCGCCGGTGCCGCCGGTGACGAGTACGGTGCCACCGGCCAGGGCCGCCCGCGGCGTACCGGCCGGGGTCTGCGCCACGGGGCGGAGGCGGGGCAGCAGCGCACGCCCGTCGCGGACGGCCACCTCGGGTTCGTCCTCGGCGGCGGCCAGCGCCGAGCGGATGGCGGCGTCGTCGGTGGTGTCGAGGCTGAGCAGGAGGAAGCGGTCGGGTTGCTCGGCCTGGGCGACGCGGAGCAGCCCGGCCACCGGGGCGTGCACCGGGTCGCCGTCGCGCAGGGCGAGGGCCAGGCGGGTGGTCTCCGCGCGGGGGTCGGCCAGCCAGGTCTGGAGGACGCCCAGCACGGCGAGGCTCACGGCGTGCGCCCGGTCGGGCACCGGCCGGCCCGGCTCGCCGTCGCCGACCCGCAGCACGAGCAGCGGCGGCAGCGGCCCGTCCGGGGGCGTGTCGTCGGCGATCGTCCAGGAGGGCGCCGGGGTCGCCGGGAACGCCGCGGGCAGCCAGTCGACGACATACAGTCCGGCGGGGGTGGCCGCCGTCGTCGGCGGGCCGGCGGGCGGCAGGTCCACCGCCCGCAGCACCACCCGGTCGGCATCGAGCACGGGCCTGCCCGCGTCGTCGACGGCGCTCAGCGTCACCGCGTCCGCCCCGCCGGGGGCCAGGCAGACACGCAGCGCGTGCGCTCCGACGGCGTGGCGGCGCACGCCCGCCCACTCGGTGGGCAGCAGCCGAGCGGTGGGCCCGGCGTCGGCGACGGGCGCGAAGTCGGCGAGCGGGAGCAGGCGCAGCGCCGCCTCCAGCACCAGCGGGTGCACGCCGTACCGCTCGGCGTCCGGGTCGCGGGCGTCCTCCGGCAGGCGGACGTCGACGAAGAGCCGGTCGGCGGTGACCCAGGCGCCCCGGACCAGCTCCCCGGCCAGCGCGCGGTGCTGTGGTGCGCTCAGATCCACCGGCCGGGCCCCGGTGGGCGGCCAGACGGGGGCGAAGGCGCCCCGACCGCTCCCCGGGTCGACGGGCGCGAGCACGGCCTCGGCGACCGCACGCCAGGGCAGCCCCTCGCCGGCCCGGACGTGGCAGTGCGCCACCCGGTGTCCGTGCCCGTCCGGCGCGCCGACACCGATCTGCACGTCGAGGGTCGCCTCGGTGGGCAGCGGCACCGGCTCGGGGACGTGCAGCCGCCGCACGCTCGGGGCGCCGAGCTGGTCGCCGAGGTGGGCGAACATGTCCAGCAGGGCGGAGGCGGGCAGCAGCGGGGCCGTGCCGTCGCCGGGTGCGGCCAGCCACGGTGAGGTGGCCGTTGACACCTGCCCGGTGCAGACCACCTGCGCGGTGCCGGCGACCGCCAGCAGCCCGCCGAGCAGCGGGTGCCCGACGTCGGCCAGCCCGGCGCCGCCGGGACCGCCGACACCGGTGGGAGCGGGCAGCCAGTAGTGCCGGCGCTGGAAGGCGTACGTGGGCAGGTCGACGCGGCGGTGCGGGCCGGGGCCGGCGAGGACGGCACGGTCCACGGCGACGCCCCGCACGTACAGCCGCGCCACGGCGGCGAGCAGCGCCTCGGCCTCCCCGGCGGTGCCCCGTACGGCGGGGACGAAGGCCAGTTCGTCGGCCTCGGCGACGAGGCAGTCCTGGGCCATGGCGGTGAGTACGCCGGCCGGGCCGATCTCCAGGAAGGTGGTGACGCCTTGCCCGTGCAGGGCCCGTACCCCGTCGTGGAAGCGGACGGTGCCCCGCACGTGCGCCACCCAGTGCTCGGGCGAGCAGAGCCGGGCCGGGTCGACGGGGTGACCGGTCAGGTTGGACACCACCGGCAGGTGCGGGGTGCGGTACGTGAGGCCGGCGGCCACCGCGCGGAACTCGTCGAGCATCGGGTCCATGCGCGGCGAGTGGAACGCGTGCGACACCCGCAGCCGGCTGGTGCGGCGCCCGGCCGCGCGCAGCGTGTCCGCGACGGCCAGCACCGCGTCGGTGTCGCCGGAGAGGACGACGCTGGTGGGGCCGTTGACGGCGGCCAGGCCCACCCGGTCGGTGAGGTACGCGGCGACCTCGGCCTCGTCGGCCTCGACGGCGACCATCGCGCCCCCGGCGGGCAGCTGCTGCATCAGCCGGGCACGGGCGGCGACCAGCGCCGCCGCGTCGGCGAGGGAGAACACCCCGGCGACGTGCGCGGCGGCCAGCTCGCCGACGGAGTGGCCGAGCACCGCATCGGGGCTCACCCCCCAGGACTCCAGGAGGCGGTAGAGCGCCACCTCGAAGGCGAACAGCCCGGGCTGGGTGTACAGGGTCTCGTCGAGCAGGCCGGCCGGTTCGGTGCCCTCGGCGGCGAGGACGACGTCCGCGACGGGGTACGGGGCGTGGCCGGCCAGGCAGCGATCGAGTTCGGCGCAGGCGGCGTCGAAGGCGGTGGCGAAGACGGGGTACGCCGCGCACAGCTCGCGGCCCATGCCGGCGCGCTGGCCGCCCTGCCCGCCGAAGAGCAGGCCGAGTCGGCCGTCGACGACCCGGCCGGTCGACACGCTCGGCAGGTCCGGGTCCGGGCCGCTGCGGGCCAGCGCACCGAGCCCTGTCCGGGCGGACTCCGCGTCGCCGACCAGCACCACGGCCCGGTGTTCGAGGGCCGCGCGCGTGGTGGCGAGGGCGTGCCCGACGTCGACCGGGTCGGCGTGCGCCCCCGGCCCGTCGAACCACGCCAGCAAACGGGCCGCCTGACCACGCAGCGCCTCGTCGGAGGCCGCCGAGAGCAGCCACGGCACGGGCGGCCGGACGGTGCCGGGCGACGGCGGCCCGGCGGCGTCCTCGGCGGTGGCCGGCGGGTCGGCGGGCGCCTCGACGATGACGTGCGCGTTGGTGCCGCTGATGCCGAACGACGAGATGCCGGCTCGGCGGGGTCGGCGTACGTCGGGCCACGAGCGGGCCTCGGTGAGCACCTCGACCGCGCCGGCCGACCAGTCCACCTCGGACGTCGGGGCGTCCACGTGCAGGGTGCGCGGCAGCGTCCCGTGCCGCATGGCGAGCACCATCTTGATCACCCCGGCGGCACCGGCGGCGGCCTGGGTGTGGCCGAGGTTGGACTTCAGCGAGCCCAGCCGCAGCGGTTCCGCGTCGCCGCGTCCCACTCCGTACGTGGCGAGCAGCGCCTGGGCCTCGATGGGGTCGCCGAGCGACGTGCCGGTGCCGTGGGCCTCGACCACGTCCACGTCGGCGGCGGAGAGCCCGGCCGCCTCCAGCGCCCGGCGGATGACCCGCTCCTGGGCGGGCCCGTTGGGGGCGGTCAGCCCGTTGGACGCGCCGTCGGAGTTGACGGCGGAGCCCCGCAGCACGGCGAGGACGGGGTGCCCGTGCCGGCGGGCGTCGGAGAGCCGTTCCAGCAGCAGCACCGCGACGCCCTCGGACCAGCCGGTGCCGTCGGCGCCGTCGGCGAACGCCTTGCACCGGCCGTCCGGGGCGAGCCCGCGCTGCCGGCTGAACTCCACGAACGCCTGCGGGGTGCCCATCACCGCCACGCCGCCGGCCACGGCGAGGGAGCAGTCCCCGGCGCGCAGCGCCTGGGCCGCCAGGTGCAGCGCCACCAGCGACGAGGAGCACGCCGTGTCGACGGTGACCGCCGGCCCCTCCAGCCCCAGCGCGTAGGCGACCCGGCCGGAGACGACGCTGCCGGCGGTGCCGACGCCGAGGTAGCCCTCGGTGCCGGGCGGCGCCTGGCGCAGGTTCGCGGCGTAGTCGTGGTGCATGACGCCGGTGAAGACGCCCGTGGCGCTGCCACGCAGCGAGGTGGGGTCGATGCCGGCCCGCTCGAACAGCTCCCAGGCGGTCTCCAGCAGCAGCCGCTGCTGCGGGTCCATGGCGAGCGCCTCGCGCGGGCTGATCGCGAACAGGGTGGCGTCGAACTCCGCGGCGCCGGTGAGGAAGCCACCGACCCGGGCGTACGAGGTGCCGGGGCGGTCGGGGTCGTCGGAGAAGAGGTTCGCCAGGTCCCAGCCCCGGTCCGTGGGGAACTCCGTGAGTCCTTCCCGGCCCTGGTCGACCAGATCCCACAGCTCCTCGGGGGAGGCGACGCCGCCGGGGAGCCGGCAGGCCATGGCCACGACGACCACCGGGTCGTCCCCCGTGGACGGCACCGCCGCCGGGTCCGTCGTGGGAGCGGCCTGCGCGGCGGCACCCCGCAGGCGGGCGGCGAGGTGCCGGGCGAGGGCCTGCGGGCTGGGCCGGTCGAACGCGACAGTGGCCGAGAGCCGTACCCCGGTGGCCCGGGCCAGCCGGTCGCGCAGGGCGACCGCGGCGACCGAGGTGAAGCCGAGTTCCTTGAACGCGCGGCCGGGGCGGACCGCGGCCGGGCCGGGCAGCCCGGCCACCTGGGCGGTGGCGGTGCGGACCAGGTCGAGCAGGAGCCGGTCCCCCTCGGCGGTGGTGAGCCCGGCCAGCCGGCGGCGCAGCTCGGCGGCGTCCCGGTCGTCCGTGGCGTCGCCGGGCTCCGCGACGGGCCCACGCCAGGCCGGGTGGGCGGCGTCGACGTGGCCCGCCGGGCGGGCGAGCACGACCAGGTCGTTGCCGTCGTGGGCCACGTCGAACGCGGCGAGGTCGGCGCGCACGGCCGCCGGCACGGTGCCCGCTCCGGGTCCGGTCGCCGCCGGGACGCCGGGCAACGACCCGCCCTCGGCGGGCCCGGTCGTGCCGACGAGCCGGGCCGGATGACCGGCGGCCCGACGGCGGGCGACCAGGGCGTGCAGGGCCCCGACGGCCGAGGCGGCCCGCTCCCGGCCCGCGGCGCCCAGCAGCAGGGCGGACGGCACGAGGACGGTGAACGTCGCCCACGGGTGCCGGCTCGCCGAGTCCAGCGTCGCGGCGAGCCGGAGCAGCCGGGCGGCGCCCTCGACGTCGGCCAGGTCGTCGCCGCACGGGCCGAGGAAGACCGCGCCGAACGCCTCGTCGCCCACCCGCTCGGCGGGCAGCACGACGGCTTCCGCACCGGTGGCGGTGAGTTCGGCGGCCAGGTCCGCCACGGCCGGGGCGGGCGTCGCGCCGGTGGACAGCAGCCGCAGCCGGCGGACGCGGTGCGCGGCGACGAGGTGCCGGGCCAGCGCGGCGCCGGTCGGTCCGTCGGCACCGGTGACCAGCACCGGGCGCTCCGGGTCGGCCACGGTCGCCGGCCGTGCCGGCGCGGTCGCCGGGGCGGGCACGAGGGCCGCGTGCCGGGCTGCCCCGCCCCGCAGGGCGACCTGCGCGGCACCAGCGTCCACGACGGCGGGCAGCAGGGCGAGCGAGCGGGCCGAAGCGTCGTGGTCGACCAGCACGATCCGGTCCGGGTATGCGGCCTGCAGGCTGCGCCCGACCGCCCAGACGGCACCGGCCGCCGGATCCGGCCCGGCCCACCCGGCGGCGTCGCCTGCCCCGGTGGCCGCGTCGCCGGACAGGCCGTGCGCGCCGGGCCGGGTCGCCCCGTCGCTGGCCGGGCCGGTCAAGAGCACCAGCCGGGTGCCGGCGAAGCCGTCGTCGTCGAGCCAGCCACGCAGCCGGCCGGCGAGATCCGCCGCGTCGGCGTCGGCCGGCCCGGCCAGCAGCACCGTCACGTCGGGGGCGTCGGGGGCCGCCCGCAGGGTGACCAGGTCCCGGTGGGCCCGGAACCGCTCCCCCGGCGACGCCGCGCGCAGCGGCTCCACCAGCGGCTCGCTCCCGGCGCCGACAAGCGCCCAGCGGCGGGCCGGGCCGGCGGCGTCCTGCGCGGCCGCCGGAACGGGTGCCGCCACCTGCGGTACGGCGGCCAGGTCCAGCGGTCGCCAGGCGAGCAGGCTGAGCGCCTCGTGGTGGCTGCCGTTGACCGCCCGCAGCCGCGCCGGCCCGTCGGACAGGAGCCGGCGGGTGACCTTGCCGGACGGGGTGCGGGGCACCTGCCCGATCTCGTACAGCGCTTCGGGAACCTTGTGGTAGCTGAGCCTCTCCCGGCAGGCTGCGAACCCCGCGGCGGGGTCGAAGCCCTCCGGCCCCGGCACCACGAACGCCACCGGCACCTCGCCGAGCACCTCATGCGGCCGGCCGGTCACCGCCACGTCGGCGACGCCGGGCACCGCGCGCAGCACCTCCTCCACCTCGGCCGGGTGGATCTTCTCCCCGCCCCGGATGATCAGCTCCTGGTGGCGGCCGGTGACGAAGATGTTGCCGTCGGCGTCGCGGCGGGCCAGGTCGCCGGTGCGGTACCAGCCGTCGCGCAGGGCGGCGGCGGTGACCGCCGGCAGGTTGTGGTAGCCGAGCATGACGCTCGGACCGCTGACCCAGACCTCCCCCTCGGCGCCGGTCGGCACGTCCAGACCCGTCTGCGGGCTGACCAGGCGCACCTCGACGCCAGGCACCGCGCGCCCACAGGAGCCCTCGACCCGGGGCAGCTCCGGCCGGGTGACGGCGATCGAGCCGCAGGTCTCCGTGCTGCCGTACGCGTCGAGCAGCGGCGCGTCGAAGACCTCGTCGAACGCCCGCCGCAGCGCGCCGGTGGTGATCGCCCCGCCGACCAGGCAGACCCGCAGGGCCGGGGCGCGGAAGCCGGTCTCCCGGGCGGCGGTGACCAGGTGGTGGTACATGGCCGGCACACCGGCGAGCACTGTGGCCTCGTCCTCGTCGACCGCGCGCAGCACGTCGTCGGCGGAGAAGCCGTCGATGAGCCGGGCCGTGGCCCCGACCGCCGTCACGCTGAGCACGCACCCGATGTGGGAGAGGCTGTGGAACAGCGGCAGTGGCCAGACCACCCGGTCGGCGGCGGTGAGCCCGGGGATCGGCACGTAGCAGGCGGCGACCGACCAGAGGCAGGTGCGCTGGGTGGAGAGCACACCCTTGGGCCGGCCGGTGGTGCCGGAGGTGTAGAGCATCCAGGCCACCTCGTCGAGGCCCAGGTCGTCGCGGGCGCCCACGGCCGGCTCGGTATCGACCAGGTCGCGCCAGGCGACGACCTCGTCCGGAACCAGGCTGTCCCCGGTGACCACGATCCGCAGGGCCGGCCGGGAGGTACGCAGCCGCAGCATCTGGTCGAGGTGGCGCGGGTCGGTGACCACCAGCACCGCACCGGAGTCGTCCAGCAGATGGGCCAGTTCCGCGTCGGTGCTGTGCGGGTTCACCGGCACGCCGACAGCGGCGGCCCGCGTGACGGCCAGCCAGGTCTCCACCGTCTCCACGCGGTTGCCGAGGCAGAAGGCCACCCGGTCGCCCCGGGCGACCCCGGCCGCCGCCAGGTGACCGGCCAGCCGACGGGTCCGCGCCGCCAGGTCGGCGTATCCGACCGCCCGGCGGTCGTCGCGGAATGCGACCTTGTTCCCCAACCTGGCGGCGTGCGCCTCGATCAGATCGGACAACGGCTGGATCAGGTCGCTCCGAAGCATGTCACCACATCCATCCGTCGGCGAGACTCCTCATCCGCGGCGTAGACCTCGCTCGCCGTAGCGGCCCAAGTCTTCCGAGCACCCTGCCGACGTCCTACCCCTGTCACCCCCTAAGTCGTCCCCAGTTCGGAGCGCCGATCGGGTGGTGGAGCGGGCCCGCGGGCCGATGATGGGGCGACCCCGCAGACCGTCGAGTCCCGTGCTCCACCCGCCCGTCAGCCGAGGTGCCGTCGTTGGAACGCTGCTGGTTGTTCGCCCGTTCGGCCGTACCGGCCGACGGCTGCCCGGGCACGCGGCTGACCGAGCTGGTCGGCACCGTCCTGACCGGTCTGGTCGCCGCCGCCCGCCGGGCCGATCCCGGCATGAACTGGTTCTTCGACCCGGAGGGCTCCCCCGCCGAGCGTCTGAGCCTCGGCTTCCATGCCGTCCCCGCCGCGCTCGACGCGGTACGGGCGGGGCTGCTCGCGTACGACCCGGGAGCGTCCCTCGCCAGCGACCGGCGCGTCGTGCGCGACCCCGCCCGGGGCGGCCCGCTCGCGTTCGCGGGCAGCGAACTGGCCCTCACCCTGCTCGGCGGGGACGTGCCCTGGCTGGCCGGCGGCGAGCTGCCGCTGGCCGTGGCGCACCTGCGACACCTGACCGGGCTGATGCCGGCGGCCGACCGCCTGGCGTTCCTCTTCCTGCACTGGCAGGAGCGCAGCCAGCGGCTCACCGGCGCACAGCGGCGGGATCTGGCCGCGCAGGCCGACGACGGGGCGGAGAAGATCGTCCTGTCGGCCGGTGACCTCCCGCTGGGCGGGGATGTGGCAGTGGCGTGGCAGCGCTACCTGGACCGGGTGACCGACGTGGTGGGCCACGACCACCCGACGGCGCCGTCCGGTTTCCTGCTGGCGCACCACGCGCAGCTCACCCACGATCGGTGGGGCATCCGGCCGGAGGTCGACTCGCTGGCCGCGCTGGCGCTGCGCCTGTCGATGGTGCGGGGCCGCCCGGCCGCGACCGCGCCGGTCCGCGTTCCGCAGAGGAGGCAGCAACCACATGCACGCGCCGGTACCTGACCGTCCCGCCGCCGGCGAGCCGGCCCACGTCGAGGTGGCGCTCGGGGAACGGTCGTACCCGGTGCTGATCGGTCCCGGCGTGCGCCACCGGCTCCCGGCGGAGGTGGCGCGGACCGGCGCCCGACGGGTCGTGGTGGTCTCGGCCCGGCCACCGGAGTGGACGCCCGACCCGGGCGTGCCGCACCGGGTGGTGCCGGCCCGCGACGGCGAGCACGACAAGAACCTGACCACTGTGGAACAGCTCTGCCGAGCGTTCGCCGAGTTCGGGCTGACCCGGACGGACGCGGTGGTCTCCTGCGGCGGCGGCACCACCACGGACGTGGTCGGGCTGGCCGCCGGTCTCTACCACCGGGGCGTCCCGGTGATCCACTTGCCGACCTCGCTGCTGGCCCAGGTGGACGCCAGCGTCGGTGGGAAGACCGCCGTCAACCTTCCGGAGGGCAAGAACCTCGTGGGCGTGTACTGGCAGCCCCGGGCTGTGCTCTGCGACACCGAGCACCTGGGGACGCTGCCGCAGCGGGAGTGGCGCAACGGGTACGGGGAGATCGCCCGGGCGCACTTCATCGGCGCCGGCGATCTGCGTGACCGGCCGGTGGCGGAGCAGATCGCCGCGTCAGTGGCGTTGAAGGCCCGGGTGGTGGCCGCGGACGAGCGGGACTCCGGCCTGCGGCACATCCTCAACTACGGCCACACGCTCGGGCACGCGTTGGAGCGGGCCACCGACTTCCGCCTGCGCCACGGCGAGGCGGTCGGCGTCGGCACGGTCTTCGCGGGCCGGCTGGCCGGCGTCCTCGGCCGGGTACCGGCCGAGCGGGTGGCCGAGCACCACGACGTGGTGGCGGGCTACGGGCTCGACACCACGCTGCCCGCCGGCGTCGACCACGACGAGCTGATCGCGCTGATGCGCCGGGACAAGAAGGCCACCTCGGGCCTGTCCTTCGTCCTGGACGGACCGGGCGGAGTCGAACTGGTCACCGACGTCCCCGAGGTCGCTGTGCGTACCGCACTCGCCGGCATGTGAGGCCGCACCGCCCGGTGCCCGTTCGCCGGCCGGCGCCGCGGGGCGGCCGGGCCGGCGAACGGATGACGAGCCGCCGGAGCCGAGCCCCGGATCGGCGCGTCAGCTACCCAGGGCCCGCTGGATCTGCGCCACCAGCACGCCGCAGGCGTACCGGTCCGCGGCCCCGACCATGCCGACAATGGTCGCCGGCAGCGGGCCGTTGTCCGTCTCCGCCGGGTCATGGTGCATGAACACGACGAACTGCCCCCGGTCGATGAACGGTGCGAGGATCGGTTCGGCGTCGACGCCGGGGGCCAGTGAGAAGAACGTGGTCATGGCGCATGGATGCTGGTCCAGCAGCGAACTGCGGTGCAGCAGCGAGGTGGTGGCCCCGCTGACCCGGAAGTTCGGGTCGATGACCCGCAGGGCGCCGTCGCGGCCGATCCCGGCGTCGAAGGAGCAGTAGCCCCGGTACCCGAGCTCACTGGCCTTCCGGACCCCTACGGTCAGCGCTTCGACCAGCTCCTCCGGGGGCTGGTCGTCGTCCATCACACAACCGACCCACGTCGAGGTGGGCTGCGGCAGGTGTACGGACGAACCGAAGTAGTGCACCGCTCCGCTGTCGGTCACGCCGAACTGGATACCCCAGATGGTCTGGAAGGGCACCTCCTCTTCGACGATCCACTGCTCGCTCACCTGTTCCAACTGGTTGAACAGGGAACGGTTCCGCCGGTCCCGCAACCGACGGGTGAAGATCGCAATTCCGCTGGACACCTCGACCCCGGCCGGTTTGATGACCGCCGGCCGGCGGTCGCGCGCCACGATACGGCGCACTTCGGCGGGGGTGGCGACCTGCCGGCGGGGCAGGTACTCCGGCGCGACCAGAGTCTCCAGCACGGTCTTGTTGTTGAGGCGGGCGAGCAGATCTGCGGGCACCCGGGCGCGAGCGGCCCGCAGTCGCGGGTCATGCGGAGGAAATTGGAACTCCAGCATCTCGCCCCGCTCGACGGCTTCCCGCGCGTACCGCACCGCCTGCGCGCCGGAACGGAATGCCCGCAGGTCGCTGGGCGTCTTCAGACCACTCCGGCTGAGCAGACGCAGCGACTTGTCCGCGCTGGAGCCGGTGCTGCAGATCGCCGCCGACTGGTGCGGAAGGGTCAGGTGCAGACCCGTGATCATGTCCAGGCCGTTGTAGAGAGCGGCGCCCGCGCCGGCGAGATAGGGGCTGTCGGCGGTGGCCGACGGGTCGGGCGGCCGGGCCAGGACCACCCCGTCGTGTGCGAACACCTGTACCTGGATGGGCACCTGCATTTAGTCTCCTGACATGCCGGCCCGGTGCGGGCCTCGGGGTGGCGGTGAAACCGGTGCGCCACGGCCACGAACAGCGGAGAACGTGGCCGAAGGGGTGCGCTCCCGGTCCTGATCCGGCCGCTCGGCCGCGAGAGCCGGGCGTGCCGCGTGCACCGACCGGACGGTCGTGAGCTGGACCGGCCGGGAAGCCGGCTGGCTTATGGCCAGCGTTGCGGCGGCGAGGTGCACACCGCCGGTCAGCGGCTGAGTTTCCAGCCACCGACCGGCGTCATGATCGAAAGATCATAGTCACTATGCATTGCCCCGGGATGGGCCAGACAGGCGAACGCGGACGGCTCTTTCGCCGCCGAGGCCGCCGATACTCCTAGCGGGGCCATCGACTCGGGCTGACCGAAAAGCTGTTCTTCAGAAGGGCTGGAGTCGCCGGACGGCGCTGTCGCAGCCCGCGCTGTCGAGTGCCCGGATCCGGACGGCCACGCCCCCTGCCAGCTCACATCGCCGGACCGGCCTCGACGCGGCCGGCGGGCACCGCCGACACGTCCCAGGCCTGCCCGGGGAGGAGATCTCCGGCTGATGCGCTAGGGGTCGACGTGCCGATCTCTAGGGGTGTACGCCACTCCACAGCGCTTCGTATGGTCGGGCCCCATCGGCTCGTCGTTCCCACTCTCAGCGCACCGGATCGGGTGGCCCGCGAGCGGTGCCGCCCGTCAACGCGCCTCGCGCCAACCCCGCCGTCCGGCGTGCGGCATCCCGGCTGACCGATCGTCGCGGCCCTGCGCCTTTCGGTCGTCCCCTTTCGATCGGAGGTTGAGCTGTTGTCTGTCGGGTTCGATGGCGCCCAGGCCGCGGACGGCGCGGTTGCTCTGGAGCTCGTGGGGGACCTGCGGAGGCCGGCGGTGTGGCCCGCGCGGGCGGCCTCGGTGCACCGGGTACTGCCCGCCTGGCCGTCGCGCATGACACCGGCCGGGCACGTCGTGGTGGCGGGGCTCGTGGCGGTCCTGGCCCGCTGGACCGGCCAGGACGAGGTGGTGCTCGGGCTGGCCCCGGCCGGCGGGGTGGTGGTGCGGGTGGACGTCTCGGGCGACCCGGGATTCGGGGAGTTGGCGGCGCGGGTGGGACTGGCGTGGACGGCGCCGGTGGCGGTGGCGGTTCCGGACCGGCCGGACCCGGTGGCGGTGGAGTTGGCCGACGGCCCGGTGGCGGAGACGGGACCGGCCGCGGTGGACGTCGACATGGTGGTACGCGTGGCGGCGGACGGGTCCGTGCTGCGGGTGGACTACGCGGTGGAGGGATTCTCCGCGCAGTTCGTACAGGGACTCGTGGATCAGGTCGTCGTGCTCGTCTCCGCCGGGACGGCGGCGCCGCAGGTAGCCCTGTCGAGGTTGCCGTTGCTGGACGCCGCGGAACGGCAGCGGTTGCTGACGTGGGGACGCGGCCCGGTGCGGGAGATCCCGGGTGAGCCGATCCACGAGCTCGTGCTGGGCTGGGCGCAACGGTCGCCGGAGGCGGTGGCGGGTGTCGCGGGTGACGAGGTTCTGACGTACGGGGAACTGGATCGCCGGTCAGGACTGCTGGCGGCGTACCTGCGGTCGGTGGGTGTCCGTGCCGGTGACGTGGTGTCCGTGGCGCTGGAGCGCGGGTTGTGGTCGCTGGTGGCCGCGATGGGCGTGCTGCGGGCGGGTGCCGCGTACACGCCGATGGACGTGTCGTGGCCCGCGGAGCGGATGCGGGTGCTGCTGGCCGACCACGGCGCGCGGGTGGTGTTGACGGTCGGTGCGGTAGCGCCCCGGATCCCCGCCGGGGACGGGGTCACGGTGGTGGCGCTGGACGACGGCTGGCCTGCGGTACCGGCCGGTGCGGCGGCGGATCTGCCTGTGGTGCCGGTGGACGCTCCGGCGTTCGTCATCTACACGTCGGGTTCGACAGGCACGCCGAAGGGCGTGGTGCTGTCGCACGAGAGGCTGACGAACTTCCTGGCGTGGATGACCGACGAGTGCGCCATCGGCCCCGGCAGCCGGATGCTGCACTCGGCGGCACCGGTCTTCGACGCCGCGTTCGGGGAGATGTTCGCCGCGCTCACCGGCGGGGGTTGCGTCGTCGTGTGCCCGCGCGACGATCTGCTCGACGCGCGCCGGCTCACCGATCTGGTCAACAGCCACGGCGTCACGCACACGTTCGGCCCGGCCACCAACATCGCCCCGCTCGACCCGGCCGCCTGTCCCGGCCTCCGCTGCATCATCTTCGGCGGCGAGGCCGTCCCGCCGCGGTTGGCCCAGCGGTGGCTGACGGCGGGCACGCGGGTGGTCAACGCGTACGGGCCGGCCGAGATCGCCGTGGCGTGCACCTGGTTCGACGCGTCGGCCGGGTGGGGTGGCGCGTACGTACCGATCGGCTGGCCGATGCCGAACCGGCAGGTCCGCGTCGTCGACGCGAACCTCGACCTCATGCCGGTCGGGGTTCCCGGGGAGATCCTGATCGCCGGCTTCGGCGTCGCCGACGGTTACCTCAACCGTCCCGAACTGACCGCCCAGCGGTTCGTCACCGACCCGTACGGCGGCGGGCTCGCCTACCGCAGCGGCGACCTGGGGAGATGGAACAGCGCCGGCGCACTGGAGATCCTCGGCCGGATGGACCACCAGGTGAAGGTCAACGGCATCCGCATCGAGCTGGGCGAGATCGAGAGCATCCTCGCCCAGCACCCGGAGGTGGAGACCGCCGTCGTCGTCCGCCGCGAGGACCGGGGCGTGGCCCGACTCGTCGCGTACGTCACCGGGCGCGACGGCCGCACCCCGGCCACCGGCGACCTGCGCGACCACGCCGCGGCCCACCTGCCCAGCTACATGGTCCCCGCCGCCGTCGTCACCCTCGACCGCTTCCCCCTCGGCGGCACCGGCAAGATCGACCGGAATGCCCTTCCCGCACCCGACGCCCAACGCCCCGACCTCGGCGTGCCGTACGTCGAGCCGGCCACCGAGGGCGAGCGCCTCGTCGCGGAGGTGTTCGCGAGCGTGCTCGGCATCGAGCGGGTCGGCGCCCGCGACAGCTTCTTCCACCTCGGCGGCACGTCGTTGCAGTCCGCGGCCGTCGCCACAGGCATCGACGAGGCCGCCGACGTGGTCGTGCCCGTCTCGCAGATCCACCGCACCCCCACCCCGCACGAGCTGGCCCGGTGGCTCGCCACCGCCCCCCGCCGTACGGACACCGGCTCGACCGCCGGACAGACCCGGCAGCGCCCGGGACCGGTCCCGCTCGCGCAGCAGGTGGCGAAGTGCCTGATGTCGCCGCTGGAGGTCGTCGTCCCGGTCACCTGGTGGATCGAGGGTGAGCTGGACCTACGGGCCCTGATGGCCGCCCTCGGCGACCTACACCACCGCCACCAGGCCCTGCACGCCCGCTACCGGCG
>NZ_JNZR01000050.1:0-26490 GCF_000717585.1 Micromonospora globosa
CCCTCTCCCCACCCCCTCCCCGGTGATCAAGGAGTTAACGTCCCCCAACCCACCACCCCAGGCCGCAATCTCCTTGGTCAACAAGCTCAACCCCACCCACCCGCTCCATTGATCATGAAGTTGGCGGGGACAAAAGGGACGGTGCGTGCCGTCAACTTCATGATCGACCGGGTCCGGGCGTGGGGCCGGGGCGAGGGCCGGGTCGGGGGGCCGGGTCGGGGGCCGGGTGGGTGGGAATCGGTGGAGCGGACGGGCGGGAAGGGCTGGGCGTGTGAGGCTGCGGGGGTGAGGAGGTTCGCGCCCGCGTCCGTCCGCAGCCGGCCGGGTCCGGTGGTGTGGGTGATACCCGGACTGCTCACGCTCGCTGTGACACTGACCGGCATCGGGCACGCCCAGCCGTGGCGGGACGAGCTGGCGACCTGGAGCGCCGCCATTCGCCCGGTACCGGACCTGGTCCGGATGACCCGCACGATCGACGCCGCTACCGGGCCGTACTACCTGCTCATGCACGGCTGGACCGCCCTGGCCGGCGCGTCGCCGACCGCGCTGCGGCTACCCTCCGCGCTCGCGATGGCAGTGGCTGCCGCGCTCACCGCCCGCCTCGGCGCGATGCTCGTCGGCAGTCGCGCCGGGCTGCTGGCCGGACTGCTGTTCGCGGTGCTGCCGGTCACCTCGCGGTACGGCCAGGAGGCCCGCCCGTACGCCCTCGCCACGCTGTTCGCCGTGCTGGCCACGCTGTTGCTGGTCGAGGCGCTGCGCCGGCCGACCTGGCGACGCTGGGCCGGGTACGCCCTCGCCGTCGCCGCGCTCGCCCTGCTCCACCTGATCGCGCTCACCCTGCTCGCCGCCCACGCCGTGGTGGTGCTGCTGACCGCCGCACGTGGCCCCGCGGCGGTCGTCGATCCGCCCGGCCGGTCCCGAGCCGAGATGCCCGACGCGAGCCGGCCATGCCGCAGACACCCGTGGCGTTCCACCCAGCCACGAGATCGAGCGCCGGTGGAACGCCACGGGTGTCACGGCGCCCCGCAGACACCCGCGGCGCTCCACCCAGCCACGAGATCGAGCGCCGGTGGAACCCCACAGGTGTCACCGCATCCCGGGAGCAGGGAGCACGGCACGGACGCGCCGGAAGCGGAACGGCAGGACGTGACCGGCGAGGCTCGGGAGGGGTCGGCGCCCGGCCGACGGGTGCTGGCCGGGTGGCTGCTGGCGCTGGTGCCGGTCGTCGTGCTCGTCACCCCACTGGCGCTGGCGGCGCGGGGGCAGCGTGGACGGCAACTCGACTGGGTGGACCCGGCGCGCCTGCCCGACCTGGCGGCGTTGCCGGGCGCGCTGGCGCAGAGCGGTGTCGTCGGCGGGTTCGTGCTCGCGCTCGCGGCGCTCGGCGCGGCCCGGCTGGGTCGCCGGGCGCTGCTGCCGGTCGCCGCCGTGCTGCTGCCGGTGGTGCTGGTCTTCGCCGCCGGAACGATTGTGCCGCTGTGGGTGACCCGCTACCTCGTCTTCACCGTGCCGTTCGCCTGTGTACTTGCCGGCGCCGCGCTGGCTGCCGCGCGGGTCACTCCCGCGCCGGCCCGAACGCCGGGAACAGCGACGCCCGCCGAACCCGAGCGCACGGCGACACCCGCCGCAGCCGGCCGCACTGCCGCGCCCGCGGAAGCAGAGCAGGGACCGACGTCGCCGCGCGGACGGACCGCGGCGGGAATCGCGGTGGTGGTCCTGGCCGGGCTGCTCGGGCTGCCCGACCAGGTGGCCCTGCGCCGTACCCACGAGTGGCCGCGCAGCGCACCGGTCGACTACGCGGGCGCGGCCGGGATCATCCGCGCCGAGCAGCGGCCGGGCGACGCGATCGTCTACTCGCCCCGGGACGGGTGGCTGTTCCCGGATCTCGGCATGGCGTACCACATGGGGCGGAGGCTGCCGCGCGACGTGCTCGTGGTCCGCGACCAGCGGCAGGACGCGAGCCTCTGGGCCGTGGAGTGCGACGACCCGGCGCGGTGCCTGGCCGGGGTGGACCGGGTGTGGCTGGTGGTCACCGGCCGCCGCGCCGACCCGCCGGCGGCGGTGACTGGCGCGAAGGGCGACGCGCTGCGCGCGGGCTACACGGTGCGGCAGGTGTGGCCGCGGCCGGGGATCACGGTGGCCCTGCTCGTCCGGTGAGGCGGTCGGTGGTGCCGCGGGCCAGCGGTACGACGATGGCCGCCTCGGTGCCGCCGTCGGCGCCGTTGCGCAGGTCGATGGTGCCGCGCAGCTCGCCGGTGACGAGCGCCCGGACGATCTGGAGGCCCAGGTTGCCGCCGCGTTCGGCGTCGAACTGCTCGGGCAGCCCTCGGCCGTTGTCGGTGACAGTGACGTGCAGTTGCTTGCGGGCCCGGTGCGCGGAGACCACCACTTCGGGCCGGGGCGCGGAGACCACGGCCTCGGGCCGGGCCGCGTCCGCGGGCGACGGGGCGTCGGCCTCCTCGTCGGCCGGCGGGAAGCCGTGTTCGACGGCGTTGAGCAGCAGCTCGTTGAGCACCATCACCAGCGAGGTGGCGATCTCGGCGGGCAGTACGCCGAAGGTGCCGCGGCGGCGCATGCCGACGCTCACCTCGGTGGCGGCGACCTCGGTGGCGGCGCTGGCGACCCGGTCCACGATGCCGTCGAACTCGACCGCCTCGTCGCTGGACATGGAGAGCGTCTCGTGGACGAGAGCGATCGAGGCGACCCGGCGTACCGACTCTTCGAGCGCCACCCGCGCCTCGGGCATGGCAACCCTCCGGGCCTGGAGGCGCAGCAGCGCGGCGACGGTCTGGAGGTTGTTCTTCACCCGGTGGTGGATCTCCCGGATGGTGGCGTCCTTGGTGATCAGGGCGCGGTCGCGGCGGCGTACCTCGGTGATGTCGCGGACCAGCACCAGCGCGCCGATCGGCACTCCGGCGGGCATCAGCGGCAGCGCCCGGGTGAGCATGGTGGCGCCCCGCGCGTCGATCTCCCGGCGGGGTGGCGCCTCGCCGCGCAGCGCGGCGAGCACGGCGTTGCCCGCGTCGGTGCCTTCGAGGGGGTCGCCGGCGAGCCGGCGATGCAGCTTGGCCAGGTCCTCCCCGACGAGGTGGGAGGCGTAGCCGAGGCGGCGGTACGCGGACTGCGCGTTCGGGCTGGCGTAGGTGACCTTGCCGTTGGCGTCGAGCCGCACCAGGCCGTCGCCGACCCGAGGTGCCGAGGTGGTCTCGCCGGGGTGCCGGGGCGGCGGGAACGTGCCGTCGGCGATCATCTGAGCGAGGTCGTCGGCGGTGGTCAGGTAGTTCAGTTCGAGCTGGCTCGGGGTGCGCGCGGTGGACAGGTTGGTGTCCCGGCCCACCACGGCGATCACCTCGCCGGCTTCACCGTCGCCGGTGCGCAGCCGGACCGGGATCGCCTCGTGGCGGGCCGGGACGTCGCCGTACCAGACCGGGTCGCCCTCGCGCCAGATCCGTCCCTGCCGGTGGGCCACCTCCAGGTGGGCCACCTCGGCCCCGCCGACGATGCGCCCGACCTGGTCGTCCAGGTAGGCGGTCGGCGCGGTGGTGGGACGGACCTGGGCCACGCAGAGGAACGTGCCGTCACCGTCCACCGGCACCCAGAGCAGCAGGTCGGCGAAGGACAGGTCGGACAGCAGCTGCCAGTCGCCGGCGATCCGGTGCAGGTGGTCGATGTCGGCCGGGCGGAGCGCGGTGTGCTCCTCGGCGAGGTCACGGAGGGTGGACACGCCACACAGCGTGCCACGCCGGACCTCACATCGTCGCCGTGACCTTCTTCAAGCCGCGCGGCGCGTCCGGGTCCTCGCCCCGGGCCAGGGCCAGGGACAGCGCGAGCCGTTGCAGCGGCAGGATGTCGAGCAGCGGCGCGTACCGCTCGTCGACCTCGGGAACCGCCATCCGGGTCTCGCCGACCTCGGCGGAGCCGACCACGACCACGTCGGCGCGGCGTTCGCCGAGGCGGGGCAGCACCTCGCGCATCGACGTGCCGCCGGGGCCGGAGCCGACCACGGCGAGCACCGGGACGTCCGGGTCGGTCATGGCGAGCGGGCCGTGCAGCAGGTCGGCGCCGGAGAAGGCGAGCGCCGGGAGGTACGACGTCTCCATCAGCTTCAGCGCCGCCTCCCGGGCGGTCGGGTACGCGTACCCCCGGCCGGTGGTGACGAGCTGGGCGGCGAACCGGTAGCGCGGGGCGAGCCGGGCCGGGGTGTCGTCGGCGAGCGTCTGCGCGGCCAGCTCGGGCAGGCGGCTCAGGGCGGCGTGCTCCTCGGCGGGCAGCACGCCGTCGCCGGCGCGTACGCCCTCGATCAGCATGAGCAGCGCGAGCAGCTCGGCGGTGTAGGTCTTGGTGGCCGCGACCGCGCGCTCGTGGCCGGCGGCGATGTCGACGCTCAGCTCGGCGGTCTCCACCAACGGCGAGCCGGGGTTGTTGGTGACCGCGAGGGTGAGCGCGCCGGACGCGCGGGCGACCCGCAGCACCTCGGCCAGGTCGGGCGAGCCGCCGCTCTGGCTGACGCCGACGACGAGCGCGTCGGAGAGGTCGGGCCGGGCGCCGAAGACGGTGATCGCGCTCGGGGAGGCCAGCCCGGCGGGCAGTCCGAGGCGGATCTCGGTCAGGTAGGCCGCGTAGAGCGCGGCGTGGTCGGAGGTGCCCCGGGCGGTGAAGACGACGTGCCGGGGGCGGCGTTCGGCGACGACGGCCGCCACCTCGGCGATGGCCGCCGCGTGCTCGGTGGAGAGCAGACGCTCGTAACCGGCCGGCTGCTCGTCGATGTCGGCGGCCATACCGGCCCCTGCTTGCGTCACTCCGGAACCTCCTTCTGCGCGTTTCCCGCGCGTTCGATGCTCAGTCTTGCACGTTTCAGTAGCCTCAATCAACGCAACGAGCAGGAGTGCGCAGTGGATCACTAACTGACGGAAGATCCCCTAGGCTTGCCCGGCTGACCGACCCGACCCGCCGAGAGGACGACGTGCCCGAGGACGACGCCGCGCTGTCGGCGGAGGAGGAACTCGCGCTGGCCCGGCTTGCGCTGGGCGAGGGCGACCTGCGCCACGCCGCCGACCACGTGGCCGCCGCGCTGGTCCGCTCCCCCACGCTGCCCGAGGCGCACGAGACGCTCGCCCGGCTGAACGCGGCCAGCGGCGGCGACCTGGACCTCTTCCCGCTCGGTCAGCAGGCGTTCGTCGGCGCCGTGGTGGCCCGCGCGCACCTGCTCGCCGCCGCCGGCCGGCCCGCCGAAGGGCTCGACCTGCTCGCCGCCGCCACCGGCTACGCGCCGGCCGCGCCCTGGGCCGCAGTGCCCTGGGTGACCGCCGCCGACCTGCCGGAACGCCTCGATCCCGAGCGCACCGCCCGGATCCTCATGCAGGTCTGCGCGGCGGCGCCGGACCCCGCGCCGCGCCGGCTGCGCGAGCCGCTCGCGCCGTACCTCACGCTGGCCCGCAACGCGATCACCGTCCATCCGGCCCATCCGCTGCTGCTGGGCGCGGCGTCCGCGCTGGCCCGGCGCCTCGGCGAGGTCACCCTCGCCGTCACCTGGGCCACCCGGGGGGTACGCGCACAGCCCACCAAACTCGGCGAGGTGTGGCTCGGGTACGCGTACCGCGGCGCCGGCCGGACCGCCGAGGCGCTCGCCGCACTGGAACGCGCTGTCGCG
The DNA here is from genome assembly GCF_000717585.1 of Micromonospora globosa. Taxonomy (NCBI): domain Bacteria; kingdom Bacillati; phylum Actinomycetota; class Actinomycetes; order Micromonosporales; family Micromonosporaceae; genus Micromonospora; species Micromonospora globosa. The sequence goes on from NZ_JNZR01000050.1 coordinate 5,651, forward strand.
CTCGACCCCGACGACCTCGCTGTCTACGCGGACATCGCCGGCACGCTGGCCGACAACGGCCGGCTCGACGCGGCGCTGGGCTGGATCGACCGGGCGCTGGCGAAGGACCCCACCTTCGACTGCGCGGTGCACACCGCGCACCGGCTGCGCTACCTGCGCGACGGCGACGTGGACCACCTGGTGGCGCTCGCCGACTTCGTCCGCGACCACCCGGACGACACGCACGAGCACGGTGACCTCGCCGAGTGCTGCCGGGGCCGCCCCTGGCTCGGGCAGGTGACCCCGGCCGGCGACGACACCCCGGCCCTCGACGGTCCCGCCCCCTCGGCGGCAGCGGTACGGCGGCTCCAGCAGCTCGCGCACCCGGCGTGGGCGCACCCGCCGGCCGCGTACGACGCCGCGGTCGGGCTCGCCACACTGGACCTCGCCGACCTGCTCGCCCTGCTGGCACACCCACCGGAGGCACCGGCGACAGCGCTGGGCCGGGTGCTCGGCGGGCAGGATCCGGCACTGTGGACGCGCTGCGCGCAGGTCTGGGCCTGCCTCGGCCTGCTGCACCACCGCACCGACGAGCCGTGGGAGCTGTCGACCCGGCGTCGGGTGCTGGGGGAACTGGCCGCCGGTGATCTCGGCCCGGCCGCCGAGGCGGCACTGTTCGCCCTGGTCACCGCCGCCTGGGTGCACCCGGACACCCGCGCCGACGTAGCAGCGCTGGTGTCCGGGCGGGTCGCCGAGGTGGCGGCCGGGCCGATGCGGCGCACCCCGGTGGCGGTGTCACTGGCGTACCTGGCGCGGGCCACCCCGGCCCTCGACCCGGCCACCCGTGCCACCGCCGACTCGCTCATCGCCGGCGCCGCCGGCGGTCCGCTGCGCCGTCTCTGGCGACGGTTCACAGCCCTGTTCCGCCGGAACTGACCGCCGCCACTTCGCCGAAGTGGCGCGATCAACTCGCCCTCGACCCCGCCACTACCCCGAGCTGGCGAGCAGCGGGCGCGAGGCACGTCAGGCGACGGGGGCCTTGCCGAGCGCGGCCTCGGCCTCGTCCTCCGGTGTGGCGCCGGCCGGCGGTACGTCGTTCGTCGCGCGCAGCGGCACCTCCTTGATGAACCAGGCGAGCACCGGTACGGCCACCGTGAAGAGGACCGCCCAGAAGAAGACGTGCGAGATGGCGTCGGAGAGGCCGCCGAGCACCGCCTCGCGCATCGGGCCGGTGAGCTTCTTGAGTGCCTCCAGGTCCATCGCGCCGCCCTCGCCGCCCTCGCCGCCCGAGCCCGCGAACGCGGAACCGGCGGCCGAGTCGGCGAGGCGGTTGGCGAAGATCGCGCCGAAGAGGGAGACGCCGAACGAGCCGCCGATGGACCGGAAGAAGGTCGCAGCGCCGCTGGCCGCGCCGAGGTCCTTCTGTTCCACGCTGTTCTGCGCGATCAGCATCGAGGTCTGCATGAGGAAGCCCATGCCGACACCGAGCACGATCATGTAGATCGAGGACTGCGCCTTGCTGGTGTCCACGTCCAGCAGGCTGAGCAGGCCCATCCCGGCGACCATCACCACGCCGCCGACGATCGGGAAGAGGCGGTAGCGGCCGGTCCTGGTGATGGTCCGGCCGACCACGAGCGACACCACGAGCATGCCGAACATGAGCGGGAGCAGCAGCAGGCCGCTGTTCGTGGCCGACGCCCCCTGGACGGTCTGCTGGTAGAGCGGCAGGAAGTTCATCGCGCCGAACATGGCGAAGCCGAGCAGGAACCCGATCACCGAGATCAGCGCGAAGTTGCGGTTGGCGAAAAGGCTCAGCGGCAGGATCGGCTCCGGCACGCGCCGCTCCACCACCGCGAACGCGCCGAGGGCGAGCACCGCCAGCACGGCGAGGCCGAGGATCTGTGGCGATACCCAGTCGTACTCGTTGCCGCCCCACGTGGTCACCAGCACGATCGCGGTGATGCCGACGGACAGCAGCGCCGCGCCCAACCAGTCGATCTTGTGTTCGGTGCGGTACTTCGGCAGGTGCATGGTGGTGGCGAGGATCAGCAGCGCCGCGCCGCCCAGCGGCAGGTTGACGTAGAACGCCCAGCGCCAGGAGAGGTTGTCGGTGATGAAGCCGCCGACCAGCGGGCCGGCGACCATGGCGATGGCCATGATCCCGGCGATCATGCCCTGGTAGCGGCCCCGCTCGCGCGGCGGGACCAGGTCACCGATGATCGCCATGACGCCGACCATCAGGCCACCGGCGCCGAGGCCCTGGACGGCGCGGAACGCGATCAGCTCGGTCATGCCGGTGTCGGCGCCGCCGAAGACGCCGGAGCCGGACATGCCGCAGAGCGCGGAACCGACCAGGAACACCACCACAGCGGTGAGGAAGACCGTCTTGCGGCCGTAGAGGTCGCCGAGCTTGCCCCAGATCGGCGTGGAGACGGTCGTGCCCAGCACGTACGCGGTGACCACCCAGGTGAAGTGGTCGGCGCCGCCGAACTCGAAGACGATCCGCGGCAGCGCGGTGCTGACGATCATGTTGTCGAGCATCGCGAGCATCATCGCGATCATCAGACCGAACAGGACGACCCGGACATTGGGTCTCGTGGTCACCTGGGCTGGTTGACTCATCGGTAGGCTCCCCCGCAGATCGGATGATCGACTTACTTGCCGCCCGGCTAGTTTGCTTACTAGCCGGACGGTAAGCTGATGGCGGGCGCACGTCAAGCGGATTGGAAGGATGTCGGCCGGTGAGGGAGACCACAGGTGGCACGCGCGAGCGGATCCAGGCCGTCGCCTTGGAACTCTTCACCGAGCAGGGCTACGAGAAGACGTCGCTGCGGGAGATCGCCGAGCGGCTCGGCGTGACCAAGGCGGCGCTCTACTACCACTTCAAGAGCAAGGACGAGATCGTCACCAGCCTGGTCGACGACCGGCTGCGCCGGATGGACGAGCTGATCGCCTGGGCCGCCGACCAGCCGCCCACCCTGGCCACCCGGCGCGCCCTGATCGGCAGGTACGCCGACAGCATGTTCGCCGGCGACCTGCCCCAGGTGATGCGCTTCTTCGAGCAGAACCAGACCGTGCTCAAGAGCCTCGTCGCCGGCCAGCAGATGCGGGACCGGATGATGCGGCTGGCGCACGAGCTGTGCCGGGGCGACGACTCGCCCGCCGCCCAGCTCCGCGCCGCGCTCACGCTGTTCGCGGTGCACAGCAGCTGGTTCGCGGTCCGCGTGCCGGGCATCACCGACGACGAGCGCAAGCGGATCGCGCTCCAGGTGGCCGACGAGTTGCTCGCCAAGATCGGCGAGACCGGCCAGGGCTGAGCCGGTTCAGCCCGCCGCGGTCAGATCCAGCCGCAGGCCGCGCAGGTCGATGCCGGGCAGCGGCGTCCAGTCCTTCTCCGGGTACCTGACGAAACCGAGCCGCTCGTAGAGGCGGTGTGCGTTTGCCGCCATCCCGGCGCGGACGCAGATCACCACAGCGGTGCAGCCCAGCTCCGTGGCGCGCGCCACGCTCGCGGCCGCGAGCGCGGCGCCCGCGCCCCGGCCCTGCGCGGCCGGATCCACAGCGAGCATCCGGAACTCGGCCTCGCCCGGGCCGGCGAGTTCGGCGTACGGGGTGCCGGGCAGCACGAACGTCACCGCGCCGAGCACCTGGCCGGTGGCGTCGTCGACGGCCACCAGCACCTCGCCGGTCTCGGCGCGGCCGGCCACGTCGGCGAGCACCGGCGCGTACCCGCTCTCGTCCTTGAGCTGGCCGTCCGCCTCGTACGCGGCGACTGTCAGCCGGGCCACGGCCGGGAAGTCCGCCGCCTCGGCGCGGCGCACCCGCAGGCCGGTCAACCGATCTCCGCGATCAGGTCGCCGTCCTGCACCACGTCGCCCTCGTTGACGGCGAGTTTCTGCACCACGCCGTCGGACTCGGCGACCACCGGGATCTCCATCTTCATCGACTCCAGGATGACGAGGGTGTCGCCCTCGGACACCGTGTCACCGGCCGACACGACGACCTTCCAGACGTTCGCCACCATCTCGGCGCGGATCTCCTCGGCCATCTCGGCCCTCCCTCTCCCCGACAGCTCCCCGACAATCCTGCGAACGGTATCCAATCATGACGCCGGTCACGCCGGGCCGCGCACCACCGCCGCGCGCGATCCGCCCCGCCGCGCCCCGACCGCCGGCGACGGCACTAGCATCGTGCGGGTCGGCCACCGGCGAGCCCGGAGGGCCGCACCGCGACCTCCGCCGCGCCCAGCCGCGGACGGAACCGTGACCAGCACAAGGAGGCAGAGCATGGCGAAGAAGGCCCGCAAGAAGAAGGCCCGTAAGAAGAGCAGCGCCAACCACGGCAAGCGCCCCAACTCCTGATCATCCGATCAGGCGGCGCAGTCGCCGGACAGCGCAACGGCCCGGGTCCGTGATCGGACCCGGGCCGTTGCGTCGCTTGTCAGTCGGCCAGTTCGCGGGACTCGGTGCTCTCGAAGACCACCAGCTCGGTCAGCCGCAGGCGCAACCGCTCACGCAGCTTCTCCGGGGCCGCCTCGTTGCCGCAGCACCGGGCCACGAGCGCCTTGACCTCCTGCTCGATGCCGTACTCGCGCAGGCACGGCCCGCACTCGTCCAGGTGGTGCCGGATCAGCACCCGGCGCTCCTCGGCGCACTCCAGGTCGAGGTAGAGGTAGACCTCGGCGAGCACCTCGCGGCAGTCCGTCTCGTGCGGTTGTCCACAGCTCACGGTCACACCTCCCGGCCGGCGGCGGCGGTCGAACCCTTCTTCGACGAGGCGGCGCTGAAACCCCGCTCCGCCGCGTACTGCTCCAGCAGCTTCCGCAGATTACGTCGGCCACGGTGCAGACGGGACATCACGGTGCCGATCGGCGTGCCCATGATGTCGGCGACCTCCTTGTAGGAGAAGCCCTCGACGTCGGTCAGGTAGACGGCCAGGCGGAACTCCTCCGGCAACTGCTGGAGGGCCTCCTTGACGTCGCTGTCCGGCAGCCGGTCGAGCGCCTCCGTCTCGGCCGAGCGCAGGCCGCTGGACGTGTGCGACTCCGCCTCGGCGAGCTGCCAGTCGGTGATCTCCTCGGTCGGCGCCTGGATGGGCTGGCGCTGCCGCTTGCGGTAGGTGTTGATGTAGGTGTTGGTCAGGATCCGGTAGAGCCAGGCCTTCAGGTTCGTGCCCTGCTCGAACTGGTGGAAGGCGGCGTACGCCTTCAGGTACGTCTCCTGAACCAGGTCCTCCGCGTCCGCCGGGTTGCGGGTCATCCGCAGTCCGGCAGCGTAGAGCTGATCGACGAAGGGCATCGCGTCCCGCTCGAAGCGGGCCCTGCGCTCGTCCGTCTTCTCGGTGGTCAACCGCACATCCCCTCGCGTCGGATGCTTTCCCGCCGAGGATACGCGTACCCACCTACCGGCAGATTCACTTCCGGAGTGTGTGCCGGTGCTCACGACCGACGCCGCCGCGGGCCACTCCGGCGCGTCGAGCAGCCGCCGGAGCTGACGCTCGTCCCGTTCGTCCCGTTCCCGGCTCCGTGTCTCGATCGGCACCGGTCACCCCCCTCGCGCTGGCTCTGTCGTCGTCCAAGGGAGATAACGCGAGTTGTGGGGCATGGCATTCCTCCGGCCCCACCCGATCCTGGTCCCGGCCTCGGCCGCGACCGACGCTGGGACCAGGAAGGGCCTGGGAGGGTGGCCCCGGCGCGCCCGAACCGGGCGGCCGGCACCAACCGGTGCAACGACCCGCCGCGGCGGACGGTCACGGCGCGCGCCGCCCGGTCAGGACGACCACCCGTGTACGCGCAACCAGTCCCGCACCACGGCGGCCGTGCCGGCCGGGTCGCCGCGCAGGTCGTGGCGCTCCCCCGGCCGGACCACCACCTCGATGCCGGGGCCGGACTCGGGCACGCCGAACGGATCCCGGTCGCCGTTGACGACGAGCGTGGGCAGGCCGGTGAGCAGTTCCCCGGCCCGGGATCGCTCCGGTCGTCCCGGCGGGTGCAGCGGGAACGCCAGTGCGACGACTCCGGCCGCCCCGACGGCGGCGGCGGTACGGCAGGCCACCCGGGCGCCGCTGGACCGGCCCCCGACCACCCAGTGGCGCACCCGCGGTGCGCGCCGGCGCAGGTCGGCCAGCACCGCCGTCCACGCCTCGTCGAGGTGCCCGGCGGGAGCGGGCGCGCGTCGCCCGGCAACCCGGTACGGCTGGGTCACCAGGGCCACCCCGGCCCCGGCGGCGAGCACCGCGTCCCGGACGGCGGTCAGGTCGGGCGCGTCCACGTCACCGCCGGCGCCGTGACCGAGCACCAGCACCGTGGTGCCGTCGGCGGGTGGGTCGAACCGGAGCCGGGCGGGCCCCCGTGGTGTGTCGATCTCGTCGTCGTGCCGCACCGGCTCATTCTGCGCGGCCGGCCGGCCCGCCGGTGATCGGGCGCGGAAACGGACGTCGCCCGCGGCCTGCCGGAGCGGGCCACGGGCGACGTCGGGATCAGCTCAGCGGGACCAGCGTGAGCAGGCGGTCGCGCACCGGCGGACCGGCGTCGTCGAGCGCGTCCGGATCCGGCTGCACCTCGCTGCGCCAGGCCACCAGCATGGCGCGCCGCTCACGCGGCGTGGTGCCGCCCCAGACGCCGTGACAGTCGCCCACCTCCAGCGCCCAGGCCAGGCAGGAGCCCTGGACGTCGCAGGTGCGGCAGAGCGCCACCGCCGCGTCGGCCGGTTCGTTCGGTGCCGGAAAGAACGTCTCCGGATCGACGTTCTGACAGGTGCCTCTGGTGCGCCACGCGTCGTCCTGGCGTCGTTCGCTCAGCGCCCGCAGCAGTCGCGGATCGCGCCGCGCGGCGGCTACCTCGTGCGGACGCGGCATACGTGCCCGTGTCAATACACCCACCTCCCCCGTGGGAACCGGCGTAGATCTTTACAAGATCGATGGGTGTCATCCGCCCCGTGCGAACAGACGCCCATCACCGGCGCTGTGTTCTATCGCATTCGAATACGTAAGGACAAGAGTCTTCAATGAAACTGACTGAACGTCCGGGCGACTTTTCCGGCCCAACCCCGGCAAACGGGGCACGCAAATGTGGCGGAGCGTGATCAGAAGAGCGTCGGTCCGGCGGCCGTCCCGACACCCGCCGGAGCCACCGCGGCGATCAGCTCCGGGCCGTCGTTGCGGACGTCGCCGACGGCCCGGGACACGGGCCGGATCTCCAGCCCGGCGAGCAGGCCGGCGTCCGGCGGCGCGAGCAGTTCCGCCGGCTCCTCGGCCGGGCCGAGCCATTCCGCCCAGCGCTCCGGCGACAGCAGCAGCGGCATCCGGTCGTGCACCTCGGCCAGCTCGCCGACCGCAGCGGTGGTGAGCACGCTGAACGTGAGCCGGGCCGCGCCCGCCGACTCCCAGACCGACCAGATGCCGGCGAAGGCCAGGACCGAGCCGTCCCGCGGGGTCATGAAGTAGGGCTGGCGTCCGCCGTCGGCGAGGCGGACCCACTCGTACCACCCGTCGGCGGGGACCAGGCAGCGGCGGCGGGCGAAGGACGGCGCGTACGCCCGGCTGGTGGCGACCGTCTCGGCTCTCGCGTTGATCATGCGGGCGGCCCCGGCGGCGCTGCGCGACCACTGCGGGAGCAGGCCCCAGCGGCCGAGGGAGAGCAGCCTGTGCCCCTCCGGGGCGAGCCGGACCAGCGGCACCGGGTCGGTCGGCGCGACGTTGTAGTCCGGCGCCACCCCACCGGTCTCGTCGGCCGACTCGAACAGCGCGCTCAGATCGGCGGCGCTCCGGGTCGTGGCGTACCTCCCGCACATGGCGCCCACGCTAGCCGCATCCCGACGTTCCGGCTGTCCCGCCCAACGGGAGCAGCAGCGACGGGCGGTTCCACCGGCCCGTGAGCTTGGCAGAATGTAACGGTGAGCAATCCGACCGCGACGAGTCCGCCGCAGCCGTGGACCGCGCCGACCGCGAGCGACCCGGTCGCCGCGACGCTGCGCCTGCCCGGTTCCAAGTCGATGACCGCCCGGGCCCTGGTGCTCGGCGCACTCGCCGGCGGGCCGTCGACACTCGCCCGTCCACTGCGCGCCCGGGACACCGAACTGATGGCCGGTGGCCTGCGCGCACTCGGCGCCCACATGTCGATCTCGGACGACGATCGCTGGCTGGTCCGTCCCTATCCGCTGGCCGGCCCGGCGCACGTCGACGTCGGCCTGGCCGGCACCGTGATGCGCTTCCTGCCCCCGGTGGCCGGGCTGGCCGCCGGGCGGGTCACGTTCGACGGCGACCCGCACGCCCGGACCCGCCCGCTCGGGCCGCTGATCGGCGCGCTGCGCACGCTCGGCGTCCGCATCGACGCGCCCCCGGCCGGCAGCCTGCCGCTCGTCGTGCTCGGCGCGGGGCGGGTGACCGGCGGCGACGTGGTGATCGACGCCTCCGCGTCCAGCCAGCTCGTCTCCGGTCTGCTGCTCGCCGCGCCGCGTTTCGACAGGGGCGTCGTGGTCCGGCACGAGGGGCCGCCGGTGCCGTCCGCGCCGCACCTGCGGATGACGGTGCAGATGCTCCGCGCCGCCGGCGCCGCCGTCGACGACACCACGCCCGACGTCTGGACGGTCGAGCCGGGCCCGCTGTCCGGGCGCGGGTGGGAGATCGAACCGGACCTGTCCGGCGCCGCGCCGTTCTTCGCCGCCGCGCTGGTCACCGGCGGCGAGGTGACGCTCCAGGGCTGGCCGCGCAGCAGCCTCCAGCCGGTCGAGCAGCTCCGCGAGCTGCTGCACCGGATGGGCGGCGAGGTGAGCCTCGGCACCGACGGCCTGACGGTGCGGGGCACCGGCACCGTGCGCGGGCTGGACGCCGACCTCTCCGACGTGGGCGAGCTGACCCCGGTGCTGACCGCGCTCACGCTGCTCGCCGACGGCCCGTCCCGGCTCACCGGCATCGGCCACATCCGCGGTCACGAGACCGACCGGGTCACCGCCCTGGCCAAGGAGTTCACAGCGCTCGGCGCGGACATCACCGAGACCCGCGACGGCCTGGACATCCGGCCCCGGCCGCTGCGCGGCGGGACGTTCCGCACGTACGCCGACCACCGGATGGCGCACGCGGCGGCGGTGGCCGGGCTCGCCGTCCCCGGCATCGAGGTCGACGACGTGGCGTGCACCTCCAAGACCATGCCGGAGTTCCCGGCACTATGGTCGGGGATGGTGACAGGCAAGAACTGACAGCGGGGGGACGTCCTGACGACGAAGCGGCGCGAGTACGACGAGGACGACGTCCGGGTACGACCGGGCCGGTCCTCGCGCCCGCGTACACGCACCCGGCCCCGGCACGCAGACGCCGTCGACGGCTTCGTCATCGCCGTCGACCGGGGCCGCTACACCTGTGTGATCCCCGGCGCCGGACCGGACGCGCCGCTCGTGACCGCCATGCGCGCCCGCGAGCTGGGACGCAAGTCGGTGGTGGTGGGCGACCGGGTGGGGCTGGTCGGGGACACCTCCGGTGCGCCGGGCGCGCTGGCCCGCATCGTGCGCATCGCCGAGCGGACCTCGGTGCTGCGGCGTACCGCCGACGACGACGAGACCACCGCCGAGGGGCGGCTGGAACGGGTGGTGGTCGCGAACGCCGACCAGCTGGTGATCGTCAGCGCGCTCGCCGACCCCCCGCCGCGTACCGGGTTCATCGACCGCTGCCTGGTGGCCGCGTACGACGCCGGCATCGAGCCGCTGCTCTGCCTCACCAAGGCCGACCTCGCCGGCCCGGAGGCGGTGCTCGGCTACTACACCGAGCTGGAGCTGCCGTACGTACTGATCCGCCCGGACTCCGACCTGGCCGCGCTGCGGGCGCTGCTCGCCGGCCGGGTCTCGGTGATGGTGGGCCACTCCGGGGTGGGCAAGTCGACGCTTGTCAACCGCCTCGTCCCGGACGCCGAACGGGCGGTGGGCACGGTCAGCGCGATCGGCCGGGGCCGGCACACCTCGACCAGCGCGGTCGCGCTGCGCCTGCCCGCCGAGCCCGGCGCCGACGGCGACACCGGCTGGATCGTCGACACCCCGGGGGTACGCAGCTTCGGGCTGGCCCACGTGTCCGCCGAGAGCCTGCTGCACGGCTTCCCCGACCTGGTCGAGGCGACAGTCGACTGCCCGGCCAACTGCCCGCACACCGCCGACGAGGCGGACTGCGCGCTCGACGCCTGGGTGGCCGCCGGGAAGGCCGACGCGCGCCGGCTCGCCTCGTACCGCCGGTTGCTGGCCTCCCGCAGCGGCGAGGGCGACCCGCGCGAGCCGGAGCGCAACCCCGGCGACCCGCTCGCCGGGTCCTGAGCGGCAGACCGGCGGCGACCCGCCGTCGAAGGCCGGGCCGCCGCCACTAGCGTGTCAGTCATGACCGGGTACGCCGACGACCTCGCCCTCGCCCACCTGCTCGCCGACGCCGCGGACGCCGTCTCCTCGGCCCGGTTCCGCGCGCTCGACCTGCGCGTCGAGTCGAAGCCGGACCTGACGCCGGTCTCCGACGCGGACACCGCCGTCGAACGGGAGATCCGGGCGCTGCTGGCCGAGCACCGGCCCGGTGACGGCCTGCTCGGCGAGGAGTACGGCGAGCAGCCGCCGGCCGGCCCCGACGGGCGGCGCTGGGTGATCGACCCGATCGACGGCACGAAGAACTTCGTCCGGGGCGTACCGGTCTGGGCCACCCTGATCGCCCTGCTGGAGCACGACCGGCCGGTGCTCGGCCTGGTCTCCGCCCCGGCGCTGGGCCGCCGCTGGTGGGGCGCGCTCGGCGCGGGCGCGTTCGCCGGCACCGGTCCGGCGGACGGCACGCCGATCCGGGTCTCCGGCGTGACAGCGCTCGGCGACGCGAGCTTCTGCTACTCGTCGCTGACCGGGTGGGAGCAGGCCGGGCGGCTGGACGCGGTGCTCCAGCTCATGCGCGACACCTGGCGCAGCCGGGCGTACGGCGACTTCTACGGCTACATGCTGCTGGCCGAGGGGGCACTGGACGTGATGGTGGAGCCCGAGCTGTCGCTGTGGGACATCGCCGCGCTGGTCCCGATCGTCACCGAGGCGGGCGGAATCGTCACCGACCTGGCCGGGCGGCCCGCCCCGGCCGGCGCCGACTCCGCCGACATCAGCGCCGTGGCCAGCAACGGGGCGCTGCACGACGACATCCTGGCCCGGCTCGGCCGTCCAGCCGAGCGCTGACCCGGGGGAAGCCTCTATCCTCGCCAGGTGGTTTCCTCCGGTTGGTGCTTCCTGGCGGCGATGATCATCGCGTACGGCTTCGCCAACCTTCTCCAGTCGGTCGCAGCCGCGCGGACCACAGTGCACCACACGTTCGATCCCGGGCTGCTGCTGCGCCTCGCCGGGCACCGGACGTACCTGATCGGCCTGGCCTGCCAGGTCGTCGGCTTCGTGCTGGCCTTCCTGGCCCGCCGTGACCTGCCGTTGTTCCTGGTCCAGGCCAGCGTGGCGGCCGGGCTCGGGGTGACCGCCGTCCTCGGCGTGCTGGTGCTCAAGTGGCGGCTGCCCGCAGCCGAGGTGGTGCTGCTGGTGCTGCTGTTCGCCGGCATCACCGCGCTCGTCCTCTCCGCCCAGCCCGCGCCGTCGCGGCAGCTCGGCACCGCCGGGCTGGTCGGCCTGGCGGTGGCGGTGGTCGCGATCGCCGCTTCCGGCTTCTTCGCCGCCCGGCTGCACGGCGCGCTCGGGTCGGTGGTGCTCGGCTCACTGGCCGGGATGGCGTTCTCCGCCGCCGCGGTGGCGGCCCGCCCGCTCGCCTCGGCCGGGTCGGTGGAGGCGTTCGTCCGTGACCCGCTGCTCTACCTGCTGATCGTCCACTCGGTGATCGGCCAGCTGCTGCTCGGGCTGGCCATGCAGCGCGGGTCGACCACGGCGGCGGTGGCCGCGATGGACGCCGCCGGCGCGGTACCAGCGGCGATCGTCGGCCTGCTGCTGCTCAACGACAAGATCTGGCCCGGCCGGGAGTGGCTGGCCGGGCTCGGCTTCCTGGTGACGCTCGCGGCGGTGGTCGGCCTGACCCGGTACGCCGAACCGCAGCACCACCACGCCGGCGCCCGCCAGAAGGCAATGGTGGGCGCCGGGATGGTGCCGGTTCAGGCCGCCTCGACCGGCCCGCGTTCGGAGACGACCACCTCGACCGGCGGCGTCACCTCGACCGGCGTCGGCTCGATCGGCGTAGCCGGGCGGCGCCGCCCGATCACCCGCTCGTAGAGACGCTCCAGCGCGGCGGCGGTCCGTTCCCAGGTGTAGCTGCACCGGACCCGGTCCACCGCGGCGTGCCCGTACGCGAACCGGCCGGCGTTGTCCGACAGCAGCCGGCGCAGCGTGACTCCGAGCATGCGCACGTCACCCGGCGGCACCAGCTTGCCGGTCACCTCGTCCACCACCGCGTCCGCGATGCCGCCCATGGCGTAGCCGACCACCGGCACGCCGCAGGCCATCGCCTCCAGCGACACCCGCCCGGCCGACGCGTAGTGCGGCGTGCAGGCCACCAGGTCGGCGGAGCGGTACCAGGTGGCCATCTGGTCGTGCGGCACCGCGCCGACCAGCTTCACCTGCTCCGCCACGCCCGCCCGCTCGGCCAGCTCGCGCAGCCGGCGCGCCTCGGCGTGCCCGTCCAGCCGCTCCGCCGGCGGGCCGCCCGCGATCACCAGCTCCGCGTCACCGACCAGCCGCATCGCCCGGATCAGGTCGTCCTGGCCGTGCCCGGGCGCGAGCCCGCCGACGGAGAGGATCCGCGGCCGCTGGTCCCGCGGCGCCGCCTCGCCGTCCGGGTGGAACTGGCCGGTGTCCACCCCGGTCGGCACCATCGCCACCGACGTCCGTTGCAGGCCCATCCGGGTCAGCTCGTCGACCTCGTCGTTGCACTGGGCCACCGCCACGTCCACGGCCCGGGTCAGCGCCCGTTCCAGCGGGATGCGCTCCCCCGGCCCGCTGTACTCCCGGCCGAGGTGACGCAACTGCTCCACGCCGAGCGAGTGGAACGTCTGCACCACCGGGATGTCGGTCGCGCGTACCGCGTGGGCGGCCGCCAGCCCGCCGACCCAGTAGTGCCCGTGCACCACGTCGGGCGTCCAGTCCCCGGCCCACTGCCCGGCCAGCCAGCGGCCGTACTCGGCGACGAACGGGACCAGCTCGGCGGTGGAGAGCATGTCGGGCGGGCCGACCGGGACACGTTCCACCCGGTAGCCGTCGAGTTCGGTCAGGGCGGGCTGGGCGGACGCGGCACGACGCTCGTAGACGCGGACGTCATGGCCCCGGGCGGCGAGCTCCGCCGCCACGCGCGCAATGTGCTCCTGCGTCCCGACAGTGGGACCGTCGGTGGACGAGCCGGCGTGCGCGCATACAAGGCCGACGCGCATGGTGCACCTCCATGCGTTTCTCGCGAGCGGGGTCTCCGGTCAGAGCGTCCCATTAACCCAGGTCCGGTGCGTCCAAACCTGACAGATCGGGGTCACCCGGCCAGTGCGTCCCGTGGGCGGGACAGCCGACCGATGCCGATCACCGGCGAAAACGGTCGGCATGACCGCCCCGGCCCGGGGTACCGACGGGGAATGCCGCTGACCCGCAGCCTCTCCGACGCCACAGTCGTCATCACCGGCGCCTCCAGCGGGATCGGCGCGGCCACCGCGTACGCGCTGGCCCGCCGGGGCGCCGACGTGGTGCTGGCCGCCCGGACCGAGTCCGCGCTGCGCCGGGTCGCGTCGTTCTGCCGGGAACTGGGCGGGCGGGCCCTGGTGGTGCCCACCGACGTGACCGACCCGGAGGCGGTGGAGCGGCTGGCGGGGCGGGCGGTGGCCGAGTTCGGCCGGATCGACGCCTGGATCAACAACGCGGCAGTGGGCACCGTGGGGCTGTTCGACGAGATCCCGGTGGCCGAGTTCCGCCGGGTGGTGGACGTGAACCTGCTCGGCGCCGTGTACGGGACGCGGGCCGCGCTGCCCTGGCTGGGCGCGGCCGGCGGCGGGGTGCTCGTCAACAACGCCTCGGTGCTGGCCGAGGTGGCGATGCCGTACCAGTCGGCGTACAACGCGACGAAGCACGCGATCCGCGGGCTGGCCGACACGGTGCGGCAGGAACTGCGGGTGACCGGCCGGGGGAACATCTCGATCTGCACCGTGCTGCCCGCCACCATCGACACGCCGTTCTTCCGGCACGCGGCCAATCACTCCGGCCGGGAACTGACCCCACCGCCGCCGGTGTACCCGCCGGAGATGGTCGCCGAGACGATCGTCAAGCTGCTGCGCCGGCCCCGGCGCGAGGCGTACGCGGGCGGCGCGGCCCGGCTGATCGGCCTCCAGTGGCGGCTCGCCCCGGCGCTGGCCGAGCGGGTGCTGGGCTGGTACACCGCGCGCACCCAGTTCGGCCCCGGCGTACGCGACGACTCGACAGGCGCCGTGTTCACGCCGGACTCGGCGGCGGAGCGGACCGACGGATGGTCCGGCCGGCGCGGGCAGGTGCTGCGGCTGACCGCGGCGGTCGGGCTGGCCGCCGGCACGGCTGTCGGCACGGTGGCGGCGCTCAGCCGCCGGTCCCGGGCCGGCCGGCCGTGAGTCCCGTCGACCGGACCGGTGCGCGGGCGCGGACCGACGTGCACAATGGGGCGATCATGCCGACGGATGCGCGTTGCCTGGTGGAGACCGACGAGTCCTCCCCGACGGTCCGGCTGACCGGGGTCCTCGACCGCTCCGAGGTGGAGGCCGTACGGGACGCGCTGCTCGCCCGGCTGTGGCGGCACCCCGGGGTGCTGCTCGTGGACCTGTCCGGGGTGCGGATCCCCGACCCGGTGGCACGCGACGCGCTGGACGAGGTCTGCCGGGCGGTCGACGACTGGCCCGCCGCGCGGCTGCTGCTCGACCCGCACGGGCCGCCACCGGACGCCCCGCCCGAGCCGCTCGACGCCGAACTGCCCCCGGTGGCCGAGGCCGCCCGGGAGGCGCGGGTGCTGGTGACCGGCGGCTGCGCCAGGTGGGGACTGCCGGAGCTGACCGAGCCGGCCTGCATCGCGGTCACCGAGATGGTCAACAACGTGGTGGCGCACGCGGTCACGCCGATGACGCTCCGGCTGGCCCCGCGCGGCGGCGCGCTGCACGTGGCCGTCCGGGACCACTCGACCGGGCGGCCCGCGTACGGCGGGCCCGCGCCGGTGGACTCGGTGGGCGGGCGGGGGCTGCTGCTCATCGACACGGTGGCCCGGCGCTGGGGCAGCACGGCACTGCCCGACGGCAAGGTGGTGTGGTGCGTGCTGTACGCCGAGGACGAGGCGGCGTACCGCAACTGAGGTGCTTTTCGCACTGTTTCTCCCGATCCACCCGGCCGGACGCGGTTAGGCCGGGTAGCGCAGTGGGTAGTTCCCGGGCATGCGCGACGACGAGTACCCCACCCCCGTGTCCGATCCCGAGGCGGCGGGCCTGCCCGACACCGCCGACGACGACTCCACCGCGAACGACGACGTGCTGACCGGGCGCGAGGCGGACGGCCCCGAGCCGGCCCAGCTCCCCGGTGACCGCACGCCAGTCGCCGTGGACCAGTTCGGCACCACGGCGGAGGAGCAGCTCGACGGCGAGTCGCTGGACTACAAGCTCCAGCGCGAGCAGTACGAGCGCCCCGCCGACGACCCGCTCGCCGGCCCGGTCGACCCGGACATCGCCGCCGAGGCGGACAGCGAGGAGGCCGCCGCGCAGGCCCAGCTCGACGCCGACGTGATCGACCCGGGCCCGGTCTCGGACCCGCACTCCCCGGTGTCGGTGTACGACCACGGCCAGCTCGGTACCGTCGCCGACCACCAGGTGGGCCGGCTGGTCGAGCCGGACGAGGGCGCACACACCGACCAGGAGACCGACAACGTCGCGTACGACGCGGGCGCGGCCGGTGGCGGGGCCAGCGCGGAGGAGCTGGCGGTGCACGAGACCCGGCCGCCGGAGGCGCGCTGACCGCTCAGTCGTCCAGGCCCCGCTCGATGGCGTACCGGGTCAGCTCGACCCGGTTGTGCAACTGGAGCTTGCCCAGGGTGTTCTGCACGTGGTTCTGCACGGTCCGGTGGGACAGGCTCAGCCGGTCGGCGATCTGCTTGTAGGACAGCCCCTTGGCGACCAGACGCAGCACCTCGGTCTCCCGTTCGGTGAGCCGGGGTGCGTCGTCGTGCGGGGCGGGCGGCTCCGCGGCCAGCCGCCGGTACTCCCCCAGCACCAGCCCGGCCAGGCCGGGCGTGAACACCGGCTCACCGGCCGCCGTGCGGCGCACCGCGTCCAGGAACTCCGCCGGTGCGGCCGACTTGATCAGGTAGCCGGTGGCGCCGGCCTTGACCGCGTCCAGCACGCCCTGCGGTTCGCCGCTGGCCGAGAGCATGAGCACCCGCACGTCGGGCAGCGCGGCGCGCAGGCCCCGGATCACCTCGACGCCGGAGATGTCCGGCAGCTGGAGGTCGAGCACGACCAGGTCCGGACGGGCTGCCGCGGCCACCCGTACCGCCTGCCGCCCCTCACCGCTGGTCGCCACCACCTGGTGGCCCGCCTCGGTGAGGTCACGGGCGACACCCTCGCGCCACATCGGGTGGTCGTCGACCACCATCACCCGGATGCTCACCCGTGGCTCCTCGGCACGACCAGCTCGATCTCGGTGCCGGCGCCGGGCGCGGAGACGATCCGCACCTCGCCGCCCAGGTCGGCCACCCGGCCCCGGATGGACTGCTCCACCCCGAGCCGCCCCTGCGCGGCGGCCTCCGCCAGCCGCCCCTCCGGGATGCCCGGTCCCTCGTCGCGTACCGAGACGGTCACCGTCTCCTCCTCGTCCTCGATCAGCACCCAGGCCCGCCCGCCGGCGTGCCGGGCCACGTTGTCGAGCGCCGCGCCGACCGCGGCGCCCAGCTCACCGGCGGCCCGCGCCGGCAACGGCACCGGTGTGGCGGGCGCGGACACCACGACGGTGGCCGAGGCGTACCTGTCGATCAGGTCGCGCAGGTCCTGCTCGTCCCCGCCCGGGTCCGGCGGCGCGCCCGCCCGGCCGATCAGCGCCCGCAGCGCCGCCTCCTGCTCGCCGGCCAGCCGGGCCAGCTCGGCCGCCTCGCCGTCCAGGTCCGCGCCGCGCCGCCGGACCAGCGCGAGCACCTGGAGCACCGAGTCGTGGATGTCGCGGGCCAGCCGTTCCCGCTCGCGGGTGGCCGCCTCCAGCTCCACCGCCCGCTGCAACCGCTCCTCCGCCTGCACCGCCAGCCGGGCCACGTGCCCGACCACCACGCCGGCGAGCAGCATGAGGATCGCCCCGGTCAGCGCGGACGGGCTGATCCGGTCGCGGGTGGCGAGGTCGGCGCCGCCGAGCACGATCGCGGCCACCGCGCCACGTCGCCGCCCGCCGGAGACCGCCCAGGCGAGCACCGGCCCGGCCAGCCAGGCGGCGGTCAGCATCGGCACCCCGGCGGCGAGCGCCGCGCGGCCCACCACCCAGGGCGTGACCAGGATGATCGCCAGCACCACGCCGAGGTCGGCCAGGAGCAGCGGCCAGCGCCGCCCGGCCGGACGGCCGTAACCGGCCGCCGTCACGCCGCTCCACGCCAGCATCGCCAGCAGGACACCGCCCGCGGCGACCGGGTGCGCGTAGCGGTCCGCGTCGCGCAGCACGACCAGTCCGACGTAGGCGAGCGCGGCGAAGCGGAACACCGCTATCGATCGCCAGAAGGGGCCCTCGAGGCCGGAGGACGACGGCATGTGCGACACCCTGTCACAGCCGGTCCAGGGCACCCCGGGCGGTGCGGCCCGAGAAACCCTGACGTACGGTGGAAATGCCGCGAAAGTCGTCGAGAACCATCGTCGGGACGGGGTCATGACAGACGCAGAACTCCCCGCACCGCGTACGGTTGTGCCCATCGAACCTTCCCTGCTTCTCGCCACGGCCTTCGACCAGGCGCAGGTGACCGGGCTGCGGCACTCGGTCACCTCCTGCGCGCACGGGTCGGGCCTGTCCGGCCAGCGGCTGGACGACTTCGTGCTGGCGGTCAACGAGCTGATCACCAACGCGGTCCGGCACGGCGGCGGGCAGGGCTGGCTGCGGCTCTGGAAGCGGAACGGCGCACTGGTCTGCGAGGTCGCCGACCACGGGCCCGGGATCAGCGAACGGCGGCTGCGCGACCGCGAACGGCCCGCGCCGGACACCGCCGGTGGCTGGGGCCTCTGGCTGGCCCGGGAGCTGAGCGACGCGATGGAGGTGGAGAGCGGCGACGCCGGAACCGTCGTCCGGATCACCGCCGCGCTCGCCACCCGCCAGCCCGCCACCGGCCCGCTGGACGGCTGACCCCCGTCAGGCGAACAGGGCGCTCACCGACTCCCCGTTGTGGATCCGCCGCATCGCCTCGGCCAGGGCCGGCGCCACCGACAGCACCTCCAGCTTCGGCACCCGCTTCTCCGCCGGGATCGGCACCGTGTTGGTGCAGACGATCTCCAGGACGCCCTCCTGCGCGCTCAGCCGCTCCAGCGCCCCGCTGGAGAACAGGCCGTGCGTGCAGGCCAGCCGGATCGAGCGGACCCCCCGCTCGCGCAGGTGCGAGATCAGCTCGATCACCGTGCTGCCCTTGGCGATCTCGTCGTCCAGCACGATCACGTCCCGGTCCGTCACGTCACCGATGATCGTGCTGATCTGCACCCGGTCGTCGCTGAAGCGCTGCTTCGCGCCGGCCGCGACAGGCGTGCCGAGCATCCGGGCGAACGCGGCGGCCTCCTTGGCGTTGCCCAGGTCCGGCGAGACCACCACCGAGTTGCTCAGGTCGTACCCCTGGAAGTGGGCGGCCAGCTCGCGCAACGCGTGCAGGTGGTCCACCGGGACGCTGAAGAAGCCGTGCACCTGCGGCGAGTGCAGCGTCATGGCCAGCACCCGGTGCGCGCCCGCGGAGGTGAGCAGGTCGGCGACGAGCCGGCCGCCGATGGAGATGCGTGGCGCGTCCTTCTTGTCCGACCGCGCGTACGCGTAGTGCGGCAGCACCACTGTGATCCGGGCGGCCGACGCGCCCCGGGCCGCGTCGATCATGAGCAGCAGCTCGACCAGGTGCTCCTGCACCGGCGGCACCAGCGGCTGGATGAGGAAGACGTCGCGCTCCCGGCAGTTCGCCTGCAACTGCACCTCCAGGCAGTCGTTGGCGAACCGGGACACCCGTACCGGGTGCAGCGGGACGTGGAGGTGGGCGCAGATCTCGGCGGCGAGGTCGGGATGGGCTGATCCGCTGAACACGGCAATGTCACGCACGTCTGATGATCGTACGGGCCGCCGGAGGGAGACGGTGGACGCTCGCGGCGGGTACGGTGCTGCCGTGACCGCAGAGTTCGTCGCCGCCATCGACCAGGGCACCACGTCCTCGCGCTGCATCGTCTTCGACCGGGCCGGTGAGATCGTCGCCGTGGCCCAGCGCGAGCACCGGCAGATCTTCCCCCGGCCCGGCTGGGTGGAGCACGACGCCGAGGAGATCTGGACGAACGTCGAGCACGTGGTGCGCGAGGCGCTGGCCAGCGCCGACATCGGCACCGAGATGCTGGCCGCGGTGGGCATCACCAACCAGCGCGAGACCACTGTGGTGTGGGACCGGGAGACCGGCCGTCCGGTGGCGAACGCCATCGTCTGGCAGGACACCCGCACCGGCCCGCTGCTGCGGGAGCTGACCGAGGCGTACGACGAGGAGCGGCTGCGAACCCGCACCGGCCTGACCCCGGCCACCTACTTCGCCGGCCCGAAGCTGCGCTGGCTGCTCGACAACGTCGACGGGCTGCGCGAGCGGGCCGAGCGCGGCGAGGTGCTGTTCGGCACCATGGACAGCTGGCTGATCTGGAAGCTGACCGGCCGGCACGTCACCGACGTGACGAACGCCAGCCGCACCATGCTGATGGACCTGGAGACGCTCGACTGGGCCCCGGAGCTGCTCGACGCGCTGCGCGTCCCGGCCGCCGTGCTGCCGGAGATCCGCAGCTCGGCCGAGGTGTACGGCACCGCCCAGGGGGTGCTGGCCGGGGTGCCGGTGGCGAGCGCGCTCGGCGACCAGCAGGCGGCCCTGTTCGGGCAGACCTGTTTCCAGCCCGGCGAGGCCAAGTGCACCTACGGCACCGGCAGCTTCCTGCTGCTCAACACCGGCGCCAGCCCGGTGCCGTCGCGGCACGGCCTGCTCACCACCGTGGCGTACCGGATCGAGGGCCAGCCCGCCGTGTACGCGCTGGAGGGTGCCATCGCGGTCACCGGCTCGCTCGTGCAGTGGCTGCGCGACAACCTCGGCCTGATCTCCTCCGCACCGCAGGTCGAGGAGCTGGCCCGCACCGTCGACGACAACGGCGGCTGCTACGTGGTGCCGGCCTTCTCCGGCCTGTTCGCCCCGCACTGGCGCAGCGACGCCCGGGGCGTCATCGCCGGGCTGACCGGCTACATCACCAAGGGGCACCTGGCCCGCGCGGTGCTGGAGGCGTCGGCCTTCCAGACCCGGGAGGTGGTGGACGCGATGAACGCCGACTCCGACGTGGCGCTGCGCCGGCTGCGGGTCGACGGCGGGATGACCGGCAACGAGCTGCTGATGCAGTTCCTCGCCGATGTGCTCGATGTGCCGGTCGTGCGGTCCCGGATCACCGAGACGACCTGCCTCGGCGCCGCGTACGCCGCCGGCCTGGCCGTCGGGTTCTGGCCGGACCTGGCCACGCTGCGCGAGAAGTGGCGATCGGACGCGCAGTGGGAGTCGACGATGGACCCGGCGCACCGGGAGCACGAGCTGCGCCAGTGGCGCAAGGCGGTGCGGCGCACGCTCGACTGGGTCGACTAAGGGACGTCTCGTAACTGGGTGAAGGCGTTGCGTGGGATGGGGCCGGTGGTCAGCCGGCGAGGATGATGTTGTGGAGGTTGGCGATGCCGGAAGCG
>NZ_JNZR01000051.1:0-25003 GCF_000717585.1 Micromonospora globosa
GCCCAGCCCCGCCTCGCCCCCGTCGATCTTGCACTTGCGGCCCGCACTTCGCCCCATATGCCCGATCCACGCGGACCGCAACTGCAAGATCGACGCACACTCCGGCCACCCCCACCCCGGTGATCAAGGAGTTTGTGTCGGCGTTGATCTCCGATACGCCCACAAATTCCTTGATCAACCAGGCGAGAGGCGCCCGGGACCGGGACGGGGGTTCGGGGCGGGCGGCGTTGGTGCACGGCGGGTCCGGGGGCGACCGTGACCGGCGCAGGGATCAAGCCTGACCGCCCGGAGCCGGGCACGGTCGCCCCCGGACCCCAACCGCAACCACAACCCTGACAGCAAGCACAGCCCGGAGAGCGACCACGACCGGGCAGCGACGGATCACCCGGGCTCGGTGACGAAATCGATCAGGCGCTCCATCGCGTTGATCAGCGGCGTCTCAACGTCGGCGAAGCTGTCCACCCGGGACAGGATGTGCCGCCACATGTCGGCCGGCTCGCCCACCCCGAGCGCCGCGCAGACGCCCTCCTTCCAGGGCTGCCCCGGAGGCACCACTGGCCACACCGCGATGCCGAGCGCCGCCGGGCGTACCGCCTGCCACACGTCGACGTACGGGTGCCCGGTGACCAGCACGTGCGGCGAGTTGACGCGGGCCACGATCCGGCTCTCCTTCGAGCCGGGCACGAGGTGGTCGACGAGCACGCCGAGCCGGCGCCCCGGGCCGGGGCCGAACGCGCGTACCTCGTCGGCGAGCGCGTCGATGCCGTCCAGCGGTTCCACCACCACGCCCTCGATGCGCAGGTCGTCGCCCCAGATCCGCTCGACCAGCGCGGCGTCGTGCACGCCCTCCACCCAGATCCGGCTGGCCTTGGCGACCTGCGCCCGTACGCCGTCCACAGCGATCGACCCGGACGCGGTACGCCGGCGCGCGGCGGGCACCGGGACGCGGACCGGCCGTCGTAGCGTGACCGGCTTGCCGTCGAGCAGGAACGCGGCGGGCAGCAGCGGGAAGTTGCGCCGCCGGCCGTGCCGGTCCTCCAGCACCACCGCGCCGGAGTCGAAGCCGACGACGGCGCCGCAGAATCCGGAGTCGGCGTCCTCGACCACCAGGTCGGGTTCGGCGTCGACCTCGGGGGTCACCTTCCGTCGTCGCCAGTCGCCGGCCAGCACGTCCCCGTCGTATCGCCCCGCCATGCCGCTGACGCTAACCAGTGCCCCGGCGTGTCGCCCGGCGACGCGCCGACCGGGCCGTCATCCGTCGGCACGAAACGGTGCGAAGGGGGTAGTTGGGGCCAGGTCGCGCCGCCGGTGCGGCAGCCGAGACAGCAGCGGCGCGGAGCACGTACCCTTTCCGCATGTCCTCCCCCGCAACGGGCGCGGCCACGCTGGCTGCGCGCCGGTCGAGCCGGTTCGTCGCCTGGGTGCGTGCCTGGCGCGCCGGCCTGGTGCCGTTCGACGAGGTGGCCGACGCCGTCGCCGGCGACGAGGAGCACCTCGTCGCCGACGCCCCGGGCACCTGGACCGACGTGTCGCTGCGGGAGGCCCTGCCCAGCCTCGCCAAGCATTCACCCGACGACATCCGCCTGGTGCTGCCCGCGCCCGGCGACCCGCGCGGCCTGCCCGGCCCGGGCGCATTCGCCGGGGCGGCGCTGGTGGCGGGCGAGGCGGTGGTGGCGAGCGGGATGGGGCTGGTGCCCGAGGTCCGTACGCACACGTCCGGCTCGGGGATGACCTGGGAGACGGTGCTCTGGCGGGTCCATCCGCTGCCGGCGGACGCACCGAAGGCGTCTCTGGCCACGCCGGGTGCGGCGGAGGCCGAGGCCGAACTCGCCGCCGTGCTGGCCGAGACCACCGCGACGCTGACCCGGCTGGACGTCGCGCAGTGGCGGCCGGAGCTGGCCGGTGCGCTCGCCGCGCTGCGCCGCCCGGACGGCGCCACCGACCTGCCGCCCGGCTTCGATCCGCGGGCCCGCCGCCTGTTCGCCCGCGCCGCGGTGCTGGACCGGGTGCTCGCGCTGGCCGGCGAGAGCGCACCGGGCGGCGCGGTCAACACCTACGAGGCGCAGCAGCGGGACGCGGCGCTGCGTCCGCTCACCACCGCGTGCCGGCAGGCCCTGGTGGCCGCCTGCAACGCGCCGCTGCGGCTCTAGCTGTAATGCCCATGAGGGTTGTTGACGGCGTGGCGGCTTGAGACGAGGCGAGACCTCCGGGCGAGGTGTGAGGTGCTGACGCCCACACGGAACCGGAGGTCTCCATGGCCCACCGTAATGCCCGGCTGACCATCCACGGCCGGCGGCTGCTCATCACGCGTGTCGTTGACCAGGGTCGGCCGGTGGCCCACGTCGTGAAGGAACTGGGCTGTTCTCGGGCCACCGGCTACAAGTGGCTACAGCGGTGGCGGGCCGAGGGCGACGCTGGTCTGCGGGATCGATCCAGCCGGGCTCACCACCAGCCGCACAAGACGCCCGCCCAGTTGGAGGCGCGGGTCTGCCAACTGCGCCAGGAACGCAAACTCGGGGCTCGCCGGCTCGGACCGTTGCTCGGGATGCCGGCCTCGACGGTGCACGCCGTTCTGACGCGGCACGGTCTACACCGCCTGGCCTGGCTCGACCGGCCCACCGGTCAGCTCATCCGCCGCTACGAGCGCGACCGGCCCGGCGAGCTGATCCACGTCGACGTCAAGAAACTCGGCCGGGTTCGCGACGGCGGCGGCTGGCGCATCTTGGGCCGCGACAGCCTGGAACACCGCCGTGCCCGCACCGCCGGGCGTGTCGGCTTCGACTACGTGCACTGCGCCATCGACGACCACACCCGTCTCGCCTACGCCGAGATCCACCCCGACGAGAAGACCGACACCTGTGCCGGCTTCCTCCGCCGCGCCGCCGAGCACTTCGCCACCCACGGAATCACCCGCGTCGAACGCGTCATGACCGACAACGCATTGGCCTACCACCGCGGCCGAGCCTGGCACCAGACCCTGACCGACCTCGGTGCCACCGCCCGCTTCACCCGCCGCTACCGACCACAGACCAACGGCAAAGCCGAACGCTTCAACCGCACCCTGTGCGACGAATGGGCCTACGCCCAACCCTTCACCAACAACCAGCAACGCGCTGACGCTCTACCCGCCTGGCTGCACACCTACAACCACCACCGCAACCACACCTCGCTCGGCGGCAAACCACCCATCAGCCGCGTCAACAACGCTGCTGGGCATTACATCTAGCGCCGCAGACCCCCGGCTCAGACCTCGTCGATCAGGTCGGCCACCGAGTCGACGATCCGCGACGGACGGTACGGGTACCGCTCCGCCTCGGTCCGGCTGCTGATGCCGGTGAGCACCAGGATCGTCTCCAGCCCGGCCTCCAGGCCGCACAGGATGTCGGTGTCCATCCGGTCGCCGATCATCGCGGTCGACTCGGAGTGCGCGTCGATGGTGTTCAGCGCCGAGCGCATCATCATCGGGTTGGGCTTGCCCACGAAGTACGGGTCGACGCCTGTCGCCTTCGAGATCATCGCCGCCACCGAACCGGCAGCCGGCAACGCGCCCTCCACCGACGGGCCGGTGGCGTCGGGGTTGGTGCAGATGAACCGGGCGCCGTCGTTGATCAGCCGGATCGCCTTGGTTATCGCCTCGAAGCTGTAGGTGCGCGTCTCCCCCAGCACCACGTAGTCCGGGGCGAAGTCGCTCAGGATGTACCCCACCGCGTGCAGCGCCGTGGTCAGGCCGGCCTCACCGATCACGTACGCGGTGCCGCCCGGCCGCTGGTCGGCCAGGAACTGGGCGGTGGCCAGCGCCGAGGACCAGATCGCCTCCTCCGGCACGTCCAGCCCCATCCGGGCCAGCCGGGCCTGGAGGTCGCGCGGGGTGTAGATGGAGTTGTTCGTCAGCACCAGGAACGGCTTGCCGGAGGCGCGCAGCTTCTTGACGAACTCCGGGGCGCCGGGCACCGGCTGCCCCTCGTGCACCAGCACGCCGTCCATGTCGGTGAGCCAGCTCTGCACCGGCTTGCGGTCAAGCATCGTGTCGTCCCCAGGGGTGTCGTCGGGTCGGGCTCAGGGCCGGCGGGCCGGGGGCACGCAGCACAACGCCGGGCAGGTGTCCCAGGCGGGCAGCTCGCCGAGTCGGCGGCGCAGCCGCTCCCCGTCCGGGGCGGTGCGCTCTCCGACCAGCTCGCGGACCATCGCCACGAACCGCGGGTCGACCCCCGGGGTGCCGGCGCGGACGAAGTCCAGGCCGAGCTGCTTGGCCGTCTCCAGCGCCTCGGTGTCCAGGTCCCACACCACCTCCAGGTGGTCGGAGACGAAGCCGATCGGGCTGACCACCACGCTCGTCACGCCCTGCTCGGGCAGCGTGGCCAGGTGGTCGTTGACGTCCGGCTCCAGCCACGGCACCTGCGGCGGCCCGGACCGGCTCTGCCAGACCAGGTCGTACGCCAGGTCGGGCGCGGCCGCGGCGTGCACCAGCCGGGCGACCTCCTCAAGCTGGGCGGTGTAGCGACCGCCGTGCGGGCCGGCGGTGGCCGCCGCCGACATCGGTACGGAGTGCGCGGTGAAGACCAGCCGGGTGCTGTCCCGCTTCGCCGGGTCGAGCTGGGCCAGCGCGGCGCGGACCGCGTCGGCGTGCGGCTCGATGAAGCCGGGGTGATCCCAGAACTGGCGCAGCTTCTCGATCAGCGGGGCGTCCGGGCCGACCGCGGCGCGGGCCGAGGCGATGTCCTCCTGGTACTGCCGGCAGGACGAGTAGCCGCCGTACGCGCTCGTCACGAACGCCAGCGCCCGGGTGATCCCGTCGTCGCGCATCCGCGCGACGGTGTCGGCGAGCATCGGATCCCAGTTGCGGTTGCCCCAGTAGACCGGCAGGTCGACGCCGTTGGCGGCGAAGTCCTCGCGGATCGCGGCGAGCAGGTCGCGGCACTGCTGGTTGATCGGCGACACCCCGCCGAAGTGCAGGTAGTGCTCGGCGACCTCGGCGAGTCGCTCCGGGGGCACCCCCCGCCCCCGGGTCACGTTCTGGAGGAACGGGAGAACGTCCTCGGGCCGCTCCGGGCCACCGAAGGAGACCAGCACCAACGCGTCGTACGCCATGAGGCCATTCTTCCTCGCCCGCCGTCACGGCGTGGCGACGCCCCCTGGTCGGTGTGGTGACCAACCGGGCCGCGACGTGTTAAGAAGGGCCCCTTCCGCTGCACGAGGCGTTAAGAAGGGGCCCTTCCTTACATCTCAGGCGCCGATGGCGTGGTAGCCGCCGTCGACGTGGACGATCTCGCCGGTGGTGGCCGGGAACCAGTCGGACAGCAGCGCCAGGCAGGCCCGCGCGGCGGGCTCCTGGTCGGTGAGGTTCCAGCCCAGCGGGGCGCGCTCGGTCCAGGCGTCCTCGAACCGGTCGAAGCCGGGGATGGACTTGGCCGCGATGGTCCGCAGCGGGCCGGCCGCGACCAGGTTGCTGCGGATGCCCTGCTTGCCCAGGTGCAGCGCCAGATAGCGGGAGGCGGACTCCAGCCCGGCCTTGGCCACGCCCATCCAGTCGTAGACCGGCCACGCCTTGGTGGCGTCGAACGTGAGACCCACCACGGCGCCCCCGGCGGACATCAGCGGCAGCGCGGCCATGGCGAGGGACTTGTACGAGTAGGTGGAGACCTGGAGCGCTGTCGCCACGTCCGCCCAGGGGGCGTCGAGGAAACCGCCGCCGAGGCAGCTCTGCGGGGCGAACCCGATCGAGTGCACGACGCCGTCCAGGCCGTCGACGTGCTCGCGCACCTTGTCGGCCAGCCCGGCCAGGTGCTCCTCGTTGCTGACGTCCAGCTCGATCACGGGCGCCGGCTCGGGCAGCCGCTTGGCGATCCGCTCCACCAGGGAGAGCCGGCCGTAGCCGGTGAGCACGACCTGGGCGCCGTTCTCCTGGGCGAGCTTCGCCACCGAGAAGGCGATCGACGCGTCGGTGATGACGCCGGTGACCAGCAGCCGCTTACCGGCGAGAAGTCCGGACATTGCGTGTCTCCTCCGTGCTCTGCTCAGTGGCCCATGCCGAGGCCGCCGTCGACCGGGATGACGGCGCCGGTGACGTATCCGGCCGCGTCCGAGGCGAGCCAGGTGACGACGCCCGCGACCTCGTCCGGGGTGGCCATCCGGCCGGCCGGGATCGACTTGCGGATCTCCGCCTTGCGCTCCTCGGGCAGGCCCGCTGTCATGTCGGTGTCGATGAAGCCGGGCGCCACCACGTTCGCGGTGATGTTGCGGGTGCCCAGCTCGCGGGTGATCGAGCGGGCCACGCCGACCAGGCCGGCCTTGCTGGCCGCATAGTTGACCTGGCCCGCGCCGCCGGAGAGGCCGACCACCGAGGAAATGAAGATCATCCGGCCCCAGCGGCCGCGGAGCATCTTCGTCGAGGCCCGCTTGGCGACCCGGAACGAGCCGGTCAGGTTGGTGTCGAGGACGCGCGCGAACTGCTCCTCGGACATCCGCATGATCAGCGTGTCGTCGGTGATGCCGGCGTTGGCGACCAGCACCTCCACCGGGCCGAGTTCGGCCTCGATCGCGGTGAACGCGGCGTCGACCGACTCGGCGTCGGTCACGTCGCACCGCACCCCGAACAGGCCGTCGGGAGCCTCGCCGCTCCGGTACGTCACCGCCACCCGGTCGCCCTGCTTGGCGAACGCCTGCGCGATGGCCAGGCCGATCCCCCGGTTCCCGCCGGTCACCAGCACGGTTCGGGCCACGGATCCCCCTCTGCTCCAGTGATCTCTCGGTCGGTCGGAGCCTAGGGGTTACCGACAGGTAAGCGCTAACCCGCGCAGGTCACAGGGCCCACCCCGGCCGACGTCGGCGGGGGTCCGCGGAGACTGCCGGCCGCGCGCGCGACACCCACACCCCCGGTGTACGATGATCGCGTCTACGGGCCACTCCGTGCCCGCTCCGGGCCCCGCCGACCGCAGGAGGTGATCGCTGTGCGAGATAGCGATCCTCCCAGTCGTGGCCGGGCCCACCGTCAGCCCTGCTGAGCCACGGCTCGGTCCACCCGGCTGACCCGCTTCCCGCCCTCCGCACCGCATCCGCTTCCCGGCGACCACGCCGGGGTGTGGCCTGCCGCGCGGCGGAGCACCCGGTCACGACTTCGTGCGCGTACGCCCCGACCCCCCACGGCCCTCACCGGCCGACCGTCGCCACGGAGCACACTCATGAGCCGTTACGTCGCCCCGCTGGGCTTCACCCTCGCCGCCGTCTGGGTGGCCGTCCTGTTCGTGCTGGCCGGCGGCGGTCACTGACCGCCGCCGGCCGGTTCCGGCTCAGACCAGCCGGGACGTCCAGAGCAGACTCAACCCGCCCGCGCACAGCGCCAGCAGCAAC
This sequence comes from Micromonospora globosa, assembly GCF_000717585.1. NCBI lineage: Bacteria > Bacillati > Actinomycetota > Actinomycetes > Micromonosporales > Micromonosporaceae > Micromonospora > Micromonospora globosa. Next base: position 7,348 of record NZ_JNZR01000051.1, read on the forward strand.
GCGATCCCCGCGTACCACTGGGTGATCTCGCGCGGCTCGGTCCGGTAGCCGATCGAGCTGCCCATGTCCTGGTAGACCTGCTTCAGTTCGCTGGCCGACGCGGCCTCGTAGAAGAAGCCCTGCGTGGTCTCCGCGAGCTGGGACAGCGCGGTGCGGTCCACCGGCACCCGCTGGAGCTGCCCGCCGATGTCGACCTGCCCGGAGTCGGTGCCGAACGCGATTGTGGACACCGGCACGTTCGCCGCCTGCGCCGCCGCGGCGGCCTCCTCGACCGAGCGGCCCGACGTGCGGTAGCCGTCGGACAGCAGCACGATCCGGGCCGGCGGGATGCCGGCGGCGCCGTCGGCCGGCACCGAGCGGATCGCCTCCAGGCAGGTGAAGACCGCCTCGCCGGTGGCGGTCGCCTCGGCCAGCACCAACCCGTCGATGGCGGTGGTGACGGCGGCCCGGTCCTTGGTCGGCGGCACCAGGACGTTCGCCGACTTGGCGAACGAGACGAGCCCCAGGTTGTAGCTCTCCGGCAGCTCGCCGACGAACTGCTTCGCAGCCTCCTGGGCCGCCTCCAGGCGGTTCGGCGACACGTCGTCGGCCTGCATCGACAACGACACGTCGATGGCGAGCATCACCGTGGCCCGCTCCAGCGGCTCCCGGGTGTCGATCGCCGGCCGGGCCAGCCCGGTCGCCAGCACCAGCAGGCAGAGCAGGAACGCGGTGGCCGCGACGTGCCGCCGCCAGCCCAGTCCCTTGGGCGCGACGGTACGCAGCAGGTCGACGTTGGTGAACCGCAGCGCGTACTGCCGGCGGTGCAGTTGCCGCCAGACGTACGCGGCGGCGAGGGCGAGCACCGGCAGCACGGCGAGCAGCCACCACGGTTGCAGAAAACGGATCATCGCGTCGTCCCTCTGGTGCGGGCGTGCCGCTGCGCGGCGACGAAACGCACCATGTCCAGCAGCCAGTCTCGGTCGGTACGCAGGCGCAGGTGGGCCGCGCCCGCGGCGCGCAGCTCGGCGGCGATCGCCCCGCGCTGGGCGGCCGCCGCCTCGGCGTACCGGCGGCGCAGGCCCGGGTCGGCGGTCTGCACCTCGTGCAGTTCACCGCTCTCCGGGTCGACCACCGGCAGCACCCCCACGTCGGGCAGTTCCAGTTCCCGCGGATCGACCACCTCGACGGCCAGCACGTCGTGGCGGACCCGCAGCTTACGCAGCGGCCGGCCCCACTGCTGCGGCGGCGCGAGGAAGTCGGAGATCACCACCGCCACGCCGCGCCGCCGGGGCGGGCGGTTGAGCATGTCGACGAGCGCGCCGAGGTCGCTGCGGCCGGGCCGGATCTCGGCGCCGGCGACCGCACGCAGCAGCCCCTGGGCCTCCTTGCGGCCGGAGCGGGCGGGCAGCCGCAGCATCGTCCCCGGCCCGCCGGTGCCGACCACCGCGCCGATCCGGTTGCCGCCCCGCACGGTGAGGTGGGCCAGCGCGGCGACCGCGGCGACCGCCACGTCCCGCTTGAGCCACCGGCCGGTGCCGAAGTCCAGGCTGGCCGACATGTCGACGGCCAGCCAGGTCTCCAGTTCGCGGTCGGCCACCGTACGCCGGACGTGCGGCATGGTGGTGCGGGCGGTGACGGGCCAGTCCATCCGGCGCACGTCGTCGCCGGGCCGGTACTCCCGGGACTCCCCCGCCTCGCTGCCCGGTCCGGGCAGCAGCCCGGCGTAGTCGCCCTGGAGCAGCCCGTCCAGCTTGCGGGTCACCATGAGCTGGAGCCGGGCCAGCACGGCCCCCGAGCGGTCGCCGGTGGCGCTCAGCGGGGTGGGCGAGGTCACGGCCGCTGCCCGGGCCATCCGTTGTGCGGGACGGCCGGTGGCGGCGGTGTGGCCTGCTGACGGGGCGCGACGGCGGGCAGCGGGATGGTCGACATCACCCGGTGCACGATGTGGTCGGCCGGTACGTCGTCGGCGAGCGCGTCGTAGCTGAGCACCAGCCGGTGGCGCAGGATGTCCGGCGCGATGTCCTGCACGTCCTGCGGCAGCGCGTAGTCCCGCCCGCGCAGCAGCGCCAGCGCGCGGGTGGCCCGGACCAGGCCGAGCGACGCGCGCGGGCTGGCGCCGTACTGGATGAGCTGAGCCACGTCGGGCATGCCGTGCTCGGCCGGCGCCCGGGTCGCGAGCACCAGCCGGACCGCGTAGTCGACCAGCGCGTTGTGCACGAACACCTGGTCGGCCTTGTGCTGGAGGGCGACCAGGTCCGGGGTGTCGAACACCCGGGCCGGCTCGGGCGGTGCCACGCCCATCCGGTAGACGATCTCGCGCTCCTCGGCGTCCGTCGGGTAGCCCACGACGATCTTCATGAGGAACCGGTCCCGCTGCGCCTCGGGCAGCGGGTAGACGCCCTCCTGCTCGATCGGGTTCTGGGTGGCCATGACCAGGAACGGGTCGGGCACCCGGTGGCTCTCACCGCCGATGGAGACCTGCCGCTCGCTCATCACCTCCAGCAGCGCCGACTGCACCTTGGCGGGCGCGCGGTTGATCTCGTCGGCGAGCAGGAAGTTGACGAAGACCGGGCCCAGCTCGACGTCGAACTTCTCGCTGGACTGCCGGTAGATCCGGGTGCCCATGATGTCGGCGGGCACCAGGTCGGGAGTGAACTGGACCCGGGCGAACGAGCCGCCGACGACCCGGGCCAGGGTCTCCACGGCGAGCGTCTTGGCCACACCCGGCACGCCCTCCAGCAGGCAGTGCCCCCGCGCCAGCAGCGCGACGAACATCCGCTCGACCATCCGGTCCTGGCCGACGATCACCCGCTTGGTCTCGAACAGCGCCCGCTCCAGCAGCGTGGCGTCCTGTGCCGGGGTGGTGCCCGCCGGGGGCGGCGCGTCCGGCGCCACCTCGGTCGGGTTCGGCACGTCGGGTGTGGTCGGCTGGGCCACCGGTCCTCCACAGCAGGTTCGTCGTCGCGGCGTGGTGCGTATCAAGACTGTCATGCCTCGCTGAGAGCCGAGGGTGGGAGAGGCACGATTTTCGCCGCGCCGTCCGGCCACGCCGTCCCGCCGCGCGGGAAACGCTGAACACGGGTGGACAACAAGGGGTCCGCAGTGTGTACGATTCACCCCGTCGCCGGGCGGCTCCCCCCGTGGCCGCCCGGCGCTAAAACTCCCGGCGTGCGGCCTCTAGACTCGCCCCGGTGACGACTCCCACCACCCCGGACGAGACGCTGATCTGCTCGGCGCGGGGGTGTCGCGCGCCCGCCGCCTTCCAGCTCCGCTGGCACAATCCCCGCCTGCACGCGCCCGACCGGCGCAAGACCTGGCTGGCCTGCCCGGACCACCGGGGCTCCCTCGGTGACTTCCTCGACGCACGCGGCTTCCTCCGCGAGGTGGTCCCGCTGCCCTGATCGCCTACGCTCGAAGCGTGAGCGAGCAGATGACCCGAGCCCGTACCGGCGGCGAGCACGGCAGGTCCTCCCGGTGAGCGGTGACGGCCCGGCCGGCCTCCCGCCCGCCTCGCGCAGCGCGTTGGAGCCCTGGCCGGACACGGTCCGCTGGCAGCCGATCTCCCGCGACCTGATCTGGGTGGAGCTGATCCGGCTCGGCATCGGGCTGGCCGTGGCGCTCGTGGTGCTCGGCGTGGCCTGGGCGCTGTCCGGGCACTGGCTGCTCGGCGCCGCCGTCGGCGTGGCGGTGCTGATGGGCGTCTGGCGGTCGGTCACCATCGTGCGGGCGGTCCGCGCCTGGGGGTACGCCGAGCGCGACGACGATCTGCTCGTGCGGCACGGCCTGCTGGTGCGGCGGTTGTCCATCGTGCCGTACTCGCGGATGCAGTTCGTCGATGTGAGCGCGGGTCCGCTGGAGCGCGCCTTCGACCTCGCCACCGTGCAATTGCATACGGCCGCGGCCGCGAGCGACGCGCGGGTGCCCGGCCTGCGTCCGGCCGAGGCGTCCCGGCTGCGCGACCGGCTGACCGCTCTGGGCGAGGACCGGGCGGAGGGCCTGTGAGCGAACGGAGCGACTCCGGCGCCCCGCCGCCCCACGACGACCGGCCCGAGCCGACGCCCGGCCCGCCCACGCCGGCCGACGCGGCGCAGCCACCGGCTCCGGGTCAGCAGCCCAACGGGTATCCGTGGCCGCCCGCGCCGGGATACGGACCGCCGCCCGTCCCCGGACCACCGTCCGGGTACGGGCCTCCGCCCGGCTACGGACCTCCGACCGGGTACGGGCCACCTCCCGGGTACGCACCGCCACCCGGCTACGGGCCGCCCGGCTCGGCGGCACCCGGGTACGGGCCGCCGCCCGGACCCGACGCGGCGCCCGGGCCGTGGCCCGCGCCGCTGCCGCCGTACCCGGGACCGTGGGGTCCGGCGGCCGGGCCGCCCGCCGGTGGTGAGGAGCCCCGGCAGCGGCTGCATCCGCTCAGCCCGGCGCTGCACGGCGCGAAGTCGCTGGTCGTGGTGATCGCCGGGCTCTCCTGGTCGACGCTGTCGCGGGTCGGGTTCGGCTGGTTCGCGGTGCTGGTCACCGTCTTCGTGCTCGGCGCCACGGTGCTGTCGGTGGTGAGCTGGTGGAACACCGGCTACCACCTGGTGGGCCGCGAGCTGCGGGTCTACGAGGGCCTGCTGTGGCGGCGTACCCGGGCCATCCCGCTGGAGCGGTTGCAGGCGGTGGAGGTGGTCCGGCCGCTGCTGGCCCAGCTCACCGGCCTGGCCGAGCTGCGGCTGGAGGTGGTCGGCGGGGGCAAGACCGAGGCGCCCCTGGCCTACCTCAGCGTCGCCGAGGCCACCGCGCTGCGGCAGCGTCTGCTCGCGGTGGCCGGTCGCTCCACCCCGGCGCTGGTTCCGGCAGCCGAGCCCGGCGCGCCGGTCGCGCCCGTGCCGGAAGGGCGCCGGCTGCACGCGGTACGCAACCAGGACCTGCTGATCAGCCAGTTGCTCACGCCGCAGGCGTTCCTGCTGCCGTTGGGCCTGGTGTTCGTCGGCGCCCAGTTCCTCTCCGAGGGCTCGTGGTCGTTCATCGCGGTGGCGAGCACGCTCACCGCGATGGCGGGCGTGGTGCTGCAACCGATCCGCCGGGTGCTCGACGACTGGAGCTTCCGGCTCGACCGGGACGACGGCACGCTGCGCGTGCACAACGGGCTGCTGGAGACGCGGATGCAGACCGTGCCGCTGCACCGGGTGCAGACCGTACGGGCGACCTGGCCGCTGCTCTGGCGGATGAAGGGGTGGTTGCGGCTGCGGCTGGAGGTGGCCGGCTACTCGGCCGGTGAGCCGGACGACCGCAACCGCCCGGACCGGCTGCTGCCGGTCGGCGACGCGGGCACCGGCGCGATGGTCGTGGCGGAGGTGCTGCCCGGCGTACGGCTGGACGCGCTGCCCGCCACACCGCCCCCGTCGCGGGCCCGGTGGCTGCGCCCGCTGAGCCGCAAGGTGGTCGGCGCCGGTCTCGACGAGCGGGTCTTCGTGGCCCGCTCCGGGCTGCTGACCAGGCAGTTGACGCTGGTGCCGTACGCCCGGATCCAGAGCGTGCGGGTCACCCGCGGCCCGGTGCAGCGGCTGCTGCGACTGGCCACCGTGCACGCGGACACCGCCGGTGGGGCCGGGGCGGCGGCTGTCGACCGGGATCTGGCCGACGCGTGGGAGCTGGCCGCGGAGCTGACCGAGCGGTCGCGCGCCGCCCGCCGTACCGACAGCGGCCGCTGACCCCGGCGGCCGCGACGCCACGGCGAACCACGGCGGCGCGCAGACGACCCGGCCGCCCGTGACGGCGGCGGGGGGCCTACCGGCGCTCGGCGGGCACCGCGTCCCGGTCGTCGGCGGCGCGGTCCGGGGTGTCGGCGGCGGTGTCGCCGTCGGCGGACGGGGCACCTGCGGCGACGGCGGGCTCACCGGCACGCCGGGCCTGCCGCGCCGCCCACCAGCGCTCGGCCAGGCCGACCACCAGGAACGTCATGCCCACGTACGCCCAGCCGACCAGCACGTCGATCAGGTAGTGCTCGCCGCTGTACATCAGCGTGAACGTCATGGCCAGCGGATACGCCAGCATCAGCGGCCACCAGCGCTTGCGCACCGACCGCATGAAGAACAGCACCACGAACAGCGCGAACGCGGTGTGCAGCGACGGCATCGCGGCCACCGGGTTGGAGGCGATCTGCCCGGCGTTGAGCAGGTTGCCCGCGCCGTGCATGCCGATCTCCTTCCACCCCCGGGTGGAGATCCGCGCGACCTCGGTGAGCAGGCCGTTCTGCGCCGCCCACCACGGCGGCGCGGCCGGGTAGGCGAAGTAGGTGACCAGGCCGGCCGCGCACAGGAAGCCCCAGCGCGACATGTACGCGATCCAGCGCCGCCGGTTGCGCATCCACAGCACCGCGGCGGCGGCGAACGTCGCCACGAAGTGCGAGAAGTAGATCCAGCTCACCAGCACGTCCCACCAGCGCACCTCGGACGCGTCGTACAGGCGCTCCTGGAGCCAGATCGTCGGCACCTCGCCGCCGGTCAGCCACCCGGTGAGGAAGCGGTCGGCGACGATCAGCTCCATCGCGTGCGGGGTGGCGCCGTTGTCGGCGAACCCCCGGGACAGGTTGTACGCGGCGAGCAGCAGCACCACCGGGATCCAGTCCCGGGCGAAGCGCAGGTGGCTGCGCCACGGGCGGGCCGAGTTCCACGCGACGGTGCCGGCCCAGATCCACAGGAACGCGTACGCCGGGTCGGTGGGCAGGCCGATGGCGAGCCAGGCGACGACGAAGGCGACGCCCCAGATGGTCATCGCGATCACACGGCGGCGCCCACCGTCGGGCGATTCGGTGGTCGCGTCGGGGGCGGGGGTCGGAGATTGTGTCAGCTCGGCCATCGCGGACAAGGTTAACGGCGGGCGACGGGCGGGCACGCGGGCGGGCGGTGGCGACCGGACCGGCGGCGGCCCGGACGCCGGACGGCCGCGGGTCGGCTGCACTAGGCTCGGCCGCATGCAGGAGCAGCCGGAGTCGCCCTTCACGCCGGGCCTGACCGCCCGGGTCGAGCTCACAGTGACCGACGCCGACACCGCGCAGGCGGTCGGCTCGGGGGACGTGCCGGTGCTCGGCACACCCCGGGTGCTGGCGCTGGCCGAGGCCGCGACGGTGGCCGCCACCGCGACCCGGATGCCGTCCGGGTCGACCACTGTCGGCGTGCGGGTGGAGCTGGAGCACCGCGCGGCCACGCCGGTCGGTCGTACCGTGGCCGCCCACGCCGAGCTGGTGAAGGTCGACGGGAAGCGGCTCGTCTTCGACGTGACAGTCACCGACGGGCCCACCGTGGCGGCGCAGGGCCGGGTCGAGCGGGTGCTCGTCGACCGGCAGCGCTTCGTCGAGCGGGCCGTGCGCCAGTCATGACGGCCGGGTTCTCCGAGGTCGCCGCCGGGGTGCACGTGCTGCGCGAGCCGACGCTCGCGGTGAACGTCGTGCTGGTGGCCGGTGACGGCGCGGCGCTGCTCGTCGACACGCTCTCGACCGCCGGGCAGGCCCGGGAGCTGGCGGAGGCGGCGCGGGCGGTGACGCCGTACCCGTGGACGATCGTGAACACGCACCACCACTTCGACCACTGCTTCGGCAACGCCACGCTGGCCGGGCCGGACACGGCGATCTACGCGCAGGCCCAGGCCGCGGCGGCGCTGCGGGACCGGTCCGACGCGGTGCGCCGCGCCGCGTACGAGGAGATGCGTGCCGGGCACCCGGCGCTGGCCGAGGAACTGGCGCGGACCGAACTGCGGGCGCCGACGCACGAGGTGCACGAGGAGACGGTGCTCGACGTCGGCGGCCGGCGGGTGGTGCTGCGCCATCCCGGGCACGGGCACACCGACGCCGATCTGGTGGTGCACGTGCCCGACGCGGACGTGCTGGTCGCCGGCGACCTGGTGGAGCAGAGCGGGCCACCGGCGTTCGAGGAGTCGTACCCCCTGAAGTGGCCGGACGCGCTGGCCGACCTGCTGCGGCTGACCACGCCCGCGACGGTGGTGGTGCCCGGCCACGGCGAGCCGGTCGGCGTGGACTTCGTCCGCGAGCAGCACGCGCAGCTCGCGCGGCAGGCGTGGCTGATCCGCGCCGGGCACACCGGCAGCGCCCCGCCGGAGCGGGTGGCGGCCGAGTCGCCGTTCGGCGCCCGGCCGGGCCTGATCGCCGCCCGCCGCGGCTACGCGGAGCTGGACGGCACGGCCTGACCGGCGGCCGCGCTCAGCCGGCGTCGGCGAGGATCTCGCGGAGACGGTTGCGGCACTCGGCGACGAACGCCGGGAACGTGTCCCAGTAGTAGGAGACGCCGCTGGCCGCCACCCCGAGCGCCCAGGCGCGGGCCCGTGCCCAGGTCACGTCGTCCACGCCGAGCGCCTCCCGGTAGGCGTGCCGGGCCCGCGGCGGAAGGTCCCAGATCGGCGCGTGTTCCGCGTCGGGGTGCCCGACGGTCAGGCCGCCGAAGTCGATGACCGCCCGCAGCCGTCCGCCGTGCACCAGCAGGTTGGTGGGCTTGAGGTCGCCGTGCAGCCAGACGTGCGGCCCGGCGGGTTCGGGCAGGGTGAGGGCGTCCCGCCAGAGCCGGACCAGGGTGTCGACGTCCGTCTCGTCGCCGATCCGGCTCCGGCAGTCGTCGAGCGCCGCGGAGATCCAGGCGTCGCAGGGGTGGAGGCTGCCGCCGCGGTATCCGCTGAGCGGGCCCGCGCGGGTCGCGCCGAGCAGGTCGGTCGCGTGCAGGCGCCTGACGAATACGGCCAGGTCGGCGCCGAGGGCGGCCCAGTCCTCGACCGTGCCGGACCGGACCTCGTCGCCCGGTATCCACCGCTGCACCGACCACGGCAGCGGGAAGGCGTCGGCCGGGACGCCGGCGTACACCGGTTCCGGCACCCGGTACGGCAGCAGCGGCGCGAGCCGGGGCAGCCACTGCTGTTCCTTGCGCAGGGCACCGGCCTTCTCGGCGGTGCGCGGCAGCCGGACGAGCAGGTCGGCGCCGAGGCGGTACATCGTGTTGTCGGTCCCGGCCCCGGCCGGCGTCAGCGGCAGCGCGGCCCACTCGGGGCGCTGGTCGGCCAGCAGCGCCCGGACGACCTGCTCGTCCACGGGTATCTCGTCCTGGTGCAGGGCCATCCGGTGATCATGCGGGGCGGGACGGCGCGACGGCCACCGGGTTTCCGGGGGCCCGTCCGGGCGGTTCCGGCCGGGCATGGCCCCGCAGTGCGCCGAGCAGCGCGTCGAGGTGCGGGGCGGCGGCCAGGATCGCCTCCCTCGCCGCCGGGTCCAGCTCGGCCAGTGCCTCGTCGAGCAGCGCGGCGCGGTTGGTCTCGTAGTCGGCCATCCGGGCCCGGGCGGCCTCGGTCACGCGCAGCCGCAGCACCCGGCGGTCGCCGGGGTCGCGGTCACGGGCCAGCAGCCCGGCGTCGGTGAGGTCGCGGACCAGCGTGCTCACCGTGTTGGGCGCGGTGCAGAGGCGCCGGGCCACCTCCTTGCCGCTGATCCCCGGCGTCTCCCGGACCAGCAGCAGCAACTCCACCTGCGCCTCGGGCAGCGGGTCTCGTCCGACGCGCGCCCCGGTCCGGCGGCGCAGGAGGCGGTGCAGCTCCCCCACGACCGCTCCGACGCGCGCGACCTGCTCGTTCGTCGCCACGGGGTCACCCGCCTCACATCGCAATAGTTCTGACTACAGATGTAAGGTACCCGGACGCACCGGATCCAGGGGGTACCCACTCGTGAGCAACGCCGCGCCGACCGCCGCGCGCCCGGCCGCCGACCGCACCACCGCGTCCACCGGCGGCGTGACGCTGCTGGTGCTGCTCGGCACGCTCACCGCGATCGGTCCGCTGTCGCTGGACATGTACCTGCCGGCGTTCCCGGCCATGACCCGCGACCTCGGCGCCGACCAGGCCGGCATCCAGCTCTCGCTGACCACCTGCCTGATCGGCCTCGCCCTGGGCCAGCTCGTCACCGGTCCGCTCAGTGACCGCTGGGGGCGCCGCCGCCCGGTGCTGGTCGGCGTGGTCGCGTACACCGTGCTGGCGCTGGCGTGCGCCGCGGCGCCGAACGCCCCGCTGCTGGCCGCCGCGCGGTTCGCCCAGGGCGTCGCCGGCGGCATGGGCGTGGTGGTCGCCCGCGCGGTGGTCCGCGACCTCTACTCGGGACGGGACGCCGCGAAGTACTTCTCCCGGCTCACCCTGGTCTTCGGCGTGGCACCGGTGGCGGCGCCGGGCGTGGGCAGCCTGGTGCTGCGGTTCGGCTCGTGGCGGGCGGTCTTCGTGGCGCTCGCCGTCATCGGGGCGGTGCTCGCCGTGGCCGTCGCGCTGCGCCTGCCGGAGACGCTGCCGGCCGAGCGCCGCAGCACCGGTGGCCTGGGGGCCACCGTCCGGACCATGCGGTCGCTGCTCGCCGACCGGGTCTATCTCGGGTACGCGCTGACGCAGGGCTTCGCGTTCGCCGGGCTGTTCGCGTACATCTCCGGGTCGTCGTTCGTGTTCCAGGACGTCTTCGGCGTCTCCGCGGCCGTGTTCAGCGTGATCTTCGGCGTCAACGCGCTCGCCCTGGTCGCGGTCGGGCAGGCCAACGCCCGGCTGCTCGACCGGTTCACGCCGCGCCGGCTGCTGGTCACCACGCTCGTGGTCGGCCTGGTCACCGCGCTCGGCGTGCTGAGCGGCGCGCTGGCCGGCAGCCTGGCCGTGACGGCGGTGGCGCTGTTCGCCTTCGTCGGCTCGCTCGGCATGGTGATGCCGAACAGCACCGCGCTGGCGCTGGACGCGCACGCCCGGCACGCGGGCACCGCTGCGGCGCTGATGGGCGGCATCCAGTCGGTGGTCGGCGCGCTCGCCGCGCCGCTGGTCGGGCTCGGCGGCGAGGGCAGCGCGCTGCCGATGGCTGTGGTCCTGGCCGGCGCCGCGTTCCTGTCCCTGACCGCCGTCCTGACGATGACCCGTCCGCGCGCCTGAGCTCGCCCTCCGCGCGTGACGCCGGCCTCCGCGCGTGGGGGCGGGTGTTAAGAAGGGGCCCCTCCTCTACCGGAGGCGTTAAGAAGGGGCCCTTCCTTTCACGCGAAGCGGGCTTCGACCGCGGTGCGGGTGGGCATGGCGGTGGCGCCGCCCGGTGACTCGCACACCACCGCCGCCACCCGCAGCGCGAACGCGACCCGCTCCCGCCACCCGGCCGGGTCGGCCGGCTCGCCGGCGGCCAGCAGGTCGGCCACCAGCGCGCCCATGACCGAGTCGCCCGCGCCGGTGGCGTCCACCGCGTCCACCTTCGGCGCGGGCACGCGTACCACGTCGTCGGCGGCGGCGACCAGGGCGCCGTCCGCGCCGAGCGTGACCACGACGGTGCTCGCGCCCAGTTCCCGCAGGTACGCGGCGACGCCCTCAACCGGCTCGTCCGGGTAGAGCAGCCGCGCGTCGGCGCTGCTGAGCTTCACCAGGTGCGCGGCGGCCGCGAACTCGGCGACCACCGCCCGCAGCCCGTCCAGCGCGCCCGGCGTGGTGAGCAGGCGGGGCCGCACGTTCGGGTCGAACACCCGCAGCGCGCCCGCGATCGACCAGGCGCGCCGGGCGGCGGCCAGCACCGGCGGGTCGAGCAGCACGATCGAGCCGCAGTAGAGCACGTCCGCGCCCTCGACCAGCGCCACGTCCAGGTCGTCCGGGCCGAGCAGCGCGTACGAGCGGGGTTCGCCGTAGAAGCGGAAGTCCGGCTCCGCGCCGGCGAACGTCGCCACGGCGAGCGCTGTGGGCGCCGGCACCGTGACAGTCCCGCTCACGTCCACACCCGCGTCGGTGAGGAACGCGCGGATCCGCCCGGCCAGCGCGTCGTCGCCGAGCGATCCGACGAACCGCGCGTCTCCGCCGAGCCGGGCGATCGCCACCGCCACGTTGAGCGGGCCGCCGCCGATCGCCTGCCGGTAGACGGGTTCTCCGTCGTGCTCGGCGTCGAGCAGGTCCACCAGCGCCTCGCCGAGCACCACCGCGTACCCCATCCTGGCTCCCCTCGTCGTCCTCCCCCGATCCTGGCGCATGGCGGGGTCGCGGCGCGCCGCGACCCGGACATCGAGCAGCACCTATTGCGGGCGGCGTCCGGACGTGGTGGGATGGCGATGCCGGGTAACGACGCGGGGGGCTGCCGCGTCGCCGGCCGCCGGGTCGAGCCGACGCGAGGGCATCCACGGTCCGTGGCAACGGACCGCAGGCGGTGCGCGCCCGCCGACGGCCCCGGCCGCACGCCGACCGGGCGCGGGCACCGCGATCGTCGCATCCGCTCGTCGCAGCGGGGCGGGCCGAACCGGGCCACGCTCCGCGAGTCAGGAGATCCCCGTGCACCGATCCCGTACGGCCGCGTTGCTCACCGCGGCCGCCACCCTGGCCCTGGGCGCGTTCGCCCTGGCCACCAACTCCGGACCGGCGGCCGCGCACGGCGCGGCCATGACGCCGGGCGCCCGCACCTACCTGTGCTGGAAGGACGGCCTCACCGGAACCGGTGAGATCCGGCCGAACAACCCCGCCTGCTCGTCGGCGGTGGCCGCGAACGGGGCGAACTCGCTGTACAACTGGTTCAGCGTGCTGCGCTCCGACGCCGGCGGGCGGACCGTCGGGTTCATCCCCGACGGCAAGCTGTGCAGCGGCGGCAACCCCGGCTTCAGCGGGTACGACGCGGCGCGCAACGACTGGCCGATCACTCACCTGACGGCGGGCCGGTCGATGGAGTTCCGGTACAGCAACTGGGCCCACCACCCGGGCACGTTCTACTTCTACGTGACCAAGGACAGCTGGAGCCCGAACCGGCCGCTGGCCTGGAGCGACCTGGAGGAGCAGCCGTTCCTGCAGGTGACCAACCCGCCGCAGCGCGGCGCGGTCGGCACCAACGACGGTCACTACTACTTCACCGGTAACCTGCCGTCGAACAAGAGCGGCCGGCACATCATCTACTCGCGCTGGGTCCGCTCGGACAGCCAGGAGAACTTCTTCGGCTGCTCCGACGTGACGTTCGACGGGGGCAACGGCGAGGTGACCGGGATCGGCTCGGGCGGCAGCCCCGGCCCGACCACCCCGGCGCCGACCACGCCCGCCCCGACGACGCCCGCGCCGACCACCCCGGCCCCGACCACGCCCGCGCCGACGACGAGCCCGACCATGCCGTCCGGCACCTGCATGGCGGTGTACAAGGTGGTCAGCGCCTGGAACGGCGGCTTCCAGGGCGAAGTGACGATCATGAACCACAGCACCCGGACGTACTCCGGGTGGACCGCGAACTGGACCTGGCCCAGCGGTCAGACCATCAACCAGGTGTGGAACGGCACGTTGAGCGGCAGCGGGGCGTCGGTGAGCGTCTCCAACGCCGCCTACAACGGCAGCGTCCCGCCGGAGGGCACCACGACGTTCGGCTTCACCGCGAACTTCTCCGGCACCAACTCCCTGCCGACGGTCACCTGCACCGGCAGGTGATCCCGTAGCGGGAAGGGCCCCCGGGGGCGTACCCCGGGGGCCCTGTCATGTCTGGCGGGTCAGCGGACCATGCTGCCGACGACCGGCTTGGTGAGCAGCGCGGACTGGTTGCGCTGGATGCCCGGGTCGAGCGTCTTGGCCACGAAGATGGCGTGCCAGATGCAGAAGATCAGCACGGTCCACACCTTGCGGGAGTGGTCGGCCTCCTCCCGCTTGTGCTCGTCGAGCAGGCGCATCGCGTACGACAGGTCGATCAGGTCGCCCGCGCCCGAGGTGGCCAGCACGTGCCGCGCCCACTCGTACATCTCGCCGCGCAGCCAGACCCGGGTCGGGGTCGGGAAGCCCAGCTTCTTGCGGTTGACGATGGCCGGCGGCACGACGCCCTGGAGCGCCTGGCGCATCGCGTACTTGGTGGCCTCGGAGCGGGGCGGCAGCTTCAGGTCGACCGGGATGCCGGCGGCGACGTTGAACACCTCCCGGTCCAGGAACGGCACCCGCACCTCCAGCGAGTGCGCCATCGAGATCCGGTCGGCCTTGACCAGGATGTCGCCGCGCAGCCAGGTGTAGAGGTCGACGTACTGCATCTTGGTGACGTCGTCCAGCTCGGTGCACTCGGCGTAGATCGGCGCGGTCACGTCCGTGTAGCGCACCGAGGGGTCGTAGCGGCGCAGCAGGTGCTGCTTCTCCTCCTCGGTGAACATCCGGGCGTTGCCGTAGTAGCGCTCCTCGATCGGGGTGGTGCCGCGCTCCAGGAAGCTCTTGCCCTTGACGCCCTGCGGGATCGCCTTGGACACGGCGCGCAGGCCCTTCTGCACACCGTCGGGCAGGCTGTTGACCGCGTTGAGCGACAGCGGCTCCCGGTAGATCGTGTAGCCGCCGAAGAACTCGTCCGCGCCCTCGCCGGAGAGCACCACTGTGACGTGCTCGGCGGCCTTCTTCGCCACGAAGTACAGCGGCACCAGCGCCGGGTCGGCGACCGGGTCGTCCAGGTGCCAGACGATCTTCGGCAGCGCGTCGATCATGTCCTGCGGCCCGATCTTGGTCGGGATGGTGGTCACGTCGAGGTGCCGGGCCGAGTCCTGGGCCACGTCGATCTCGGAGTAGCCGGGCACGTCGTAGCCGACCGTGAAGGTGAGGATGTTCGGGTTGAACTCGCGGGCCAGCGCCACCACCGCTGTGGAGTCGATGCCGCTGGACAGGAACGAGCCGACCGGCACGTCCGAGCGCATGTGCATCCGTACGCTCTCGCGCAGCGTCTCCCGGATGTCGTGGTAGAGCCGCTGCTCGTCGGAGACCGGGGCCGGCCGGAACACCGGGCGGTACCAGCGGCGCACCTCGATCCGGCCGCCAGGGGTCCAGGTCAGGTACTCCCCCGAGCCGATCCGGCTGATCCCCTTGTGCAGGGTGCCCGGCTCGGGCACGTACTGCAGCGTCAGGTAGTGGCTCAGGTTCGCGGTGTCGATACCAGCGTCGCCCTGGTACGCCGAGTGCGCGAACGGCAGCAGCGCCTTCTTCTCCGAGGCGAGGTAGAGGCCGTCCTGTGTCTCCAGGTAGTGCAGCGGCTTGATGCCGAAGTAGTCCCGCGCGCCGAAGGCCCGCCGCTCCTGCCGGTCCCAGATCACGAACGCGAACATGCCGCGCAGCTTGGTGAGCACCTGCTCACCCCAGTAGTGGTAGCCGGCGACGATCACCTCGCCGTCGCCGTTGGTGGCGAACTGGGCGCCGTAGTCGCGGATCAGCTCCTCGCGCAGCTCGATGTAGTTGTAGATCTCGCCGTTGAAGGTGAGCAGGTACCGCCCGCCCGCGTACGGCAGGGGCTCGTGGCTCAGCGCCACGTCGATGATCGCCAGGCGCTTGTGCGCGAACACGCCGTCCGCGTACCGGCCGGAGGCGTCGCCGACCACCTCGACCCCTGTCTCGTCCGGGCCGCGGTGGTGCAGGCACTCCAGTGCGCCGGCGATGTTGTCGCGGTGGGCGGCGGCGTCGCCGCGCGCGCTGAAGAAGGCCAGGAGTCCGCACATGGCCGCCATCTTTCCACGCGCCGGAAGCCACCGTCGCGGCACCGCAGGCACCTCCCGCTGTCGTGCGCGCGGTACCGTCGGGACCAGCGACGAGGCTCAGGGAGGGGCGGATCATGGCCGAGGAGCGGACCGGGCAGGGCAAGGCGGCGGACGGCACGGAGTCGCACGACCCGGATTTCCCGGAGGCGTTCCTGTCGTTCATGCGGCAGGGCTGGCGGGACACCGAACTGCCGGTCACACCGCGCGCAGAGGTGCCCAACCACGCCAAGCGCCGGGCCGCGCTAGCCGAGGCCTTCCCGGGCGAGACGCTGGTCATCCCCACCGGCAACGAGAAGGTACGCGCCAACGACACCGACCACCGGTTCCGGCCGGGCAGCGACTTCGCGTACCTGACCGGCGACCTAGAGCCGGACAGCGTCCTCGTGCTGCGGCCGGGCGGCGAGGCCACGCTGTTCATGCGGCCCCGGTCGTCCCGGGCGACCGACGAGTTCTTCCGCAGCCGCCACGGCGAGCTGTGGGTGGGCCGCCGGCCGACGCTGCGGGAGAAGTCGACCGAGCTGGGGCTGCCGACGGCCGACCTGAGCGAGCTGGACGCCGCGCTGGCCGAGCTGGCGCCGGGGCGTACCCGTGTGCTCCGCGGTTTCGACGCCCGGGTGGACGCGGCGGTGCGTCAGTACGACGGCGCGCGCGCCGAGGGGCAGCCCGGCCGCGACCGGGAGCTGGCGATCGCGATCGCCGAGCTGAAGCTGGTCAAGGACGAGTGGGAGATCGCGCAGCTCCAGGAGGCGTGCGACGCGACGGTGCGCGGCTTCGAGGACGTGGCGCGGGCACTGCCCGCCGACCGCGGGGTCTCCGAGCGGCTGCTGGAGGGCGTCTTCGCGCTGCGTGCCCGGCACGACGGCAACGACGTCGGCTATGGCTCGATCGTCGGGGCCGGCGAGCACGCCACGATCCTGCACTGGGTGCACAACCACGGCGCCACCCGTCCGGGTGAGCTGCTGCTGATGGACATGGGCGTGGAGAACCGCAACCTCTACACCGCCGACGTGACCCGGGTGCTCCCGGTCGACGGCCGGTTCACGCCGTTGCAGCGTCAGGTCTACGACGCGGTGTACGCCGCGCAGCAGGCCGGCATCGAGATGTGCCGGCCCGGCGTGGCGTTCCGGGACGTGCACCTCGCCTCCATGCGGGTGCTGGCCGAGGCGTTGAAGGATCTCGGGCTGCTGCCGGTCAGCGTGGACGAGGCGATGGACCCGGCCTCCACGGTCTACCGGCGGTGGACGCTGCACGGCACCAGTCACATGCTCGGCATCGACGTGCACGACTGCGCCAACGCCCGCAAGGAGACCTACCGCGAGGGGCCGCTCGGCGAGGGGTACGTGCTCACCGTCGAGCCGGGGCTCTACTTCCAGCCGGAGGACGAGCTGGTCCCGGAGGAGTTGCGGGGCGTCGGCGTGCGGATCGAGGACGACATCCTGGTCACCGCCGACGGCCCGGTGAACATGTCGGCCGGGCTGCCGCGCGCCTCCGCCGAGGTGGAGACCTGGCTGGCCGAGCAGCGTGAGGCGGGCCCCCGCCTGCCTGGCTGATCCCCCGCGGCCGCGAACTCCCTCGGGCCCCACCACCGCGCCTTTCCGGCAGGTGGTGGGGCCCGCCGCCGTACCGGGCCGTTCCCGTACCGCTCACGTGGTTGGTCACCGACCGCCGTTCGTGGGAGGAATGCGGGCTTTTTTCGGATAAGTCTTCCTCGCGAGGAACCTTCTCATACGGTGCTGATCAGAGGCTACAACCGGTTTGTAGCTGGTCGCCCGGCCTGGGGCGGTGCGACCCGTTTGGGAAGAACCGAAAGGGCTCTCATGTCGAACGACGTAACGACACCCGACGGCGGCGCGCCGATGGCGCCCCCGCCGCGGACGAGCAAGCGGCGGGCGCTCTGGGTCGCCACCGGCGTGGCCGGGCTGACCGGCGTCGTCGGGCTGGCGGCACTCGGCGGTCTCGCCGCCCGCGACGACAAGTCCGGCACCGAACCGGTGGCGGAGAACCACGCCGCCGCGCCGCAGAACGCCAGCGACGACTCCCGCGCCGAGGGCGGGAAGGGCGGCGAGAAGGGCGAGGACGGATACGGCAAGGACGGCCGCGACCGCGGCGAGTGGGGCCCGGACAAGGGCGAGTGGGGCAAGGACGGCAAGGACGACCACGGCAAGACCCGCGAGGTCCCCTGCAAGGACGAC
>NZ_JNZR01000052.1:0-23650 GCF_000717585.1 Micromonospora globosa
AGCGAGATCGCCGCCCGGGTCGGTGTCTCCCAGATGCACGTGTCCCGGCTGCTCGCCCGCGCCCTGACCAAGCTGCGCGGCCAGCTCACCGAGGCCTGATCGACCCTTGACGCGACCCCCGCCGGCCCGTCCGGCGGGGGTCGCGTCGTGTCACCAGCGCGAGGGCGGGGGCGGCGGCACCACCGGCGGCCGGTCGTCGCAGGTGATGGTGTTCGGCAGCAGCCACGGGGCCAGCCACCCGCCGTCGTTGCCACCCAGATCGGTCAGGGCGAACTCCGACCCGGCGGGTGTGAAGTGGAACGACCCGCAGTTGTTGACGCCGACCGCGCCCACGTTGCGGGCGTCGACGTTCGCGAAGCTCGCCCCGCCCGCCGTACGCGCGCTGACCACCGACGTGCCGGTGCCGTCGACCCGGATGTCGCGGAAGCGGACGTTGTCGATGCGGACGCTGTCCTTCACCGGCCAGTCGCTGACCAGCATGATCGCGTTGTAGGTGCTGTCCAGGTACGCGTCGCCGGTCACCTGGATGTCCGCGGCGTCGATGCTGCGGTCCAGCGCGTAGAACCAGATCGCGCCGAGGCCGATGTTCCAGTTCAGGTCGTACGTGCCGGCCCGCACAGTGGTGTTGCCGGTGATCCGCAGTCGGCCGGTGAACGGCTCGGCCCCGAACCGGGAGCCCACCTGGATCGCGCTGCCCTCGCGTACCGGGTCGGCGATCAGGTTGTGCGCGACGGTCAGGTCGGCGCCGCCGTACAGCGCGATGCCGTTGGCGAGCACCGGCGACTGCACCGTGTTGTAGGCGAACGTGTTCGACGCGTTCGCCGTACCCTCCGACCACATCGCCAGCGCGTCGTCGCCGCTGTTGCGGACCACCGAGTTCGTCACCGACGAGTGCGTGACGCCGGTGTGGAAGTTCAGCCCGTCGGCGATCTGGTCGGCGATCACCGTGTTCGTGACCCGCAGGCCGGTCATCGGCCCGTCGAACCACATGCCGACCTTCGTGTGGTGCAGGTAGAGGCCGTCGATGGTGCTGTGGTTCAGCGCCCCGCCGACGGCGTTCACCTGGTCGGTGTCGATCCGCTCCCGCACGTCGCCCTCGATCGCGAAACCGGACAGGTGCACGTCGCTGCTGCCGCCGTCGGCGGCGTCGCGGCCGTAGAAGCCGACGCCCGTGTGGCGGGAGCCGTCGGGCGCCGGGGTGTCCAGGGCGACCTCGCGCCCACGCACGATCGTGTACCAGCTCCCGGCCCCGGCGATCGTCACGTCGTCGACGATTATGTGCCGGTTGACCTGGTAGGTGCCCGGCGGCAGGTAGAGCGGGCGGTCCACCCGGCGGGCGTACGCGATCGCGCGGTCGAACGCGTCGGCGGACTCCCGGCGGCCGGTCGGGTCGGCGCCGAAGGACAGCGCGTTCACCGCGCGGGGGACCACGCGGGGCGGGGCGACCAGATGCGCGTCCACCAGGTCGATCACCGTCCACGCGGCGGCCGTGCCGCGCGGCGCGGTCAGCCGGACCACCTCGCCGGCCCGATGGGTACGGCCGAGCAGCAGGCGCTGCTCGTCGTAGAAGTGGTGCGGCCGGAACGGCTTGCTGATCACCGGCGCGGGCGTGGTGGCGGCCGGGACGCAGGAGCACTCGGTGATCCACCAGTCCGGGTGCAGCAGGTCGGCGCCGGGATCGTTTGTGAACGGGTACTGGTTGTAGAGCCAGGCGTACTGCGAGGTCAACGTCATGGTGCGGGCGGGCGCGTGCCCGACTGACACCCGCAGCGGCGCGGTGATCCCGCCGCCGCCCGGCGCGTCCGGGATGCTGTAGCGCACGGTCAGCGCGTTCGTGGCCCGGGGGAGCGTGAGTTCGACGTACTGGCCGGGCAGCAGGCGTACGGCCCGGCGGCCGGACGCCTCACCGGCGAGTGTGTACGCCGACCGGTCCGGCCCGATCACGGCGCCGGTGGTCCGGCCGTGTTCCGCCTCCTGTTCGACGTAGTCCACAGTCGCACCGCGACCGGCCACGAGCGCGGGGTCCAGCCCGGCGCGGGTCACCACGGGAGCCGGTCCGCGCGGCGGGCCCGCAGTGGCGGCACCGGGCGGTACGAGCAGGGCGGCGGCGACGAGCGCCGCCGCGAGGATCCTCGGCACGCTCCGCGACATCGGAGCACCCACTTTCTCGGGGGGGACGGGTGGCCTCGGCGGCGCAGGCCATCGACAAGGTTCCTCATGTTATTCCGGTGCTCTGTTGCCTTTCAAGCATCAATCTGCTCGCATCTTTCGGACCGCCTGCCTCCGCACGCGGCAAGAACCGACCACTTCAGCTGTTCATTTCTTGCAAGAATCCGACGTACGATTGCCGCCGTGACGAAGCGCCTGACCGAGGTGGCCCGCAAGGCGGGCGTCAGCGAGGCGACCGTGAGCCGGGTGCTCAACGGCCGCGGCGGCGTGTCCGAGGCGACCCGGACCGCCGTGCTGACCGCCCTCGACGTGCTCGGATACGAGCGCCCGACGAAACTGCGCGGCGAGCGTGCCCGCCTGGTCGGCCTGGTCCTGCCGGAGTTGCAGAACCCGATCTTCCCGGCCCTGGCCGAGGTGGTCACCGGCTCCCTCGCCCAGCGCGGCTTCACCCCGGCGCTCTGCGCCCGCACCATCGGCGGCGTGCCGGAGTCCGGATACGTGGAGATGCTGCTCGACCACCAGGTCAGCGGCGTCATCTTCGCCGGTGGCTCGTACGCCCTCGCCGACGCCTCGCACGAGCACTACCGGCGCCTGACCGACCGCGGCCTGCCCGTGGTGCTCGTCAACGCCGGCGTCGAGGAGCTGGGCTTCCCACGGGTGTCCACGGACGACGCGGTCGCCGTCGAGCAGGCGTACGGGCACCTGCGCTCCCTCGGCCACGAGCGGATCGGCATGGTGCTCGGCCCGGCCGACCACGTGCCCTCGCGCCGCAAGCTCGACGCCATGGTCCGGGCCGCCGGCTGGGGCGAGGACCGGTCCCTGGTGGAGCGGTCCAGCTTCTCCATGGAGGGGGCGCGGGTCGCGGCCACGAAGCTGATCGAGCGCGGTGCGACAGGGATCGTCTGCGCCAGCGACGTGCTGGCGCTGGGCACCATCCGGGCCGCCCGCCGCCTGGGCTGCGCCGTACCGGCCGACGTCTCGGTGGTCGGCTTCGACGACTCGGCGTTCATGACCTGCACCGATCCGCCGCTGACCACTGTGCGGCAGCCGATCGAGACGATGGGCCAGGCCGCTGTGGACCTCCTGGTGACCCAGATCGAGGGCGCCGGCGTGCTGCACGACGAGCTGCTGTTCGAGCCCGAGCTGGTAGTACGCGGCTCCACCGCCCCCGCCCCTCGCCGCTGACCCCCGGCGGCTTCCGCCGCCTCGCCCTGCCGCGCGGCGCCTCGCCACGTCCGTCGATCTTGGAGTAATGGCGCGCCCGGAATGCGGCCTACTTCCATTATCTGAGGTGCCACAACTCCAAGACCGACCGACGGGCCGCGCCGCAGTCGAGTTCTTGCATTCTCGCGTTCGCATCTTGCTGGGTTCGGTTCGCGTCGCTACAGTGACTCCACTCACACCTGACCCGGGGCGCGGTTTCCGGAGGCAGGGCGCGCGCCGGTTGCCGTTCCACCACCTGAGGGCAGCCGCGCGGTCACCGCACATCAGTGAAGGCCATGGATACACCCGTTCCCGAAGGGATGGACAGATGTCCGTACCGCAGTATCGGAAGGTCGCGGCGCTCGCGCTCGCGGCCGGCCTCGGGCTCAGCCTTGCGGCGTGCTCCACCAAGAGCGACGACAGCAGCGACGCCGGCGGCAAGGTCACCATCACCGTCGACTGCCAGCCGGTCGGCGCGCAGAAGGAACTGCTGAAGAACTGGAACGACGACGTCGCCGAGTTCCAGCGGCAGAACCCGGACATCGTCGTCAAGAGCGTCAGCGTCGGCGAGCAGTGCAACAACCCGCCGGACTTCACCGCCCGCCTCGCCGGCGGCACCGTCACCGACGTGTTCTACGGCTACATGACCGACCTCCAGCAGGTGCTGGACTCCGGTCAGGCGATGGACATCGGCCAGTACGCCACCAAGGACACCATCCCCACCTGGGACAGCGTCGACCCGGCGCTGAAGGAGGTCTTCACCGACGGCGGCAAGCTCTACGCCGTACCGGTGAAGAACTACTCGATGGGCCTGATCTACAACAAGGCGCTGTTCCAGCGGGCCGGGCTCGACGTGAACAACCCGCCGAAGACCTGGCCCGAGGTGCGGGCCGCGGCCAAGAAGATCTCCGCGCTCGGCGACGGCATCGCCGGGTACGCCGAGTACAGCGCCGGCAACACCGGCGGCTGGCACTTCACCTCGCTGCTCTACTCCCAGGGCGGCCAGGTGCTCAGCGCCGACGGCAAGAAGGCCGACTTCAACAACGCGATGGGCAAGCAGGTCCTGCAGAACCTCAAGGACATGCGGTACGGCGACAACAGCATGGGCAGCCGGCAGCTGCTCCAGTGGGGTGACCTGCTCACCAACGCCGGCGCCGGCAAGGTCGGCATGTTCATCGGCGCGCCGGACGCGACCCAGGCGATCGTGAGCCAGTTCCAGGGCAAGTACCAGGACTGGGCGATGGGTCCGCTGCCCGGCCAGGACGGGCCGGCCAAGGCCACGCTCGGCGGCGGCGAGGGTTACTTCTTCAAGAAGGGCCTGAGCCCGGAGCAGGTCAAGGCCGGTCTGAAGTGGCTCGCCTACCAGAAGCTGACCCCTGGCAAGGGCCAGTTCGACTACGTGCGCGCCAAGCCGCAGAACTACCCGGTCGGCCTGCCCCAGCCGCTGCTGTTCACGAACGGCAGCGACGCGCAGAAGCAGGAACTGGAGCTGCGCAAGGCCAACGCGAACGTGGACACCACCAACTTCGCGGTCTTCGAGGCCAACCCGGTGCCGATCAAGGGGGAGCCGCGCAACGCCCAGGCCGTCTACGCGGTGCTCGACGCCGCGATGTCCGGGGTGCTGACCAACCCGAACGCGAACATCGACGCGCTGCTCAAGACCGCCGAGGACAAGGTCAACCAGCTTCTGGCCGCGCAGAGCTGACCCGACCGGAGGTGGGGCCGGCGCACCGGCCCCACCTCCCCGAGCACCGCAGGAGTCGCCTTGGCGCTCACCACCGCCCCCGGTGCCACCCGCCGTCCCGGCCCCGCCGCGCCGACGCCGTCGCGTACCGCCGGACGCCGCGCCGGACTCGGCCGCAAGGTCCGGGACAACCTCACCGGGCACGCGTTCCTCATCGGCGCTGTCGTCTGCTTCGCCGTCTTCTCCTGGTACCCGATGGTCCGCGGCGTCGTGATGAGCTTCCAGCGCACCCGCCGCGGTGAGACCACCTGGGTGGGCTGGGACAACTACAGCCGGATCATCGCCGATCCGAGCTTCTGGACCGCCTGGAAGAACACGTTCGTCTTCACCGGCCTGGCGCTCGTCCTCGGCTACCTGGTGCCGTTCTTCGTGGCGATCCTGCTCAACGAGCTGCGCCACGCCAAGGGCTACCTGCGGGTGCTCGTCTACCTGCCGGTGATGCTGCCGCCGGCGTCCGCGCTGTTCCTGTTCAAGTTCTACGCGTACGACCCGAGCGAGGCGGGGCTGTTCAACGCGATCCTCACCGCGCTGGGACTGCCCACGTCGGAGTGGATGCAGTCGCCCACGATGACGATGCCGGCCATGGTGATCGCGTCGACCTGGATGAACATGGGCGGCGCCGTGCTGATCTACCTGGCCGCGCTGCAGAACATCCCCGGCGAGCTGTACGAGGCCGCCGAGATCGACGGCGCCGGGGTGTGGCGGCGAATCCTGCACGTGACGGTCCCGCAGACCCGGCTGATCCTCGCGCTGCTGGCGATGCTCCAGATCGTCGCCACCATGCAGCTGTTCATCGAGCCGCTGATCCTCGCCAACGGCGCCGGTACGCAGGACTCGGCGACCTCCGTGGCGTACCTGATCTACCAGCACGGGTTCTTCCAGAACGACCTCAACGGCGCCGCCGCGCTCGGCGTGATCATGCTGGTGGTGCTGGCCGGGTTCTCCGCCGTCTACCTGCGACTGACCGCGAGACAGGACTAGGACATGGCCGCCGACCCCACCACCCGTACCCTCATCTCCCACGCCCAGCTGCGGCGCGGTCGCGGCCGCGTCCTCTACTGGGTCGTGCTCTCCGTGGTCGTGGCCGGGTTCACGCTGGTGTTCCTCGGCCCGCTGTACTGGATGGTCACCGGCGCGCTGAAGTCCGGCCAGGAGATCGCCCAGACGCCGCCGTCGCTGTTCCCGCGCGACCCGCAGCCGGGCAACTACGTCGACGCCTGGAACAACCTGGATCTCGCGAAGCTGCTGTTCAACACGTTCTACTACGCCACCGGCGCGGTGGTGTTCCAGCTCGTCTTCGACACCGCGGCGGCGTACGCGTTGTCGAAGCTGCGCCCGGTGCTGGGCAAGC
Organism: Micromonospora globosa; assembly: GCF_000717585.1. NCBI lineage: Bacteria > Bacillati > Actinomycetota > Actinomycetes > Micromonosporales > Micromonosporaceae > Micromonospora > Micromonospora globosa. The sequence goes on from NZ_JNZR01000052.1 coordinate 6,468, forward strand.
TGATCCTCGGCATGATGCTGGCGACGCTGATGATCCCGGCGATGGTGCTGATCGTCCCGCAGTACGTCACGGTGATCGACCTGCCGATCGTGCACGTCAACCTGCTCGACTCGCCGTTCGCGATCTGGCTGCCGCTGGTGGCGAACGCGTTCAACATCTTCCTGCTGAAACGGTTCTTCGACTCGATCCCGGAGGACCTGATGGCAGCCGCCGTGATGGACGGCGCCACCCCGCTGCGCACGCTCTGGTCGATCGTCCTGCCGATGTCCCGCCCGATCCTCGGCGTCGTGGCGATCTTCGCGGTGACGGCGGTCTGGAAGGACTTCCTCTGGCCGAAGCTGGTCATGCCGTCGCCGGAGACGCGGACCGTCAGCGTCGGCATCTACGCCTTCGCCGGCGGCACCCCGATGAACGTGGTCATCGCCGCGTCGGTGATCGCCGCGATCCCCACAGTCGTGCTGTTCCTGATCTTCCAGCGCAACATCATGTCCGGCCTGACCACAGGCGGCCTCAAGGGCTGACCCCGCGCCACCGCCCGCACCCGGGCCGCGAGCCCGCCGCAGCAGAACCGACCCGCAGAAAGCAGGTGCCCGTGTCCATGGCCGACAACAGCCCGTGGTGGCGCTCCGCGGTGATCTACCAGGTCTATCCGCGCAGCTTCGCCGACGGCGACGGCGACGGGATCGGCGACGTCGCCGGCATCCGGTCCCGCCTGGATCACCTCGCCGCGCTCGGCGTCGACGCCATCTGGTTCAGCCCCTGGTACCCGTCGCCGATGGCCGACGCCGGCTACGACGTGTCCGACTACCGCGACATCGACCCGGTCTTCGGCACCCTCGCCGAGGTGGAGGCGCTGATCGCGGAGGCGCACGCGCTCGGCATCCGCAGCATCGTCGACGTGGTGCCCAACCACTGCTCCGACGCGCACCCCTGGTTCCGGGCCGCGCTCGCCGGCGGGCCGGGCGCGCCCGAGCGGGACCTGTTCTGGTTCCGCGCCGGCCGGGGACCGGGTGGCGACCTGCCGCCCACCGACTGGACCGGCGAGTTCGGCGGCCCCACCTGGACCCGCACCACCGACCCGGACGGCACCCCCGGCGACTGGTACCTGCACCTGTTCGCCCCGCAGCAACCCGACTTCAACTGGGACCACCCCCGGGTCCGCGCCGAGTTCGAGGACATCCTGCGCTTCTGGTTCGACAGGGGCGTGGACGGCATCCGCATCGACTCGGCCGGGCTGCTGGTCAAGGACGGCACGCTGCCCGAGGTGCACCCGGACCGACCGCACCCGTTCCGCGACCAGGACGGCGTGCACGACGTGTACCGCGCCTGGCGGCGCATCGCCGACTCGTACCCGGGCGGGCGGGCCCTGGTCGGCGAGGTGTGGTTGCCCGACCGGCAGCGGTTCGCGAACTACCTGCGCCCGGACGAGCTGCACACCGCGTTCAACTTCGACTTCCTCGGCTGCGCCTGGGACGCCACGTCACTGCGGGAGAGCATCGACGGCACGCTCGCCGCGCACGCCCCGGTCGGCGCGCCGGCCACCTGGGTGCTGTCCAACCACGACGTCACCCGTCACGTCACCCGGTACGGCCGCGCCGACACCCGGTTCAGCTTCGCCGCCAAGCGCGAGGGCATCCCCACCGACCTGGAACTGGGCACCCGCCGGGCCCGTGCCGCCGCGCTGCTGTCGCTCGCACTACCCGGCGCCGCCTACGTCTACCAGGGCGAGGAGCTGGGGCTCTGGGAGGTCGAGGACATCCCGTACGAGTTGCGGCAGGACCCGATGTGGGAGCGGTCCGGACGGGTCGACCCCGGCCGCGACGGCTGCCGGGTGCCGCTGCCCTGGCAGGGCGACACCCCGCCGTTCGGGTTCAGCCCCGACGGCGCCGCAGCCGCGCCGTGGCTGCCGCAACCGGCGGACTGGAAGGACCGCACGGTCCGCGCCCAGACCGGCGATCCGCACTCGATGCTGGAGCTGTACCGGGCCGCGCTGACGCTGCGCCGCGCCGAACCCGCGCTCGGCGACGGCACGCTCACCTGGCTGCCCGCACCGGACGGCGTGCTCGCGTTCGCCCGCGAACCCGGCTTCACCTGCCTGGTCAACCTCGGCGACGCAGCGGTGCCGCTGCCCGCGCACGACCGGCTGCTGCTCGCCAGCGGCCCACTCGACGACGACCGGCTGCCACCGGACACCGCGGTCTGGCTGCGTACCCGATCGGCCTGACCGCGGCGCCGGCGGTCCCGTCCCGCCGCCGGCGCCGCGACACCGGCGGCCCGTCCCGGCCGCCACCACGCGACACACCTGGGGAGGAGGAAGGAGAGGCAACGCCGCACGGGGGATCTGGCCACCGACGAAAGGGAGCACACCCCGCATGGCCGAGCACCGCACCGAGCACCGCACTGCGCACCGCCGCCGCAGCACCGGCGTGGCCGCCCTCGCCGCCGCCGCGCTCGCCGCCTCGACACTCGTCGTCGTGGCGCTCACCACGACCGCCACCCCGGCGCGTGCCGCCGGACTGTCCCCGTTCGACATCACCGGACGCGGCGCCACGGTGCCGTTCCGGGAGCAGGAGGCCGAGCAGGCCGCCCACACCGGCACGAAGATCGGCCCCGACCGGCGCTACGGCACGCTGCCGTCCGAGGCGTCCGGCCGGGAGGCGGTCACGCTCGACGCCGTCGGCGAGTACGTCGAGTTCACGCTCACCGCCCCGGCCAACGCGGTCACGTTCCGGTACAGCCTGCCGGACAACGCCGCCGGCACCGGCCGCGACGCCACCATCGACCTGCGCGCCAACGGCACGCTGGTCAAGTCGGTGCCGGTCACCTCCCGGTACGGCTGGTACTACGGCGGCTACCCGTTCAACAACAACCCGGGCGACACCAACCCGCACCACTTCTACGACGAGACCCGGACCATGTTCGGCACCACGTACCCGGCCGGCACGAAGATCCGCCTCCAGGTCTCCTCGACCGCCCAGTCGCCCACGTTCACCATCGACCTGGCCGACTTCGAGCTGGTCGGGGCGCAGATCACCAAGCCGTCCGGCGTGCTGGACGTGGTGACCGACTTCGGCGCCGACCCGACCGGCGCCACCGACTCGACGGCGAAGTTCCAGGCCGCGGTGGACGCCGGCAAGGCACAGGGCCGGGCGGTGTGGATCCCGGCCGGCACGTTCACGCTCTGGGACCACGTGGTGGTCGACGGCGTGACGCTGCGTGGTGCCGGCCCCTGGTACTCGGTGCTCGGCGGCCGGCACCCCACCGACCGCAAACGCGCCGCCGGCATCTACGGCAAGTACGTGCCGGGCGGCGGCTACTCCGGCGAGATCCGCCCGCACGAGGCCGGCGGGCCCAGCCGCAACGTCACGCTGCGGGACTTCGCCGTCATCGGCGACATCCGGGAACGGGTCGACGAGGACCAGGTCAACGCCATCGGCGGCGCGATGACGAACTCCGTGGTGGACAACCTGTGGTTGCAGCACACCAAGGTCGGCGCCTGGATGGACGGGCCGATGGACAACTTCACCATCCGCAACAGCCGGATCCTCGACCAGACCGCCGACGGGGTGAACTTCCACTGGGGCGTCACCAACTCCACAGTCACCAACACGTTCGTCCGCAACACCGGTGACGACGCGCTGGCCATGTGGGCGCAGAGCGTGCCGAACGTCGGCAACTCCTTCACCCGCAACACCATCGGCGTGACGATCCTGGCCAACCACCTGGTCACGTACGGCGGGCGGGACATCACCATCGCCGACAACGTCACAGCCGACTCGGTCACCAACGGCGGCGGCATCCACGTGGCGAACCGCTATCCGGGCGTCACCGGGCCGACCGCCGTGTCCGGCACCATCACGGTGGCCCGCAACACGCTGATCCGCAACGGCAACTCCGACTACAACTGGCAGTTCGGCGTGGGCGCGATCTGGTTCTCGGCGCTCAACGAGCCGATCCAGGGCGCCACGATCAACGTCACCGACACCGACATCCTGGACAGCTCGTACGCGGCGCTGCACTGGATCGAGGGGCAGACCAGCGGCATCTCGTTCGACAACGTGCGCATCGACGGCGCGGGCACGTACGCGCTCCAGGTGCAGGCGCCCAGCCAGGTCCGGTTCACCAACGTGCGGGCCACCGGCATCGCCCAGTCCAACCCGATCCACAACTGCGTCGGCAGCGGCTTCCAGATCACCCAGGGCACCGGCAACTCCGGCTGGTACACGCCCACCCCGTACTGCGGGCCGTGGCCGCAGCCGCAGTGGGGCAACGGCCCGTCCAGCCCGCCGCCCACCAGCCCGGCGCCGACCACGGCAGCGCCGACGACAGCAGCGCCGACCACCGCGCCGCCGACAACGCCGCCGCCGGCCGGCGGGAACCTGGCGCTGGGCCGGCCGACGACCGCCACCAGCACCACCCAGACGTACGCCGCCGGCAACGCCGTCGACGGCAACCCGGCCAGCTACTGGGAGAGCGCCAACAACGCGTTCCCGCAGTCGCTCACCGTCGACCTCGGCGCGTCCCGCACCGTCGACCGGGTGGTGCTGAAGCTCCCGCCCGGCTGGGAACGGCGTACCCAGACGCTGTCGGTGCTGGGCTCCACCGACGGCTCCTCGTACACCACGCTCGCCGCGTCGGCGGGCCGCGTGTTCGACCCGGCCGCCGCCAACAGCGTGCCGATCGCGCTGCCGTCCGGCGACCGCCGGTTCGTCCGGGTCACAGTCACCGGCAACACCGGCTGGCCGGCGGGTCAGCTCGCCGAACTGGAGGTGTACGGCGGCGGCACCACCACACCGCCGCCTGCCACGACGCCGCCGCCCACCACCGCGCCGCCGGCCGGGAACCTTGCGGCGGGCCGGCCGGTGGCGGAGACCAGCCACGCCGACGTGTACGGCGCCGCCAACATCGTCGACGGCAACGCGAACACCTACTGGGAGAGCGCCAACAACGCCTTCCCTCAGTCGGTGACAGTCGACCTGGGCAGCGCCCGGCCGGTCGCCCGGGTGGTGCTGAAGCTGCCCCCGTCGGCGGCCTGGCAGACCCGTACCCAGACCGTCTCCGTGCTCGGCTCCACCGACGGCTCGTCGTTCTCGGCCCTCAAGGCGGCGGCCGGCTACACGTTCGACCCGGCGGGCGGCAACAGCGTGTCGATCGCGCTGCCCGCCGGTGACCGCCGCTTCGTGCGGCTGACCTTCACCGGCAACACCGGCTGGCCGGCCGGCCAGCTGTCCGAGTTCGAGGTGTACGCCTCCTGACCCGGCGCGGCGGGGACCGGCCCGGTCCCCGCCGCACCACCGCACCCCCACCCCCGAACGCCTCTCCACCTCCCCCGGGAAGAAGGTGTCCGTCCACCATGTCCAGACTCCGTACCGGAATCGTCGCGGTGCTCGCCGCGGTCGGCTTGGTCGTCACCGCGGCCCCCGCCCCACCGGCCCTCGCCGCCGGCGGCCCGAACCTCGCCGCCGGGCGCACCGCGACCGCCAGCAGCGTCAACGGCCCCTACGTCGCGGCGAACCTGACCGACGGCAACCAGGGCAGCTACTGGGAGAGCAGCGGCGCGCTGCCCCAGTGGGCGCAGGTCGACCTCGGCACCAGCCGCGCCGTCGACCAGGTCGTGCTGAAGCTCCCGGCCGCCTGGGAGGCGCGCACCCAGACGCTGTCCGTGCAGGCAAGCGCCGACGGCAGCGGCTTCACCACAGTCGTCGCCGCGGCGGGCCGCCCGTTCAGCCCGGCCGCCGGCAACACCGTGACGCTCGGCTTCACCGCCACCGACGCCCGCTACCTGCGGGTCGTGATCACCGCGAACACCGGCTGGGCCGCGGCGCAGCTCGCCGAGCTGGAGGTGTACGGCGCGGCCACCTCCTCGACCAACCTGGCGCTCGGCCGGACCATGACCGAGAGCGGCCACGCCGACGTGTACGGCGCGGGCAACGCCAACGACGGCAACGCGGCCACCTACTGGGAGAGCCCGAACAACGCGTTCCCGCAGTGGATCCAGGCCGACCTGGGCGCCGCCACCGGCGTCAACCGGCTGGTGCTGCGGCTGCCGTCCGGCTGGGGCGCCCGCACCCAGACGATCACCGTGCAGGGCAGCACGAACGGCTCCACGTTCGGCACGCTCGTCGGGTCCGCCTCGTACGCGTTCGACCCGGGCGGCGGCAACACCGTGACTGTCACAGTGCCCACCGCGTCCACCCGGTACGTGCGGCTGCTGTTCACCGCGAACAGCGCCTGGCCTGCCGGGCAGCTCGCCGAGCTGGAGGTCTACGGCCCGGCCACCGGCGACACCCAGGCGCCGAGCGCGCCCGGCAACCTCGCGTTCACCGAGCCCGCGACCGACCAGGTGCGGCTGACCTGGACCGCGTCCACCGACAACGTCGGCGTCACCGGCTACGACGTGTACGCCAACGGTGTGCTGCGCACGAGCGTCGGCGGGTCGACGCTGACGTACACCGACACGCAGCCCGCCGGGACCACCGTCTCCTACTACGTGCGGGCGCGGGACGCGGCGGGGAACGTGTCGGCGAACAGCACCACGGTGACCCGTACCGGCAACACCGGGGACACGGTCGCGCCCACAGCGCCCGGCAACCTGGCCTACACCCAGCCGGCGAGCGGGCAGATCCGGTTGACCTGGACCGCGTCCACGGACAACGTGGGCGTCACCGGCTACGAGGTGTACGCCAACGGCACGCTGCGCACCACAGTGAGCGGCTCCACGCTGACCTGGACCGACAGCCAGCCGGACAGCGCCACCGTCTCGTACCACGTGCGGGCCCGCGACGCCGCCGGGAACGTGTCGGCGAACAGCAACACCGTCACCCGCACCGGCAGCGGCACCGGCGGCACCAACCTGGCGGTCGGCAAGCCCGCCACCGCGTCGTCGATGGTGCACGTGTTCGCCGCCACCAACGCCGTCGACAACGACGTCACCACGTACTGGGAGGGCGCGCCCGGCGCGTACCCGAGCACGCTCACCGTCGCGCTCGGCGCCAACGCCGCCATCAGCGCCGTCGTGGTGAAGCTGAACCCGGACCCGGCGTGGGGCGCGCGCACCCAGACGTTCCAGGTGCTCGGCCGGGAGCAGTCCGCGTCCGGGTTCACCAGCCTGGTCGGCTCCGCGACGTACTCCTTCAACCCGAACAGCGCCAACACGGTGACCGTCCCGGTCTCCGCGACCGCCGCCGACGTCCGGCTCCAGTTCACCGCGAACTCCGGCTCCTCCAACGGGCAGGTCGCCGAACTCCAGGTCATCGGCGTCCCGGCGCCCAACCCGGACCTCACCGTCACGGCCGTCACCGCCTCGCCGTCCGCGCCGGTGGAGACCGACACGATCACGCTGTCCGCCACCGTGCGCAACGCCGGCACCGCGGCCTCCGCCGCCACCACCGTCACCCTCTACCTGGGTACGACGAAGGTCGGCACCGCCGCCGTCGGCGCGCTCGCCGCGGGCGCGTCGAGCACCGTCTCGGCGGCCATCGGCGTACGCGACGCCGGCAGCTACCCGCTCACCGCGAAAGTCGACGAGTCGAACACGGTGATCGAGCAGAACGAGGCGAACAACTCCTACACCAGCCCGACCCCGCTGACGGTGAGCCCGGTCGCCAGCTCCGACCTGGTCGCCTCCGCCGTCACCTGGTCACCCGCCACGCCGAGCGCCGGCGCGAGCGTCTCCTTCGCGGTGACGCTGCGCAACCAGGGCACGATCGCGTCGGCGAGCGGTGCGCACGGCATCACGCTGACGGTGCGCGACCAGTCCGGCGCTGTGGTCCGCACGCTCACCGGCTCGTACAGCGGCACGATCGCCGCCGGTGCCACCGCCGGACCGGTGTCGCTCGGCACCTGGACCGCCGCCAACGGCCGGTACACGGTGCGGGTGGTGCTCGCCGACGACGCCAACGAGCTGCCTGTCAAGCGGCAGAACAACACCAGCGACCGGGCGCTGTTCGTCGGCCGCGGGGCCAACCTGCCGTACGACGCGTACGAGGCCGAGGACGGCGCGACCGGCGGCGGCGCGCAGGTGATCGGGCCGAACCGCACCATCGGCGACCTCGCCGGGGAGGCGTCCGGCCGCCGCGCGGTCACACTGAACACCACCGGCGCGTACGTCGAGTGGACCACCCGCTCGGCGGCCAACGCCCTGGTCGCCCGCTTCTCCATTCCGGACGCGCCGGGCGGCGGCGGGATCGACTCGACCATCAACATCTACGTCAACGGCGTGCTGCACAAGCCGATGAGCCTCACCTCCAAGCACATCTGGCTCTACGGCGCCGAGGCCGGGCCGAGCGACTCGCCGAGCGCCGGCGCGCCCCGGCACCTGTACGACGAGGCGAACGTGCTGCTCGACACCACGGTCCCGGCCGGCAGCCGGATCCGGCTCCAGAAGGACCCGGCGAACACCACCACGTACGCGATCGACTTCGTCGACACCGAACTGGTGTCGCCGCGCGCGAACCCCGACCCGGCCCGCTACAAGGTGCCGACCGGGTTCAGCCACGCCGATGTGCAGAACGCGCTCGACGCGGTACGGATGGACACCACCGGCACCCTGGTCGGCGTCTACCTGCCCGCCGGCACGTACGAGACCGCGCAGAAGTTCCAGGTGTACGGCAAGGCGGTCAAGGTCGTCGGCGCCGGCATGTGGTTCACCCGCTTCCAGACGCCGCGCAACCAGCAGAACACCGACGCCGGTTTCCGGGTCGAGTCCTCGGCGAGCGGGTCGACCTTCGCCCACCTGGCGTTCTTCGGCAACTACACGAACCGGATCGACGGGCCCGGCAAGGTGTGGGGCGAGCTGAAGGACGTGGACGACCTGACGCTCGACAGCGTCTGGGTGGAGCACACCGTATGCGCGTACTGGGGGGTGAGCGTGGACGGGTTGACCATCAGGGACAGCCGGTTCCGCAACACCTTCGCCGACGCGGTGAACATGACGAACGGCAGCACCAACAACCTGGTCACCAACTCGGAGGGCCGCTCCAACGGCGACGACGCGTTCGCGCTGTTCTCCGCCACCGACCAGGGCGCGTCAGGCGGCAACCACGGCAACGTGTTCGAGAACCTGACCGCCACGCTCACCTGGCGTGCGGCGGGGCTGGCCGTGTACGGCGGCTACGACAACGTGTTCCGCAACCTGTACATCGCCGACCAGCTCACGTACTCGGGCATCACGATCAGCTCGCTGGACTTCGGCTATCCGTTCGTCGGGTTCGGCGCCAGCCCGCCCACCCGGTTCGAGAACATCTCGCTGATCCGGTCCGGCGGGCACTTCTGGGGCGCGCAGACGTTCCCGGCGATGTGGTTGTTCTCCGCGTCGAAGGAGTTCCGCGGCATCCGGGTGACCGACGTGGACATCGTCGATCCGACGTACTCGGGGATCATGTTCCAGACCAAGTACAACGGCAGTCAGCCGGAGAACCCGATCACCGACACGGTGCTGACGAACGTGTCGATCTCCGGCGCGCGGCGCAGCGGTGACGCGTTCGACGCGAAGTCCGGCTTCGGCATCTGGGTCAACGAGATGCCCGAGGCGGGTCAGGGCCCCGCGGTCGGCGCGGCGACCTTCACCAACCTCCGCCTGACCGACAACGCCCAGGACATCAAGAACACCACAACAACCTTCACCATCACCCGCAACTGACCCCCGCCCCGCCTCTTCCGCCCCGCGATCTTGCACTTTCGGCCCCCGTGATGCCGGATTACTCCTGCTATGAGGGGCACCAAACTGCAAGATCGCGGGCGTGGGGCGGGGCGGGGCGCGCGGGGGCGGGGTCGAGCGGCGGCGTCAGCTGCCGCGGTCAGTGGGAGAGGGCTGTGGAGAGGCGGCGGATGGCCTCGTCCATCTGCTCGGGTGGGGCGGCGGCGTACGTCAGGCGCAGGTGGGGGGCGGGGGGTTCTGCGGCGTACCAGGGGCGGCCGGGGAAGACGGTCACCCCCGCTGCCGCGGCCGCAGTGGTCACCGCTACGTCGTCGGTGTTGTCGGGCAGGCGTACCCACAGGTGCAGTCCACCGCGCGGGACGTCGCGCGGTGTCAGCGACGGCAGGTGCCGGTCCAGCGCGGCGAGCAGAGCCTCCCGGCGGGCCCGCAGCTGGACGCGCAGGCTGCGGCGGTGCCGGTCCCAGGCCGGCGCGGTGAGGAACTCCAGCGCGGCCTGTTGCAGCGGCCCGGCGACGAAGAGGTCGTCGAGCAGGCGGGCGGCGCGCAGCCGTGCCCCGGCCGGTCCGCGCGCGCCGATCGCGGCGATCCGCAGGCCGGGCGCTGTGGACTTGGTCAGCGAGCGCAGGTAGACGACGTGCCCGTCCGGGTCGTCCGCGGCCAGCGGAGGCGGGGCGTCGCCGTCGACGGTGAGGTCGCGGGCGTAGTCGTCCTCGACCAGGAACGCCCCGGCCTCGCGCACCGCCTCGGCCACCTCGCCGCGCCTGGCGGCGGCCAGTGTCGCGCCGTGCGGGTTGGCGTACAAGGGCTGGCAGTAGAACACGCGGGCGCCGGTACGGGCGAACGCGGCGGCGAGCTGGTCCGGGCGTACCCCGTCGGCGTCGGCGGGCACGGGCACCACCCGCAGCCCGGCGGCGCGCGCGGCGGCGAGCGCGCCCAGGTAGGTGGGGGACTCGACCAGGACCGTGTCGCCGGGGATGGCGAGCGCCCGCAGCGTGGAGGAGAGCGCTGCCTGCCCGCCCGGGCAGATCACCATGTCCTCGGCGCGCAGGCCGCCACCCGCCTCGCGGGCGAACCAGGCGCGCAGGTCGGCGCGTCCCTCGACCGGACCACGCTGCCACGCGGCCGGCTGCCGGGCCGCGCGGGCGAGCGCCGCACCGAGCGCGGCGGCCGGCTGGAGATCAGGGTCCAGATAGCCTCCGGTCAGCGGGATCGCGCCCGAGGGCGGTAACGCCAGCAGCGCCTGCATCTCCTCCTCGCCGCCCCGCCGTGAGCCGAGCGCGACTGTCTGCCACGACAGGTCCGCCCGCGGAGGGCCGGCGCGCCGGGTCGCCACGTACGCGCCACGGCCCGGCCGGGTCTCCACCAGCCCGTCCGCGACGAGCCGCCGGGTCGCCTCGGCGACCGTCACGGGGGAGACGTGATGGTGCGCGGTCAGCTCCCGCACCGACGGCAGCCGCGCGCCGGGCGCGGCGTCCGCCGCCAGCGCACCCAGATGCCGGACCACTCGGTCGATAGCGCTACCATCGTTCATGACGGCACAGAGTAGCGCTACTGCTCCGGCGACGGTAACGGTGAGACCGGGCGCCGGCATCGCCCTCGGCGCGCTGGGCGTACTGGCCTTCAGCATGTCGCTGCCGGCCACCCGCGTCGCGGTGCACACACTGGACCCCTGGTTCGTCGCGTTCGGACGGGCCGTGGGCGCGGCGCTGCTCGCGTGGGCCTACCTGCGGCTGACCGGCGCGCCGCGCCCCACCCGGGACCAGTGGCGACGGCTGTCGATCGTCGCGCTCGGCGTCGTGGTCGGCTTCCCGCTGTTCACCTCGCTGGCGCTCACCACGCAGACGTCAGCGCACGGTGCCGTGGTCGTCACGGTGCTGCCCGCCATGACCGCGGTGTTCGCGGTGCTGCGCGCCGGTGAACGGCCGCCGCCGCTGTTCTGGATCGCCGGTGCCGCGGGCCTGGCGCTGGTGCTCGCCTTCCTGGCCGCGAGCGGCTCGATGCGGGGGACGCTGTCGCTCGCCGACCTGTTCCTGCTCGCCGCCGTGGTGCTCTGCGGCCTCGGGTACGCCGAGGGCGGCCGGCTCGCCCGCGACCTCGGCGGCGCCCGGACGATCTGCTGGGCGTTGCTGCTGTCGCTCCCGGTCACCGTGCCGGTCACGGTGGTGGCCGCGCTTCTCCATCGCCCGCAGGGCGGCGTCGCCGCCTGGACCGGGTTCGGCTATCTCACGGCGGTGTCGATGTTCCTCGGCTTCTTCGCCTGGTACGCCGGGCTGGCCCGGGGCGGCATCGCCAAGGTGGGCCAGATCCAGCTCGTCCAGCCGGTGCTCACGCTGATCTGGTCCGCGGTGCTGCTCGGTGAGGCGGTCACGCCCGGCGCGCTGGTGGTGGCGGGCGCGGTGCTCGCCTGCGTCGTGCTCATCCAGCGCACCCAGGGGCGGCGCGACACCGGCGCCCACCCCGGGCGAGCCGGCCTCAGCGGGACGGCCCACCCCGGGCGAGCCGGCCTCAGCAGGCCGCGATCGTGCCGGTCACGCTGGAGACGTACGCGTGGCTGACGAAGTGTCCTGACGCGAGGCGGTTCCACTGGCTGGTGGTCCGGTACGGGCCGCTCACCGACTGGCCGGTGACCGAGCACTCGATCGGCACGTTGGCGTAGGTGGCGGCCAGGCCGACGACGGGATTGCTCGTGCCGGGGCCGGACCGGATGTTGAGCGGGCCGCTGCCGATCCGGCCCCGGGTGCCGGTGCCGGTCCAGAGGTAGGCGACGTCGACCCAGGCGTTGTCGGTGAGCAGCAGACCGTCCCAGAACGTGCCGTCGGCGAGGTCGATGCCGGCCGGGCTGGCCACCACGCGCCCGAACTGGTCCCGGCCGCCGTTGTAGCCGCTCTGGTACGCCGCCTGCGCCTCGGGCCGGCCCTGCGGCAGGTCCTTCCACATCTCCCGGACACCGCTGGGGTTCCAGTAGTCGTCCCTGGTGTTCCACGGTCCGATGTCCCAGACCGGCGCGTACTCGCAGCGGCTGCGGGTGGTGGTGCAGACCCGCACGGTGTAGTCGCCGGTGTTCTTCGGCGCGAGGCCGCGGGCCGACGGCAGCGCGACGAAGTGGTCCCGGGAGACGATCACGTGCCCGTTGGCGGTGGTACCGCCGACCAGTCCCTCCCGCGTGGCGTACACCCGGTAGGTGAGGCCCGGGGTGGCGGCCGTGACGGCGACGACCGAGTCGGCGACGAGCCGGACCGCGCGCACTGTGGGCGCGGCGGACGGCCGTTCGGCGGTGAGGGCCACCCGGACCTGGACCCGCGTGACCGGCTGGTCGAAGACGGCCTCGGCGGAGACGGACCGCCACTCGGTCCACGCGCCCGATCGCCAGCCGCGCGCCGCCACCTCGACGGCGCCGCCGGTGCCGGGGGTCGCGTCGATGTCGGCCCGGACCCGGTTGGCCGGCGCGGCGAGCGGGTGGGGCGCGGTGACGAGCATGCCCCCGGCCGTCTGCCGGCGCTGGGCGGCCGGGCGGCCCGCCGTGTCGGCGAGGCGCAGTCCGGCGCCGGTCCAGCGGACGCCGACGTCGTCGGCGTCGACGACTGTGATGTCGGCGCTCCACGTGTTGCCGGTGGCCGTCGGTTCAGCCGGGGGTGCGGCGGGCGCCGGGGAGACGGCCAGGACGGCGGCGAGCGCGCCGGCGACAGCGGCCGGCGAGGTCCTGCGGGGATGGGGCATGGCGCTCCTCGTGGGGGCGGAAAGTAGACGAGCGTCGATCTCCAGGGTGAGGTGCAGGCAACCATCGATCGCGCGTCCCGTCAAGAAGGCGTCCGCGGCCTCCGGCCGCCCGGAGTAGTGCAAAAAACCTGCAAACGCCAGGCCTTGCCTTCCTGGAAAGCGCTTTCATACGATTGCGTTACATCGATGTTTCATTTGCGGGCCGGGCATCGCAGATGAACGACATTCGCTGGCGGCGCGCCTGATCGCGTCGCGGCTCCTCATTATTCCCATTCGGTGACTGCCGTTCGCTCGGCGGCAATTCCCGCATGCTCGAAAAGGAATGAGGCGACATGAGAAGACCAGTCGCGCTGCGACTCCACGCGGCACTGGCCACGGCGGTCGTGGGTATCGCCGTCGCCGTGGTGCTGCCGTCCCCGCAGGCGTCGGCGGCGGCCGGCAGCGCCACCGGCTACGCCACCCAGAACGGCGGCACCACCGGCGGCGCGGGCGGGCAGACCGTACGCGCCACCACCGGCACCGCCATCCACGCCGCGCTCTGCGGCCGGGCCAGCAGCAGCACCCCGATCATCATCGAGGTGACCGGGACCATCAACCACGGCAACACCAGCAAGGTCTCCGGGTCGAGCTGCAACACCGCGGACGGCGTGATCGAGCTGAAGCAGATCAGCAACGTCACCATCATCGGCGTGGGCAGCGGCGCCGTCTTCGACCAGCTCGGCATCCACATCCGCGACTCCCGCAACATCATCATCCGGAACGTGACGGTGCGGAACGTCAAGAAGTCGGGCTCGCCCACCTCCAACGGCGGCGACGCGATCGGCATGGAGAGCAGCGTCCGCAACGTGTGGGTCGACCACGTGACGCTCGAGGCGTCCGGCGGGGAGTCGGAGGGCTACGACGGCCTGTTCGACATGAAGGACGACACCCAGTACGTGACGCTGTCGTACAGCATCCTGCGCAACTCCGGCCGCGGCGGCCTCATCGGCTCCAGCGAGAGCGACCGCGGCAACGGCTACATCACGTTCGAGCACAACCTGTACGAGAACATCGACTCCCGTACGCCGCTGCTGCGCGGCGGCATCGCCCACATGTTCAACAACCACTACAACGGGCTGCACGAGTCGGGCATCAACTCCCGGGCCGGGGCGCGGGCCAAGGTGGACAACAACTACTTCCGCAACTCCAAGGACGTGCTCGGCACGTTCTACACCAGCGAGCGCGGCACCTGGCAGGTCAGCGGCAACATCTTCGACAACGTGACCTGGTCCTCGCCCGGCAGCGACAACTACCCTGCGGGTCCGAACGTGACGTCCACGACCACAGTGAGCGTCCCGTACTCGTACCGGCTCGACGCGGCGAGCTGCGTGCCGGACATCGTGCGGCAGACGGCGGGCGCGAACACCGGCCTGCGCGTGTCCGACGGGAACTGCACGCCGCAGTCCCCGGCGCCCACCACGCCGGGGCCGACGACGCCCGCCCCCACCACGCCGCCGCCCGGGACGACCACCCCGCCGCCGTCCGGTGGGACCAACCTGAGCCTGGTCTCCGGCGCCGGGGCCGACGGGTCCAGCAAGGCTGACGGCACCAGCTACGGCAACGTGCGCGACGGCAACCTGAGCACGTACTGGTCGCCGTCCGGGTCGACCGGCACCGTCTCGATCAAGTGGGGCTCGGCCACCACCGTGTCCCGCGTGGTCATCCGCGAGCCGTCCGGCACCTCGGGTTCGATCGGGTCGTGGCAGCTCGTCAACAACGACACCGGCGCGGTGCTGGCCTCCGGCAGCGGGGCCGGCCAGATCACCTTCGGCGCGACCTCGCTGAAGAAGATCAACTTCAAGATCAACAGCTCCGGCGGTACGCCGAGAGTCGGCGAGTTCGAGACGTACGCCAGTTAGCAGTCACACACGAGCGGGGGCGGCCGATCCGGCCGCCCCCGCCCTCGTGCGTGTCGCCGGTCAGAGGGTGAGCACGACGGTGGAGATGCTCCGCGCGCCGACGTTCACCGTCACCTGGTTGCCGTTCACGCCCACCGGCTGGCTCGCCGCGCTGGCGTTCTGCGACGTGGCCACGTACTCCGCCCGGCTCACGTTCTGCGGCGCCTGGATGATCGCGTTGTTCACCGCGCTCGTGGACCGGTTGAGGATCACCAGCGTGACCTTCCCGTCGCCGGAGTAGGCGGTCACCTCCAGCGGCGAGGCCTTCGAGCTCTTGGTCAGGGCGACCCGCTGGTAGCCGGGCCGCACGTACTTCGCGTACTGCGAGAACGCGTACCCGCGCTTGAGCGGCGCGCCCGCCACGGTGCCGTACGCGGACTCGCCGTCACCGATGAACGAGTAGTAGCGCTTGCCGTACCACCAGACGTACGCGCTCCAGTTCGACTCCATCGACTTGTGCACGGTGCGCATGATGTCGTCGAGCGTCTCGTTCCAGGCCGCGGCGTTGGCCGGGTTGCCCCAGATGTTGGAGCCGCCGCCGTCGGCCTCGTGCAGGTTCCACTCGGTCATCCACACCGGCTTGTTGTACTGCTGCGCCAGCGTGTACGGCTTCAGCCGGCCGGACGCCTCGGTGCCGTACAGGTGCCCGCCGATGTAGCCGATGTTGTTGCGGGCCGCCGCGTCGTTGAGCGTCGGGTCGGTGTACCCGTAGTTCAGGTTCACTGCCTCGGCGACCATCAGCTTGGTGTTCTGCACCTTGGCGCCCTGCTCCCGCACGAAGGTCTGGAGTTCGGTGCCGCTCCAGTCCATCGAGTCGTAGTCCGGGTGCCAGTCCGGCTCGTTCTGCACGGACGTGACGTCGATTGTCACGCCCTGGTTGCGCATGTACTGGACGTAGCTGTTGAGGTGGTTGGCGTAGTCGTCGTAGTAGTCGGTGCGCAGCTTGCCGCCGTTGATCCGGCTGTTGTTCGTCTTCCAGGCCGCCGGGGCGGTCCACGGCGACGCCATGATCTTCACGTTCGACCCGTACGACTTCGCCGTCCGCAGCGCGCTGACCTGGGTTCCCCACTCGCCGGACACCGGCGAGACGCCGGTACGCACGATGGACAGGCCGAGCTGGTTGGGGCCGAGCCCGACGAGTGTCTGCGTCTCGGCCGTCGACCAGGCGCCGCCCCAGATCGACACCGCGGCGCCGAACCCGTCGATGGTCTGGTAGCGGCTGGCGGTGTTGACGGTGATGTCCGCCGCCCCGGTGGGCGGCGGGCTGCTGGGCGAGGTGGTCGGCGAACTCGTCGGGGAGGTGGACGGCGACGTGGTCGGTGTCGTCGTGCCACCGGTGCAGGTCACCCCGTTGAGCGCGAAGCTGGTCGGAGCGGGGCTGCTGCTGGTCCAGGCCCCGTTGAAGCCGAACGACGTGTTGCCGTTGGTGGGGATGGACCCGTTGTAGTCGACGTTGCGGGCGCTGACCGCCGCTCCGCTCTGGGTCACTGTGGCGTTCCACGCCTGGGTGACTGTCTGGCCGGCGGCGTAGGACCAGGTGAGCGTCCAGCCGTTGACCGGGTCACCGAGGTTGGTGACCGTGACGTTCGCGCCGAAGCCGCCCTGCCACTGCGACGACACGGCGTAGGTGACCGCGCAGCCGGCGGCTGCCGCCCCGGCCGGCAGCGCCGCGGCCACCGCTGTCGACGCCAGCAGGACGGCCCCGGCCGAGAACACCGCGGTACGGGTCGTCTTGTGCCTTCTCATCGGACCTCTCTCTTCTCGATCGGCCGGCTCAGCGCTGGAGGGTGAGTAGTCCGGGTCGGTAGGGCAGGAGGCCGTAGTCGCCGCCGGAGTTGGGGGAGCGGCCTTGGTAGAGCAGTTGGAGGTTG
>NZ_JNZR01000053.1:0-22388 GCF_000717585.1 Micromonospora globosa
CGACGTCGACGTCGTCGCCACCCTGAGCAACAGCCAGATCCCGCCCGGCCACCCCATACCGGACAACGTACGCACCGTCGAGTTCGTCAACCTCGACGTACTCCTGCCCACCTGCGCCGCCATCATCCACCACGGCGGATCAGGCACCTCCCAGACCGCACTCATCCACGGCGTACCCCAGGTCATCGTGCCGTACAAGCTGTGGTGCAACGGCCCGCGGGCCGAACGCATGGAGCGCGCCGGGGTGGCGGTGTGCGGGGTCGCGGGACGGTCCGCGGCGAGCGAGGTGCGGGCGTTGATCCGACGCGTCCTCGACGAGCCGTCGTTCCGGGCCTGCGCCGGCGACCTGCGCCACGAGATGCTCGCCGCTTCGACCCCGGCGGAGCTGGTACCGGTGCTGCGGCGGCTCGCGCAGACCTGAACCGGCCGCCTCCCTGTCGGCGGCGGCCGGTTCACGGCGGGCTCAGACCACCCGGACTTCCGGCACATACAGGATCCACTTGCCGCCGGCCTTCCGGAACTCCTGCTCCTTGGCGATGATCTCATCGGCGTGGTTCCAGGCGAACAACAGCGCATAGTCGGGGTACGGGGCGGCGAACGCATCCCGCGACCGCACCGGGATGTGCGAACCGGGGGTCAGCCGGCCCTGCTTGTTCGGCGTCGTGTCGGAGATGAAGGAGATCAGGTCGGGTCCGATGCCGCAGTAGTTCGTCACCGTCGCGCTCTTCGCGGTCGCTCCGTAGCCGACCACCGTCTGGCCGTTGGCCTTCAACTGCCGCAGCAGCGTGGTCAGTTCCTCCCTGGCCTGCTCCACCCGGCCGACGAACTGCTTCAGCGTACCTTGCCCGGCGAGGTCACGGCCGTGCTCCTCGGCCACCAGCGCGGCGACCCGCGCGGAGGCTGGACGGGCGCCGCGCCGCGCGATCGTGTACCGCACTTCGCCGCCGTGCACTGGCAGCCGCTCGACGTCGACCAGTTCGAACCCGAACCGTGCCGCCATCGCCTGCACCGACACGGCCGAGAAGAAGTAGAAGTGCTCGTCGTAGATCTGGTCGAACGAGGTGCGGTCGACGATCTCGGCGAGGTACGGGTCCTCGAACACGAAGATGCCGTCGGGTGCCAGCAACTCGTCGACGCCGCGGAAGATCGAGTCGAGGTACGGGATGTGGCAGATGGTGTTCGCGGCGTAGATCACCTGCGCCGGCCCGGACGCGGCCCGGATCTGCTGTGCGGAGGACTCCTGGAAGAATTCGGTGGTCACCTGTACGCCGTAGGCGCGGGCGACCGCGGCGACGCTCTGCGAGGGCTCGACGCCCAGGTGCCGGATCCCGGCGTCGGCGATGACCTTCAGCATGACGCCGTCGTTGCAGCCCAACTCGACCAGAAACGCGTCGTCGCCGGTCAGCTCGGTGTCGATGAAGTGCTTGGCGGTCTGCTCGAAGTGCTTGCGCATGGTGGCCGAGCCCGACGACAGGTACGGGTAGTGCCCGTTGAACATCAGGTGCCGCGGAACCTCCTCGATCAGCTGCACCATCGAGCACTGCCCGCACACCCCGACGGCCAGGCGGAAGAAGAACTCGTCGCCGACGTAGTCCGGCTCCAGAAAGCCGCTGGACAGCGGCTGCGGGCCGAAGTCACAGAACTCGCGCAGTTCCCCACCGCACGTCCGACAACTCAACATGACCGGTACCCCATTCTCGTGCGGCTGCTGTCGATCCGGTTACCGTCGGCCAAGGCGCTGGTCGTCAGCTCAACGACGACTGGACGGCGGCTAGCGGGCCGGCCTCCGCCGGTTCCCGGTACTCCTCGGCAAGCAGCGCGGCGGCGAGCTTGCGGTAGAACACCGGCACCGCCGGCTCCTTCGGACTGAGGTGACCGCGTCCGGCAAAACGGGATCCGACGGCCCGCTGCACCTCTTCGAGGCCACGCTGGTCCTCGCCGTTGATCACCGCGGCGTAGGCCTCGTTCCCCTCGCGGATCTGCTGAAGCTGCTCGGCGTCGGTGCCCTCGACGGTCTGACTCGGCGCCAGGATCCCGCCGCGCACCTCGGTCCGGTCGATCGCGGTCGGGATGAAGCTGAGCCAGATCACCGTCTCGCCGGCCGCGGCGAAACTCGTGCAGGGAAAGACCGAGACGTTGTAGACCTGGCGTCGCTCCTGTTCGGTCAGCCGGAGGAACTCCACATCCTGCGGCTCCTTGAACGGCACCGTGAACCGCAGCACCAGGGGTGAATCGTCGCGCACGTCGGTGTCGGAGCCGCCCGGCGTCGACGGCTGGATCGTCTCCGGGTGGAAGCCCATGACGTGATAGTTCTCGTGGACGTTCTCGACGGCGACCTTCCAGTTGCAGTGCCAGTCCTCGACGAACGAACCCACCTGCGTCATGGCGCCCAGCTCGTAATTACCCAGGTCCTCGCCGATGCGGCTCAGGTGGGTGCGCAGCGGCGGTGCGCCGCTGTCGAGGTTGACGAAGACGAAACCCTGCCACTGTTCGACGGCGAACCCGGGAAGCCGGCAGGTGCCGGGGTCGAAGGCGGGGTTCCCCCGCATGTGCGTCGCAGCGATCAGCTGGCCGTCCAGGCCGTAGCGCCACAGGTGGTACGGGCAGGTGAAGTGCTCGGCCCGCCCGGTACCGGCCGCGACGACCGGCATCATCCGGTGCCGGCAGATCGGCGACATCGCGTTGAGTGCGCCGGTGCGGTCGCGGGTCAGCAGCAACGGCTCCCCCGCGATCGTCAGCGCGAGGTAGTCGCCGGGCCCGGCGAGCTGGTCCGCCCGGGCCACCATGATCCACGAGCGGCGGAAGATCCGGTCCAGTTCCAGCTCATACAGCTCGGGCGAGGTGAACGCTCGTGGCGGCAGGCTGATCCACGGCGGCTGCGGCGTCACGTACTCACGTAACTGGTCCAGCAGGGCGTCGAGCTCGCCGCTGCCCCGGTTCGGTGTCGTCATCAGAACCCGACTCTCTTCCCGGTCGTAGGGCTGGAACTCCGGACGATCCCAGGCTGCGCTCGAAACGGACTCGGGCAGCGAGCACGCCGGGCCGGTGCGGGTCTACCGGCTGACGCGAAGGACTCGAGCGGCGCGCCGCACCCTGTGGGCGGCAGTCACCGTGACGGGAGGACGTAGTCCATGGGAGACACAGGCGCGCGAAGCATGATCGATCCGATTTCTGACGAGACCATCCGCCGCTACCGGGAACAGGGCTTCGTCCACGTGCCGGGCGTGCTCGACGCCGACGAGGTGGCCCGGTATGCCGAGGCGGCCGCCCAGCTCCTCGACAGCCACATGGAGATCTGGGACGGCGTCAACGGTGTCGAGGTCAACTACGTCGCGCAGGCCTGGCGCAAGAGCGACACGATCCGGGAACTGGCCCTTCACCCGGCGATCGGTTCGATCGCGCTGCAGCTCGCCGATGGCCCGATGCGGCTGTACACCAGCGAGGTGCTCGCGAAGGAGCCGCACAAGGCGGCGCCGACGCTCGTACACGACGACGAGACCGGGCTGCCGTTGTCGTCGTTGTCGCGGGCCTTGACCGCCTGGGTGGCGCTGTCCGACGTCCCGGTCGAGCGCGGCTGCCTGTCGTACGTGCCCCGTTCGCACCTGCGACCGCCGGAGCACCGGCAGGAGCACATGACGAGTTTCGAGGAGTTCGCCGACATCACCGACATCTGGCCGGAGTTCCCGTGGCAGCCGCGGGTGACCGTGCCACTGCGCGCCGGTGACGTGACGTTTCACCACTGCCGTACCGTGCATCTGGCCGGTAGCAACACGTCCGACGCACGTCGGATGGGCCACGGCATCGTGTACGTCAATGCTGACGCCACCTACCGCCCCGGCGTCCAGGACGGGCACATGGCGGGATTCGAGCCCGGCCAGCCGCTGGACGACGAGGGATTCCCGCTCATCACCCTGTAGCGCGGAGGGAGGAGAGGTAGCGGGCCAGGGCTACGCGATGGTAGCCCGGCCCGAAACCCAACGCCGTCACCTCCGGTACGAGCGTGCGCAGCTTGGCGATCGACGGGCAGTGCGACACTGTCGAGTCGAGGAGCACCCGCTCGGCCGTCACGCCGAGATGCCGCTCCAGCACGTCGATCACGGCCGCGATCTCAGCGCAGTCGCCCGACGCCACGTTGACGACCTCGTCGGTGACGCCGGTGGCGAGCAGCCGGTCGACGACCGTCATCCAGTCCTCGACGTGGACGATGTCGCGCCGGGCGCCTGGTTGGACCGTGACGCGTCCGGCGCGAAGCTGCCGGATGATGGCGGGCACGAGCCGGAACTCCGGTTCTCCGGGACCGAGCACGTACCCGAGGCGCAGGATCAGGTACGGAACGCCGCAGTCGCGGATCATCCCTTCCAGATCCAGCTTGTGCCGTCCGTACGGGAGGGCCGGCTCGACGGGGTCGTCTTCGCGTCCCTGGCAACCCGGCCCGCCGTACATGCTGACGGTCGAGAAGAACACCAACTGCCGGCCGTCGCGCACACAGTCCCGGAGTGTGTCGGCCACCAGCCGAGCCTCACGCTCGTGCTCGGCGTCCGGCAGCGGGTGCCTCGGTACCCCGGCAGCGAGCACGGTGACGCCGGGGTACGCGTCCGCGAGCGGCCGCAGATGCCGGGCGAGGAAACCGCTGCCGATCAGACGCATCGGGTCGGCACCGGTCACCGGACCTGGGCGAGGCGGTCATTGACCAGGTCGCCTAGCTGATTCAGCGTCCGCACCTCGGCCACCTCCTCCTCGGGCAGCGAGATACCGAACCGCCGTTCGACGGCGCTCGACGCTTCGAGCAACGCGAGGGAGTCGTAGCCCAGGTCGGCCAGCGGGACCTCGCCGAGGTCTTCGGCGGCCGCGTCGACGGGCTCCGCTGCGCCGGCGCAGGTGGCCAGGATGGTCATCAGATCGGGAACGCTCAATCGGACGGATTGACTCATCAGTTTTCCTTTCGTGGGGCACGTACAACCAGTGCGCTGTTGAAGCCCTGCCGGCCGCGGGCCAGCACCAGGGCAACCGACGCCGTCAGGGGCCGGGGGGCCTCGACCAGGTCGAGGGCGTAGTCCGCGACGACGTTCACGGTCGGCGGGATGACCTTGTCGCGCAGCGAGAGCAGCGCGGTCGCCACGTCGAGCGGGCCGGCGCCGGAGTACAGGCGACCGGTCATCGTCTTGGGCGCGGTGACCGGGACGCCACGCGGGCCGAAGAGGTCGACGATCACCTCGGCCTCCGCCCGGTCGGCGTCCGCGTCGCCGGCTGCGTCGGCGAAGACCACGCCGACCTCGTCCGGGCCGACCCCGGCGTCGGCGAGGGCCGCCCGCACGGCACGCCCGAGGTTGCCCGGACGACCCGAGCCCGGTGAGGGATCGAACGTGGCGGCGTACCCGGCGATCTCGCCGTAGACGTGGGCACCACGCTCGCGGGCACAGTCGCCGTCCTCGACGGTGAGGATGGCGCCGCCCTCGCCGGGCACGTGGCCGTTCGCCCTGCGGTCGAAGGGAAGGTAGGCATGGCGCGGGTCGTCGGCGGTGGACAGCATGCCGCTGGAGATCAGCGCGGCCAGCCCGTACGGGGACAGCGCGGAGTCCATCCCGCCGGTGAGCACGAGCGGCGCGCCCTTTCGGACGGAGCGGCGGGCGTGCGCGATGGCGTCGAGACCACCGGCCTGGTCGGCGACGAGTACACCGATCGGGCCGCGCATGTCGTGCCGGATCGAGATCTGGCCGGAGTTGACGGCGTAGAACCAGGCAAACGACTGGTAGACGCTGACGTGGCTCGGTCCGTCGGCGCACAGGTGCTCGAGCTCCTTCTGTCCGAACGCGAATCCGCCCGACGCGCTCGCGGTCGACACGCCGAGGTCGGTCGCGGCCAGCGCCGACCGGTCGATGTCGGCGTCGGCGACCGCCCAGTCCGCGGCGGCCAGCGCGAACCTGGTCATGCGATCGGTCTGCGGCAGCAGCCGGCTGGGCAGGTGGTTCCCGGCGTCGAAGCCGGTGACCACGCCGCCGAGGCGGCTCGGGTAGTCCTCGACGTCGAACAGGTCGATTCTCCCGATCGCGCTGCGGCCCCGCAGGGTCGCCGCCCAGTAATCCCCGGCACCGACGCCGTTGGGCGCGACGACGCCGAGCCCTGTCACCACGGCGGTGCTCATGCTGCCACCGCCTCGGGCGCGGAGAGCACCATCGCGCTCTGGAATCCGCCGAAGCCGCTGCCCACGGTCAGCACTGTGGAGAGCTTGCGCTGCCTGGCCTCGCGTGGCACGTAGTCCAGGTCCAGCTCCGCGTCGGGGTGGTGGAGGTTGGCCGTCGGTGGCACGACGTCGAACTCGATCGCCATCGCGCTGGCGGCGACCTCGATCGCTCCGACGGCGCCGAGCGAGTGTCCGATGACCGGCTTGATGGAGCTGATCGGCACGTCGTAGGCGTGCATGCCGAGGCCCCGCTTGAGCGCCTGGGTCTCGTGGCGGTCGTTCTGTCTGGTCGCGGTGCCGTGCGCATTGACGTAGTCGACGGCGGTGGCCGGGATGCGGGCGGTGTCGAGGGCGGCGCGGATCGCCGCGGCCATCTCCTGCCCGTCGGGCCGCAGGCCGGTCATGTGGAAGGCGTTGCCACGGGAGGCGTACCCGCGGATCTCGGCGTAGATGTGCGCGTCGCGGCGGCGCGCGCTCTGCAGTTCCTCCAAGACCAGGACCGCCGAGCCCTCGCCGAGCACGAACCCGTTACGCGTACGGTCGAACGGCCGCGCGGCGGTGCCTGGATCGTCGTTGGTGTTGGACGTGGCCTTGATGGCGTCGAAACAGGCAACCGTGATCGGCGCGATCGGCGCGTCGGTGGCGCCGGCGATCATCATATCGACCGATCCGTCGCGGATGAGGTCCCAGGCGTGTCCCACCGCGTCGATGCCGGAGGTGCACCCGGCCGACACGACGGCGTTGGGTCCTTCCGCGCCGGCGGCCCAGGCCACCTCGGCCGCCATCGAGCTGGGCACGAAGTAGTCGTACAGGTCGGGGCCGGCGAGCCGGTGGTCGACGAGCCAGTCGCGCCCTTCGTGGCTGACCGCGCGGTAACGCTCCTCCAACCGCAGCGTGGCGCCAACGGCGGTACCGAGACTCACCCCGACCCGGTGCGCGTCGTCGCGGTCGACGACGAGGCCGCTGTCGCTCATCGCCTCCCGCGTGGCGGTGAGCGCGAACAGGGCGGCCCGGTCCAAGCGCCCGATGTCGTGCTCGCTGAAGCCGTACTGGAACGGATCGAAGTCACACTCGGCAGCGATCCGCGACCGGAAGTCGGCGGAGTCGAAGGCGGTGATCAGGCGGGTCATCGGGGTGCCCGCCACGATGCGTTCCCAGAAGGCCTTCGCTCCCAACCCGCCGGGCGCGACGACGCCGATCCCGGTGATGACGACCCGACGTTGACTCACGCAGACTCCCCCGCTCTTGCGGACCTGCTCATTGGTGCCGGTCTCCTACGATCGACGATGGAGTCGCGGGCTCGAGCCGAGGTCGAGCGTGTCTGGAGCGGGTGTCTCTCTCAGCCCGCTGCCGTTGGCCGGTTCGCTGCCGTGAGTCGTTCGAGGAGAGCTACGACCTCGCTCGGCGCGGGCATGGCGAGCGCCTCCGATCGCAGGCGTCGGGCCGCCGCCGCGATCCCCCGATCGTGAAGCGCCCGGCCGACCAGGTCCCGCAGGCCGGTCAGGTCGTTGGCGTACAGGCCGGCACCGGCCCCGGCGAGACGGCGTGCCTTCAGACCGGTGTCCCACAGCATGTCCGGCACGACGACCTGCGGAACGCCGTGCACCAGCGCGGTCTGGAAGGATCCCGCCCCACCGTGCGACACGACCGCCGAGCACAGCGGCAGCAACACGTCCAGCGGCACGAAGTCCACGACCCGCACCCCGTCGGCCTCGACGTCGTCGAGGGTGGCGATCACCTCGACGCCGAGGTCCGCGACACCCTGAAGGATCCGGCCGACGGAGAGCCGATCGGTGCCCCACACCTCGCGATGCGCCATGCCCAGCGTGATGCACACGCGTGCGGTGCCGGCCTCCAGTTCGCCGATCCAGTCCGGCACGACGGAGGCCCCGTTGTAGGGCACGTACCGCACACCGACGCGCGGCAGTCCGGTATCCAACGCGAGCGAGGACGGAACCGGGTCGAGGGTCCACTGACCGACCACAAGGTCCTCAGTGAACCCGGATCCGAACCGGCCGAGCCACTCGGCGAGAGGGTCCTCACGCAGGATCGCGGGACGGGCCGCGAGAGCCGCGAGGTAGTGCCGGCGCAGGTTGCCGAGGACGTCGAGGCCGAACAGGAAGCGGGCGTGCGCGGCACCGCACGACTTCGCGGCGATCGCGCCGGCGAAGTACATCGGGTCCCAGATCACCAGGTCGGGGTGCCAGTGCGCGGTGAAGGCGACGAGTTCGTCGAGCGCCCGGCGCGGCATGGTGTTCTGCAGGACGACGTTCGTCCAGGCGGTCAGGGTGCCGTGGAGATAGTCGTAGGTCAGCGACTCGGTGCGGGTTTCGCTGATGTCGAAGGTGTCGAGCCACGACCCGGCCTCGTCGTCGGCGGGTGGGCGTTCCTCCTCGCGGGCCTCCGCGTCGCGAACGTGCTGCGCGACGTCGAGCATGTCGCCAACCGGCACGGCGGTCAGCCCTGCACCGAGGATGTCCTCGGTCGCGTCGGGTTGGGTCGCCATGCAGACCTCGTGCCCTGCGGCACGCAGCGCCCAGGCGAGCGGCACCTGATTGTTGACGTGGGAACTGGACGGAAACGGCGTGAACAGCACTCGCATGCGCGCACCATGCGGCCGCACGCTCGACGTGACGCTGAGCGACGCTGGAGCCGGTCAGGCCTCCAGGGGCTCCCGGATCGGCGGATCGGAGAGTCCCGCGATCTCCAGGATCCGGGCCGCCGACTTCCTGGTGCTGGCGACCGGTCCCAGCGGCGGGGCCTCGGCTGCCAGGCGGCGCCGCGTCCGGTCGTACACATCCAGGCGCGGCGTCGACTTCATGGCGTTGCCGAGAGTCGTCGCGTGCGGGCCGGGTTCCAGCATCGTGACCCGGACCCCGAAGTCGCGGCTCTCGTCGGCCAGGGCCTCGCTGAGGGCCTTCAGGGCGGCCTTGCCGGCGCCGTAGAGACCGTAGCCGCCCCGCCCCTCACCGGCTCCCTTCGATGTCACCTGGAACAGGTGACCGGCGCCACGGGCGCGCAGCCGCGGCAGCACCGCCTGCGACACCCACAGCGCGCCGAGGAAATTCACGGCGAGGTGATCATGCACCTGCTCCTCGGTGTACTCCTCGACCATTCCGGCAAGCAGCTCGCCGGCGTTGTTGAACACGACATCGAGGCCGCCGAGCTGGGCGACCGCGCGATCCACCGCGCCGAACACCGCCGCTCGGTCGGACACGTCGGTCGGCAGGGCGAGCAGCCGGCCCGGATACTTCCGGTCGAGCGCGGCCAAGGAGGTCACGTCGCGAGCCAGGCCGGCTACCCGGTCACCGGCTTCGAGGGCCTCCTCGGTCACCGCCCGGCCCAACCCGCGCGATGCGCCCGTGACGAGCCAGACGCGTTCCTCGTGTCGTGTCACATGACGACCCTGTCACACGCGGCCGGTGCCGCGCTCGCACCGCGCTCGACGACGACGGCCACGGCACTCAGGGGAGGTCGTCGCGGGTGACCCGACGGTGCCGCACCAGCAACTCGTCGCCCGCGGCAACGAGTTCGTCCTCGCACACGCACATGATTTCCAACCGCGGCTTACCGCCCTGCGGCGTCACCACGACCTGCGTGTAGCTGCGCACGAAGAGCACACCGTCGGCGCGCGGCTCAACCGCCGCCATCGTCAGCAGGTGCCTGACCTGCTCGCCCTTGTCCGCGAGCGCTGCGGCGGCGCTACGCACGCCCGCCTCCAGCGCTTGGCGGCCACGGATCGGCTCGGGCGCCGACGGCGGGACGAACACGCCGTCCGGAGTGAACATGGCGGCCCACTCGGCCGCCTCGCCGGCATCGAGCAGGTGCATGTGCCGGGCGTAGAAGTCTTGGACCCGGGCGTACGTGTGGGTCGCACCCGCGGTCTGATCGGTGTCCAGCGGCATGGAGTCCTCCATCGGCTTTCTCGGCTTCCGCTCGACGGTGCCCGGTACACATCGAACTTCACTGGTTCCGGCCGCAAGCGACGCTCGACCGCCGTTCCGGCCGCCGCGCGCAGCATCGAGGCCATCCGACTGACGCGACCGCGGAGGTGCTGTGTGCGGCTGATCGACCTATCCTCAGCGATCGACGCATCGTCTGCCGAGCCCGACCCGGTGGTGCACAAAGTGCTCACCCCGCGCGAGGGCGCCGAACACATGTGCGCCGAGATGCGCAAGCACTTCGGTGTCGACTTCGACCCGCACGAGCTGCCCGACGGCGAGTTCCTGTCCCTCGACCGCCTCTCGCTGACCAGTCACACCGGCACACACGTCGATGCGCCGTCGCACTACGGTTCCCGTACCACGTACGGCGACGGGACGCCGAGGCACATCGACAGCATGCCGCTGGACTGGTTCTTCCGGCCCGGCATGGTCCTCGACCTCACCGACGCCGGGACGGGCGTGATCGACGCGGCCCGCATCGAGAAGGAGTTCGCGCGCATCGGCCGGCGTCCCGACCCGATGGACATCGTGCTGCTGCACACCGGTGCCGACGCCCGGGCGGGTACCCCGGAATACTTCACCCGGTTCGCGGGCCTCGACGGGCCCGCCACCCGGCTGCTGCTCGACCTGGGGGTGCGCGTCATCGGCACCGACGCGTTCAGCCTGGACGCGCCGTTCGGCGACATCATCGACCGCTACCGCAGGACCGGTGACCGGTCGGTGCTGTGGCCGGCGCACATGGTCGGGCGCGAGCGCGAGTACTGCCAGATCGAGCGCCTGGCCAACCTGGGCGAGCTACCCGCGCCGTACGGCTTCCGGGTCGCGTGCTTCCCCATCCGCATCGCCGGCGCCGGTGCCGGCTGGACGCGCGCCGTCGCGTTGATCGACGACTGAGGACCGAGGTGGACCAGTGAAGGGCATCATCCTTGCCGGCGGCTCCGGAACCCGGCTGCGACCGCTGACGCTGGCCGTGTCGAAGCAGTTGCTGCCGGTCGGTGACAAGCCGATGATCTACTACCCGCTGTCGGTGCTCATGCTCGCAGGCATCACCGAGATCCTGCTCATCTCGACCCCCGCCGACCTCGTGCAGTTCCGGCGGCTGCTGGGTGACGGCGCGCATCTCGGGCTCCGGTTGAGCTACGCCGAGCAGCCGCACCCGGGCGGCATCGCCGAGGCGTTCCTGATCGGCGCCGACCACATCGGTGACGACGAGGTCGCCCTCGTGCTGGGCGACAACATCTTCCACGGGCTGCGCTTCTCCGACCTGTTGCTGGAGACTGCGCGCGAGGTGGACGGCTGCGTCCTCTTCGGCTACCCGGTACACGATCCGGAGCGCTACGGCGTGGCCGAGACCGACGGGGACGGCCGACTCGTGTCCATCGCGGAGAAGCCGGCGAAGCCACGCTCCAACCGGGCCGTCACCGGGCTCTACTTCTACGACAACGACGTCGTCAACATTGCCAAGAACATCGGACCGTCGCCGCGCGGCGAGTTGGAGATCTCGGGCGTCAACCAGGTCTACCTCGAACGCGGGCGGGCCCGGCTGGTCGACCTCGGCCGGGGCTTCGCCTGGCTGGACACCGGCACGCCGGAGTCGCTGCTCCAGGCGAGCCTCTACGTCGGCACGCTGGAGGCCCGGCAGGGCGTGCGGATCGCCTGCATCGAGGAGGTGGCGCTGCGGATGGGGTTGATCGACGCCGCCGCCTGTCACCGGCTGGGCGAGGCGATGGCTGGTTCGAGCTACGGCCGTTACGTGATGGACATCGCGGGTGAGCTGGCCTGAGCACGCCTGAGCCGGCCCGTTCCCGGGCCGGCTCCGCCAGGCGTCAGGACGGAGCCGGTCAGCGACCCAGTCGTCGGTAGCGCTCCTCCGTCGCGTCCTTCTGCGGCTTCCACCACCACCCGTTGCGGCGGTACCAGTCGATCGTGCCGGCCAGGCCGGCGGAGAGATCGGCGTACCGGGGCTTCCAGCCCAGCTCGGTCCGCAGCTTGTCGCTGTCGTTGGCATAGCGCGCGTCGTGCCCGGGGCGGTCCGTGACCAAGTCGAAGTCGTCCGCGGGCCGGCCCATCAACTCGAGGATCAGGCGCACGATCTGTCGGTTGTCGCATTCCTGCCCGGAGCCGACGAGGTAGGTCTCACCCATCCGGCCGGACCGCAGGATCGCGTCTATCGCCGTGTTGTGGTCGTCGACGTGGGTCCATTCCCGGACGTTGTCGCCCCGCCCGTAGACCTTCGGCCGGTCACCGGCGAGGACATTGGTGATCTGCCGGGGGATGAACTTCTCGACGTGCTGGTAGGGACCGTAGTTGTTCGCGCAGTTCGAGATGGTGGCTCGCACCCCGTAGGAGCGCACCCAGGCGCGCACGAGCATGTCGGAGCCGGCCTTCGTGGCCGCGTAGGGGCTGGAGGGGTCGTAGCGGCTCAACTCGGTGAACCGCTCGTCGGAGTCCAGCGGGAGATCACCGAAGACCTCGTCGGTGGAGATGTGGTGTAGCCGCCGATCGTAGCGGCGTACCGCCTCGAGCAGGTTGAACGTGCCAACCAGATTCGTCTGCACGAACGGCGCCGGATCCAGCAGCGAGTTGTCGACGTGGGATTCGGCCGCGAAGTGCACGACGGTGTCGCTGGCCGCGACCAGCCGATCCAGCACGTCGGCGTCACGGACGTCGCCGTGCACGAACTCGATGTGATCGATGATCGGCCGGAGGGAGCTGCGGTTCCCTGCGTAGGTGAGCGCGTCCAGCAAGATGATCCGGTATCCGGGATGACATCGACGGACGTGGTGCGCGAAGTTCGCGCCGATGAAGCCCGCTCCGCCGGTGATCAGCATGGTCGTCATACGGGCACGCTAACGATCCCGGCCGCGACATCACTGGAACGCCGATGGACGCATCGTCCGCCCGCTCTTGAGCCTTCCTTGAGCCGGTGCCGCCAGGCTTCGGCGACCGAGTCCGCACCCCCGAGGAGCACCGTGACACGTCGCCTCTTCACCTCCGAGTCGGTGACCGAAGGCCACCCGGACAAGATCGCCGACCAGATCAGCGACGCCGTCCTCGACGCCCTGCTCGCGCAGGATCCCCAAAGCCGCGTGGCGGTGGAGACGCTGAT
The DNA here is from genome assembly GCF_000717585.1 of Micromonospora globosa. Taxonomy (NCBI): domain Bacteria; kingdom Bacillati; phylum Actinomycetota; class Actinomycetes; order Micromonosporales; family Micromonosporaceae; genus Micromonospora; species Micromonospora globosa. Next base: position 13,235 of record NZ_JNZR01000053.1, read on the forward strand.
CACGACAGGTCAGGTCCACGTCGCCGGTGAGGTGACCACGCGGGCCTACGCGGACATCCCCCAGATCGTCCGGGACACCATCCTGAACATCGGGTACGACTCGTCGCGGAAGGGCTTCGACGGTCTGTCCTGCGGCGTGAACCTCTCCATCGGCGCGCAGTCGCCCGACATCGCACGCGGCGTGGACCGGGCGATCGAGCGGGTGGCCGGCGGCTCGGTGCACGCCCTCGACACCCAGGGCGCCGGCGACCAGGGGATGATGTTCGGCTACGCCTGCTCGGAGACACCCGAGTTGATGCCGCTGCCGATCGCGCTGGCGCATCGGCTGGCCCGCCGGCTCGCCGCCGCGCGCAAGGATCGGACGATCCCCTACCTGCGGCCCGACGGCAAGACCCAGGTCACCATCGAGTACGACGGCTCGCGCCCGGCCCGCCTGCACACGGTGGTGGTGTCGTCCCAGCACGCCGCGGACATCTCACTCGATTCACTGCTGGCCCCGGACGTGCGCGAACACGTGATCGAGCCGGAGCTGACCGGCCTGGGCGTGGACGTCGAGGACTACCGGCTGCTGGTGAACCCGACGGGTAGATTCGAGATCGGCGGGCCGATGGGCGACGCAGGCCTGACCGGCCGCAAGATCATCGTCGACACCTACGGCGGATACGCTCGCCACGGCGGTGGCGCGTTCTCCGGCAAGGACCCCTCCAAGGTGGACCGCTCGGCGGCGTACGCGATGCGCTGGGTCGCCAAGAACGTGGTGGCGGCCGGCCTGGCCGAGCGTTGCGAGACGCAGGTCGCATACGCGATCGGCAAGGCGCGCCCGGTGAGCTTCCTCGTGGACACGTTCGGTACCGAGAACGTCCCGACGCACCGGATCGAGCGCGCGATCGACGAGGTGTTCGACCTGCGGCCGGCCGCGATCATCCGCGACCTGCGCCTGCTCCGCCCGATCTACCGGCAGACCGCCGTCTATGGCCACTTCGGCCGGGAACTGCCCGATCTGCTGTGGGAGAACACCGATCGCGCGCAGGACCTCAAGGACGCCGCGGCCTGAACACAACGGCGGAAAGCTGCCACGCTTCCTCGGACAGCACGCGCGTCATGACCATCCGCGTGCTGGTCGCTGACGACCAGGACATCGTCAGAGCAGGGCTCTGCATGATCCTGAACACCCAACCGGGCATCGCCGTCGTCGGCGACGCCGCCGACGGCCGCCGGGCGACCTCCATGGCCCGTTCGCTGCGTCCCGATGTGTGCCTGCTGGACACCCGCATGCGCCCGAGGTCGACGGGATCGAAGCCACCCGCCAGCTCGCCGGGGCCGACGTCGCCGATCCGCTGGCCGTCGTCGTCATCGCCACCTTCGACCTCGACGAGTACGTCTACGACGCGCTCAAGGCAGGCGCCCGAGGCTTCCTCCTCAAGGACGCCGGCGCCGAGATGCTCACCCAGGCCATCCATGCCGCCGCCCGCGGCGACGCCCTGATCGCACCGAACATCACCGCGAGGCTCCTGTCCTCCTTCGCGAACAGCCGCCCGCGCTCGGTGCCACCTGAACCTGTCGAGCCGCTGACCGCTCGCGAGGAACAGGTCCTGCTGGCTGCCGCTCGCGGGCGGACCAACAGCGAGATCGGCGATGAGCTGTCCATCAGCCTCAGCACCGTCAAGACCCACATCGCCGCCCTGATGCGCAAGCTCAACGCCCGCAACCGCGTCGAGATCGTGATATGGGCCTACGAGACACGCCGCGTCGGCACCTGATCGGCCCCCGCAGGCTCGAGGTGCGGAAACCAACGCTGACCACTTCGGTCTTCCTGGGAGGTCTCCGGTCGGATCAGCCGTCAGCGCTCCGCCGCCATGCAAGCGCTGGCGATCCGACAGGGCCGTCGCTCACTGCCCGAGAGGGCGGTAGCGAAGGTGTACGACGCCGTTTCGGAATCGGCGCTCATCGAGGAGCTCAAGGTCGACGCGCATGCCGGTCGGCAGGCCCGGCTTACCCCCGCCGACGACCACGGGCCAAACGAACAGCTGGCACTCGTCGACCAGCCCGGCCTCAAGAGCCTGCGCCGCGAGGTTTGCACCTCCAACGGTGAGATCGCTGCTGGCCGTGGCCTTCAGTTCGTGTACCGCCTCGGGGTCGAAGCGGCGTTCGAGTCGGGTGTCTGCGGTCGACACCGCCGCGAGGGTCGTGGAGTACACGACCTTTCTCGCTGCCTGCCAGGCGCTTGCGAAGTCGGCCATGAGGTCGGACTGCGCGGCCAGAGCGGCGTCGGTCTCCCAGACGGCCATCGCCTCGTACAGCCGCCGCCCGTAGAGGAACGTGCCCACGAAACGCAGGAGATCGGTGTAGACAACGAATAGTTCGTCGTCCATCGGCAACCAGGCGAACGCGCCGCGTTCGTCCTCCATGTAGCCGTCAAGCGACACGTTATTCACATAAATCAGCTTTGCCATGCCCCTACCTCTCGATGATCAACCGCAACAGCCTGGACACTCATCAGCGTGGTACCGCCTGAAGCCGGGCCACCGGCTCCTCCGGCACAGCGAGCGCCCGGAGCCCGCATACAGAGCCCGGCCCGCGGTCGGCGCGCTGACCGCGGGCCAGGTGGCAAGGTCGATCGGCCACCCGCAAGTTGTCGAAGACCGCGTGCATCACCTGCGCCGGTGCCAGCCCCAGCAGCGCGGCCCGGCCCGCGAAGTAGCCGTCCCAGTAGTCGCGCATACCGAGGGCCAGGAACGCCTCGTTCGGCACCTCGGAGAAGGTCACGGTGGCAATGGGCCGACGAGATCGAGCATGCAGTGGACCTTGACGCACGGGCGCATCACCCATCACCTCCTGTGACCGCGACAGCACCCTCGTAGGCTGTCCCTCACACTGACTACGAACGCCCCTGCCCGAATCCGACAGCCGCTGCCCTACCTGTCAGGCTTCCCGCGTCCGCCACCCTGCAAGCCAAGCGGGCCCGACGACCCCACCTACCCGGCGAGGATGCACGCCGAGCCCAGGCCGTGGCCCAGCACAGGGCCAAAGCACGGTAACTGGTGCCCCGGCTGGCGTCGACCAGCACACGAGGCCACCGACCTGACCGCAGACCACCCGCGGGCAGTCGGCCGGGGCGGAGGCGAACGCCAACCCCTCGCCGTCCTCTGCGTCTGTACGGTTCCCACACTCAGGGTGACGTCGCGCTAAGTGCGAATGCGGCGCGACCGATCGTCGTACAGGCGCCAGCCGGCGGCGGTCATCGAGACGGCGAAGAACACGGCGAAGAACAACGTCTTCGGGTCCGCGGTGATCTTCAGGTGGGCGAGGCCAGAGGGTGCGCCCGGGATCTCCTCCTGGCTGACCACGTTGATTGTGGCCCAAAGGTCGCCGTGGGCGATAGCGCTGCACATCTTCCACGTGAGCACGAACGGCACTCTGCCGCCCGGCATGGTGTCGCCAGCTGCTTCGACGACTTCCCCGTACGTCAGCCGGCGCACGGCGGTCTTCGGATCGACACCTCTCCGCCGCGCGATTTGTTGCTCTATGCGGGCCTCCGCGGGTTTGCGTCCCTCCGGCGCACCGAGCAGTTCCCTGACCGCCTCGCCGCCCTTGATGTCCAGAGCAGCGAAGCGCAACCGCCGGCGGACTCGCTCGGCCCGGTCGTCCGGCGCGAGCAGCCATACCGCAGCGCTTGCGTTCTCCAAGGCGGCTCGGGCCAGCGAGTACGGGGCGTACATGTGCATGACGTGCGCGTCTTTCAGGACGGTGCGCAGGCAGTGCAGGTGGTCGACGGCGTGCGAGAGGGCCTGCCAGGCAGCCTGGCTGAGCTGGTACGGATGCATCTCCTTGTTGTCGCGGCTCAGCGTGCTGCGCTCCTGGGGGCGTTCGTGCGGCCCGGCAGGGTCCATGCGCTTCAGCCAGGGATCGATGCGGTCGAGGTGCCGGAACATCTCGGCGGACGGTGGCCCGCTACTGCCGGGCGATGGTGCGGGCCGAGTCGCCGGACGCATCGGCGGCGATCATGGGGCGGGCCACCGCGGTTACTCAGCGACACGACAACCGACTGGAGCCTGAGGTCGCTGGCACACCCTCTAGAGCGTCCTAGGACGTGGTCTCCTCGTTCATGCATGTGGAGCCGTCTTTCATCAGCCATCCTGCGATGGTGTTGTAGTCCGCATCGGTGAGGCCATGGCGTGGGTTGACACGATGCAGGAGCGCGGGAGAGCTGTGGTTCGCGGCCACCCAGGACCGGTCGGCGTCGGTAATCTCGTCGTCGACCCAGACGAACCGGCGTCCCGCGGCCCATTCGACGAGGTGGCGGGTCTTCCAGTGCAGCCGACCGTCGTCGTCATCTTCGTCCGGCCAGTCGACGATGGGCAGCTGAGGCAGACCGAGCCGCGGCGCGAGTACCTCGTTCGCTTCGGCCATCCAGGTCGTGGCCCAGACCATGTCGCACGGCAACGCGGCCAGGCGACGGCCGTGTTCAGGGCTGAGTCCGGCCAGCAACGGGTTGGGTTCGTCGTCCATCTGAAGCGCGGCGCCGGCGAACGGCAGGAGTGTTCCGTCCACGTCCAGGAACAACAGCGGACGCGTACCGATCCCGTGTGCGGCGAGGCGGCGTACGCTCGCCTCACCGAAGTCCTCATCCGGCCAGATCTGGTCCGCGGCCCAGTCCAGCCACTGGTGCGGCGGCTCGTCAGCCTGGAAGTACGCGATCCGCGCCGCCTGGTCCATGGGGGCGGACTCCCACCAGTGCCACCAGAGCATCAGGTGCCATTCTCCGTAGCCCATGCGCCAGCCGATGCTGTACCGCTCGATCTCCGGGTGCGCTCGCCATGGCGGTAGAACCCGGCTGTGAGTGTCAAGCTGTTCGCGCACCGCGGCGTCGAGAAGTTCGCGGGTCCGTTCGTCCACTAATTAACGCTCCTTCACGGTCCGGCAGCTCAACCCGGCTCCACCCCATGGTGGGGGTCATTGCTTGTCCGACGTCCGCGAGGGCCAGGTCGCGATTCAGCAGCTCTCACGAGTTGGTCGCGGCAGCCAGGCATGGGCGCGCCAACGGCTGCCCACCCCACGTGAGCACATACGCGGTCACGCGGGTCGCCCGTTCTGTTCCCGTAGCCAGTAGGCGGCGGTTTCGCGGACGTCTTCGTTTGGGTCGTTGAGCGCCTCGCTGATCACGTTCGCGTGCCGGTAAGACTCCTTGCGCCAGCCACGCAGGGAAAGGATCGCCAGCCGTCGCACGGTGGCGTCCGGGTCCTGGCTGACCGTCTGTCCGAATAGCGGAAGGACCTGCCTCGCGACGGCGGCACCGAGACGCCATTCGCCGAGCACGCACACCGCGTGCCGGCGGATGACGACGTACGGCGAGGCCAGTCCGCGGATCGCTTCGTCGACCTCGCCGACGGTGATGTCGCAGTACCCCCGCCCTGGCTTGAGCTCCTCGGCCAGCGCCGGCACATACGCCGGCCGGCGCTCGATGACGTCCTGCAAGGGCCGGTAGTCCAACCGCCGTGCGATGACCGCCTGGTTGCGGAAGCTGGTGTACGGGGCGGCGACGGCGGTGATCACAACCTCCTGCGGAAGACGGTGGATCTGGTCGAGCACGAGATCGAGGCGGCCCAGCCGCGCCAGCGCACGGCCCGCCCACGACTGGTCCGGTCCTTCCCGCTCGGTCAGCGCCTCGTGCAGTGCCCGCAGGACGCCGCCGTCGGGTTGGCCGATGTCGGCTAGCAGCTTGGCGGCCCGCCACGCCCGGTCCTTGGCAGAGAGCAGGGGGATCAAGGCGGGAAACGCGGCCAGCCCGAGATCACGCAGCGCCACCTGGGCGTCCTCGCCGCTGATCGGGCCGTCAAACGCGTCCAGCCGGGCGACGTAGTACGCGGCGCGTCCGGCCTCCGGTAGTGCGGCGACCCGGGCCATCACGACCGCCCGCTGGTCGTACTCAGGGATGTGCCGGCTCACCTCACGTTCGGTGAGGACGCGTTTGATCAGCGTCTCGTGGTACTCGTCGTCGAGCAGCACCACGAAGTCCCGGTCGGTGACGCCGCTGGTGCGAAGTGCGACCCTGGCTCGCTTACACACGCGCACGAGCATCGACAGGTACCGGCGGAACGTCGCCTCCCACTGCCGGGTCGTCCCTCGGCAGGCCTCCGCGGCCAGCTGCCGTTCCCAATCCCGGGTCAGGCCCTCGGCGAGCCACTCGTCGTCGTAGTGGTCCCAGTCGGCGGCGTTCCACCGCACATCCGTCTGCTCCTCGGCGGGAAGCTGCGCCAACGCTTCGACACTGTTCATCGCGAGGCTGGGCAGGGTGATCTGGCCATCGGTCTCGCGGTAGATCCGGTCCAACGCCGCGGCGTAGAACCGCTCGTCAGGATGTTCGGCGATGGTCGACCGGACGGCTTGCACCAGGGCGTCTACCAGCACGCGCTCGAAGCTCGCCCAGTCCAAGCCCACCGCCACCCCGCTATCCTGCCCGAAACGGCCGCTCCCCTCCCCGATGGCTGCCCCGCCAATCCCGTCCGGCCCGAGAACCGCCCGGGCCGAACCCGATGTTGGTAGCGCCCTGGCCTGGTCTTGCATCGCTCGGGATGCGGGCAGTAGGCGCGCGTGGAGTCAGTTAGCCGTTGGTCTTGGTGGCTGCGGGGACGCGGCCAAGGGCGCGGTCTTTGTGTCGGTAGGTCACGATGGCGACGACGACACCAATACCGCGTCAGAACGGCCCACTACCAGTGAAGACTCTGGCTCCACCAGGTGCGGCTGGAGTACTGAGCGGTTCAGCACCAGAACGCCTGACCCCCTGGTCGAATTGCGATGATTTTGCGGTCACCCGCGCGGCGCTCGGTCCACAGGAGCGTCGCGACGCTGAGCTGCACGGCTCGGCGGAGCGGGGATGATGCCGTCAGTACGAGTCGCGGCCGCCGCAGTCGCAGTCGCAGGCTTGGATTTGCGGCGGTGGAGCGTGAGAGTCATGACCAGCACGACCAGCGCTCCGACGATCAGCCCGAGGATCGCGCTGGCCACCGTGTTGACGAGCCAGCCGACGAGCCCGCCGAGAACACCCGTGGCGTCGTGGGCGGCCACCTCCACGTGGTGCACGGCCTCGTACAGGAAGTGCAGGTTCAGCTCGTTCGTGCCCAGCAGCAGGATGTGCCCGCCCACCCACAGCATCGCCGCGGTGCCGACCACCGTCAGCACGGTGAGGACTACCGGCATCGCCCTCACCAGACCGCGGCCGAACGTGGCGACGGCGCCGGAACGTTGCGACAGGCGCAGTCCGGCGTCGTCCATCTTTACGATCAGGGCCACCACGCCGTATACCAGGACGGTTATGACGACGGCGACGACAGCCAGGATCGCCAGGCGGGACCAGAACGCCTCATCGATCACCTCGTTCAGGGTGATGACCATGATCTCCGCCGAGAGGATCAGGTCGGTCCGTACCGCCCCGGACACCAGTGTCGTCTCGTCCTGCACCTTCTCCTCGCCCGCGCCGTGGGCATCGTGATGGGCGATCTTGGCCCACACCTTCTCCGCGCCTTCGTAACAGAGGTAGGCGCCGCCGAGCATGAGGATCGGAGTGAGCAGCCAGGGCACGAACTGACTGAGCAGCAGCACCGCCGGCAGGATGATGAAGAACTTGTTGCGCAGCGACCCCAGGGCAATGCGCTTGATAATCGGCAACTCACGCTCGGCCGCCAGGCTCCGTACGTACTGCGGCGTGACGGCAGCATCGTCGACGACGACGCCCGCAGCCTTGGCGCCGGCCTTCGCGGCGGCCGCCCCGATGTCATCGATCGACGCGGCAGCGGCTCGGGCCAGCACCGCCACGTCATCCAGCAGGGCTACGAGTCCACCGGCCAAGGGAGGGGTCCTTCCAGGGTTGCGCAGAGTTCGAACTGGCCCATTCTCGCTCAGGTCCTTGCGCGCGGCACGCCACCGCCCGGGTCTTATATCGGGCGAGAGCTCGACCCAGTACGTGGCCGTAGAAGTACCTGCGTGTACTTCTGCCTCCAGTTCGCGGGTAAGGCCGTGTTCGGCGAGCAGTTCGGCGAGGTCTCCGGCGGCGAGTTCGTTGCCGGCGTCCAGGCGTTTGCGGTGCAGGCCGATGGCCTCCTCGATGCGACCGTGTTCGGCGAGCAACTTGGCCACACTTGCGGCAGCGCCCACCGCCGCCCCGACGGCGCTCGAAGGACCCACAATCGCCGGGTGCGACGCCAAACTGGCGCGCTACCGGGCGGCGCTCGACGCCGACGCCGACCCAGGCGTCGTTGCCGGCTGGATCGCCGAGACCCAGGCAGAACGCGAACACGCCGAACGGCACCAGCACACGCCAGCCGAAGAGAAGACCAACGCCCCTGCCCGCTACAGCGAGGAGCAGATCATCGCCGTCGTCGAGGAACTCGGAGACCTCGTGGCCGCCCTACGGAACGCACAGCCGGAACACAAACTGGAGGTCTACCGCAGCCCGTTACAAGATCATCCGTTGCTTCAGGCTCCGCCGGAGGCGGATCGCAGAGAAGAGACTCTGTGGCGGCCTGAGGTCTACGACTAACGGTCAAGCTCGGGTTGGCGCCCGCGCGTCACGACGTGCGGGCGAAGTAGCGGTCCTGCGCTACGGACTGCCCCGCAAGTGAGTGGGCAGAAACCGCTGGTTCGGCGACGGGCGACCACGCTACGGTTCGCGGGTGAGCACCCCGCTCCGCGCGACGAGGCAATCGTTCGCGGGTCGCGATCTTCGGCACCGCACCCTGGATGGGCACTCGTTCAAGTTGTGTGACTTCCGTGGCGCCGACCTTCGGGGCGCGTCTCTTCGCGGTGTCAGCTTTGCCGGCTGCGATCTGCGGGGCGCCGACCTGCGTGACACCGACCTGTCCTACGCGCGGTTCGGCTACGTCAGGACGCACGATCCGGAGTACGGACGCACGGACGTCACCGGGGCACGGTGGGACGGAGCCGACCTTCGAGGCGTCACCGCCGAGCGCGTCATTGGGTGGCCGAACGATCTCTAGATTCCGGGGTTACGTCCAGTTGATGTTGGGCCACCGAGCTGTCATCGCGTTCACCCGCCTAATACTCCAGCCGGGGATGTTGACCTTGGCTGAGCTGGGGCTTGGTGTGGTGTGTGAACGGGTGCAGCCACCGTCGATCATGGGCGGTTGTGTGGACTGAC
>NZ_JNZR01000054.1:0-22202 GCF_000717585.1 Micromonospora globosa
GACCGGCGAACACGCCACCGGTGAAAGCCAGACCAGCAACACCCAGAATGCTCTTACGCAGAATCGTGTTCATCAGAAGTGCTCCATTCGGGGGTCGACGCACCCCGCGGGGGACGGGGATGCGTGGGCACCGTCAGGCGCTCAAAAAAGTCTTGGGGGATCCGGCTGCTCGCGAGGGCAGGGGGTACCTTGTCGCGGCGCCGGAAGCATGTTCAACGACCCGCCACCCGCCATCATTCCCGGGGGCGCGCCATACGCCACCGCAGAGCAGGCGCGGGGGTTCACGTCGTCGGAACCGTGTTCAACGACCAGCCGGCCAGGATGATTCCCCGCGGCTCACGTCGCCGGAACCGTACTCAACGACCAGCGGCCGTCGTTCACCCGGTTACAACGCCACCCACCCGCCAGCGATTCCACTCCCAGAGTGCCACCCACCACCCCCGAACCGGACACCCCCGCCCACACCGGCACGACACTCCCGCGCCCCGCACCCGCGATGCACCCCCGGAACCTCCCACCAGCACACCCAGCCCGCCGTACCGCCCCCTGCACCCGCCGCACCCCCTGCACCGGCCACAACCGCAGGCCCTCCGCCCCGTCGATCATGAAGTTAGCGGCGACAAACCGGACACGGAATGCCGTCAACCTCATGATCGACGCGTCCGGGCAGGGCTGGCCGGGGGCGGGAGCGAAGCGCCGGTGATCACCCGCGCGATCTTGCAGTTCGAGCCCTTCAGGTGCCCTATTCGCGAGGTTTGCGGGGTACGAAAGTGCAAGATCGCGGGCTGCTCGGGAGAAGGTTCGTGCCCGGTGCTGTCCGGAGTCTTTTGCGCCCTCGCCCATCACCGTCGATCTTGGAGTTGTGGCGCCTTTAATGCCCGGTAAGCGCGGTTCGCGAGGTGCCACAACTCCAAGATCGGCGGGTCATGTCCGGTGCGGACGAGGGCGGCGGGGCCCGGGGAGGGACGGGAGGTCGGGTTCTGCCGTTGGCAGATCTGCTGACTGTGAACTTGGTGCCTGCCGGGTGGTGCTGGGCGGCAGGCTGGGACCTATGCGACTCCTGATGCTTGGCGGTACGGGCTTTGTCGGCGGTGCGGTCGTGGCCGAGGCGGTACGCCGCGACTGGCAGGTGACCGTGTTCAACCGGGGTGTGCACGGGCGGGTGCCGGACGGCGTACACCGGTTGCGGGGCGACCGGACCGCGCCGGACGGGCTGGCCGCGCTCACCGGCGGCGAGTGGGACCTGGTGGTGGACACCTGGGACGGCGCGCCCCGCGCGGTACGGGACGCCGCGCTGGCGCTCGCCGACGCGGTGCCGCACTACGTCTACGTGTCCAGCGGATCGGTGTACGCGCCACCCGTCGCGCCCGGCAGCGGCGAGGAGGCGCCCACAGTGCCGGCCGACGCGGACGGAGACGACGGTGACTACCCGGCGAACAAGGCCGGCGGGGAACTCGCCGCGACGCGGGTGTTCGGCGACCGGGCGCTGCTGGCGCGCGCCGGGCTGATCCTGGGGCCGGGGGAGGACATCGGGCGGCTGCCGTGGTGGCTGAACCGGGTCGCCCGGGGCGGGGACGTGCTGGCGCCGGGGCCGCGTGACCTGCCCATCCAGTACGTGGACGTCCGGGACCTGGCGACCTGGCTGCTGGACCGGGGCGCCGAGGGCGTCGGCGGGGCGTACAACGTGGTGGGTCGCACCGGGCACGCGACGATGGGTGACCTGCTCGACGCGGCGGTGGCGGTGACCGGGTCGGACGCGACGCTGCGGTGGACGGCGCCGGAGCCGATCCTGGCGGCCGGGGTGGAGCCGTGGAACGACCTGCCGGTGTGGATTCCGCGCGGGCACGAGTACCGGTGGTTGCAGGAGCGGGACGTGGAACGCGCGTACGCGGCGGGGCTGGTCTGCCGGCCGGTGACCGAGACGGTCGCCGACACCTGGCGGTGGCTGCGCGAGGTGGGGCGCGTGCCGGACCGGGCGGGGCGGCCGGCGCGCGCACCGGTCGGCCTGGCGCCGGAGCGGGAGGCCGCCCTGCTGGCCGCGCTCCCGGCCTGACCCCGAGAGGCAGGGCCGCGCTCCCGGCCTGACCTGCGGAGGGTACGGGTCAGGCCGGCACGACCGGCAGGTCGAGCACCTCCTCGACCGGGCGACGCGGGGTGGCGCGGCCCGGCTGGCCGTACCCGATCCGCATCACCATCTGCGGGGTGCCGAATCGGCCCAGCGACATCCGCAGCGCCTCGCGTGCGGCGGGCACCTCGATCGGCTGGGACAGCATCGACACGCTCAGCCCGGCGTCGGTGGCGGTGAGCAGTACGCGTTGCAGCGCCTGCCCGGCCAGGATCTGGTCGGCCGAGGTGTTGCCGGCCGAGCCGAGCACCGCGACCAGCGGCTCCGGCTCGAAGTCGCGGCCGGGGGCGCGGTTGCGTCCGCCGAAGCCGCGCTGGGGCAGCAGGTCCTGCGGTTCGCTCTGCGGTCCGCCGGCGCCGGAGGGCACGCCGTCGGGGGCCGGCTCGGAGCGGATCCACTCGGCCCGTTCGGCCACGTACGCGGGGTCGCGTTCCAGCACGCGGTGGGCGCTGCGGGCGACCTCGGCGACCGCGTTGACGGCGCTGGTACCGATCACGAGTTCCAGCCAGCACTGTTCGGCGCGGGCCGCCTCGCCGAGCCGCCAGCGGGCCTCGGCCGGCACCGGGTCGGGCCAGAACGGCGCGCGGTTGCTGAACCGGTGGCCGATCGCCCCGTACAGGCTCTGCTCGACCGGGGTGGGACGGCGCGGCACGTCCGGCACCAGCCGGGCCACGACGTCCGGGTCGGCGGGGTACGGGCGCAGCCGTACCGTGGCCGGGGTGCCCGCCACGGCGAGCGCCAGGCGCAGGTTGAACAGGGCCGCACCGGCGGCGATGCGCGCGCCCCAGCCGGTCGGGTCGGTGGCGGGCAGGCCGCGCAGCGGGTCGACGGACACCTCGATGCCGCCGTCGACGAGCCGGAACCGCCACGGCTGGGTGTTGTGCAGTGACGGGGCCCGGACCGCGTCGGCGACCGCGGCCCGCAGTTGCTCGGCGGTGTATTCGGTCGTCATGGTGGTGCTCCCTCTCGTGCGGCGCCGGCTCCCCCGGCCGGGTACACCACTACGGTGCGTCAGGGGGCGGCGCGGTGAGCAGGGCCGGAGGTCCCCACCTGGGCCCGGCCGTCGGTCCCGGCCGGCGCGGGCAGGACGGGACTTTCGACCCGTGCTACGAGGGCGGGAAAGCGGGTAGAAAGGACTGATGATCCGGGTGTTCCTGCTCGACGACCACGAGGTCGTCCGTCGTGGCCTTGCCGACCTGCTCCAGAGCAGCGGCGACATCGAGGTGGTCGGCGAGTCCGGCCTGGCCCAGGAGGCGGCGCGTCGCATCCCGGCGCTGCGCCCCGACGTGGCGATCCTCGACGCCAGGCTGCCCGACGGCAACGGCATCGACGTGTGCCGGGACGTCCGCGCGGTGGACTCCTCGATCAAGGGGCTGATCCTCACCTCGTACGAGGACGACGAGGCGCTGTTCGCGGCGATCATGGCGGGCGCCGCCGGGTACGTGCTCAAGCAGATCCGCGGCACCGACCTGGTGGACGCGGTCCGCCGGGTGGCGGCCGGGCAGTCGCTGCTCGACCCGGCGATCACCACCCGTGTGCTGGAGCGCATCCGCAGCGGCGTGGAGCAGCCGCGGGAGCTGAAGTCGCTCACCGAGCAGGAGCGGCGGATCCTGGAGTACGTGGCGGAGGGGCTCACCAACCGGGAGATCGCCGGGAAGATGTTCCTGGCCGAGAAGACGGTGAAGAACTACGTCTCCAGCGTGCTCGCCAAGCTCGGGCTGGAGCGGCGTACCCAGGCGGCGGTGCTGGCCACCCGGCTGCTCGGCAAGAACACCTGACAGCTGTCAGTCGAGCGGGACGCTCCAGCGCACCTCGGTGCCGCGCGGCTCGGCCCGGCGCAGTGAGAACTCGCCGCCCAGCCGCTCGGCCCGTTCCCGCAGGTTGACCAGGCCGCTGCGGGCCGCCTCCGGGTCGCAGCCGACGCCGTCGTCGGTGACGGTGATCTCGACGCGGCCGGAGTCGACGCGGACGCGCACCGACACCCGGTCGGCCTGCGCGTGGCGTACCGCGTTGGAGAGCGCCTCGCGCAGCACGGCGGTGAGTTCGGGGCGCAGGTCGTCCGGGACGGCGCTGTCGATCGGGCCGATCAGTTCCAGCTCGGGGCGGTAGCCGAGCGACTCGGCGGCCACCTCGATCGCCTCGCGGATCTCGGTGCGCAGCGCCGCGCTCATCGGGGTGCGCAGCTCGAAGATGGTGCGGCGGATGTCGCGGATGGTGGCGTCGAGGTCGTCGACGGCCTGGTTGATCCGCTTGGCGGCCTCGGGGCGGGCGTTCATCGCGCCGCTCTGCAGTTGCAGGCCGGTGGCGAACAGCCGCTGGATCACCACGTCGTGCAGGTCACGGGCGATGCGTTCGCGGTCCTCCAGGACCACCAGCAGTTCCCGCTCCTCCTGGCCGCGGGCGCGTTCCATGGCGAGCGCGGCCTGCCCGGCGAAGCTGGCGAGCAGCGCGAGGTCGTCGTCGGCGGCGGGCCCGTGGTCGGGCCGGTAGCCGATCACCAGGACACCGTGCAGCGTGTCCGCGGCGGCGAGCGGGGACACCACGGCGGGCCCGGCGACCACCGGCCGGGGCCAGGGCGCCGCGGCGGCGAGGTCCTCGACCTGGTCGTGGCGGCTCTGCGTGACGGACGCGGCGAAGCTGGTCTCGGCGGCCGGCAGCACCGCGCCGACCAGTTCCCGGGTGACCGGGTCGGCGCCGTCGACGACCTCGACGGTGAACTGCGCCTCGTCCTCGTCGTAGAGCAGCACCAGGGCCAGTTCGGCTTCGGCGACCTCACGGGCGCGGCGCGCCACGAGCGTCAGCGCGTCGGTACGGCGTACCTCACCGAGCAGCACCGAGGTGATCTCCGCGGCGGCCGCCAGCCAGCGTTCCCGCCGGTGCGCCAGCGCGTAGAGGCGGGCGTTCTCGATCGCCACGCCGGCCGCGGCGGCCAGCGCCACCACGATCTCCTCGTCGTCCTCGGTGAACTCGGCCGCGCCCTGCTTCTCGGCCAGGTAGAGGTTGCCCCAGACGTGGTCGCGGATGCGCACCGGAACGCCGAGGAAGCTGTGCATCGGCGGGTGGTTCGGCGGGAAGCCGTACGAGTTGGGGTGCTTGGTGATGTCCGGCATGCGGACCGGCTTCGGGTCGTCGATGAGCAGGCCGAGCACGCCCCGCCCGTGCGGCAGCTCGCCGATCTTCGCGTGCAGCTCGGGGCTGATGCCGTGGACGATGAAGTCGTGCAGCATCCGGTCGGGCCCGATCACGCCGAGCGCGCCGTAGCGGGCACCGGCCAGCTCGCACGCCGACTGCACGATCCGTTGCAGCGTGCTGCGCAGGTCGAGGTCGGACCCGATGCCGACGACCGCGTCCAGCAGTGCCCGGAGCCGCTCGCGGCTGGTCACCACCTCGCCGACGCGGTCGAGCATCTCCTGGAGCAGTTCGTCCAGGCGGACGCGGGACAGCGGGGTCAGCCCGAGCGACGGTGTGAGGTGCTCGTGCCGGGACTGGGGTGCGGCGGCCACCCGGCGATGGTATCGCCCGGTGGCCGCCGTGATCGAGACCGGTCAGGCGAGACGGTCGCGGACCGCCGAGGTGTCGACTGTCTGCGCGACGTCCAGCCGGGGCGTGTGCGGGGGGCCGGCGTGCGTCGGGTCGGCCAGGCCGAGCCGCATGCTGATGTACGGGAACCCCAGGCCGGAGAGCATCTGCCGCAGCACCTCGCGGGTGCTCTCGACCTCCACCACACCGGACAGCGGCACCAGCGACACCCCGTGCCGGGTGGCGGTGAGCCAGGCGGCGGAGAGCGCCTCGCCGGCGCGCAGCCAGCTCATCGTCTCGTCGTCGGAGCCCCACAGGATCCCGTAGACGGCGGCCTTGTCGTGGCCGGGTCCGATCGGCAGCGAGCCGGCGCGGCCGAAGTCGCGGGCCGGAACGGTCGTCTGCGGGGCCTGGTCGGGCAGCACCTCCGGCGGCAGCCCGGTGCCGGTGCCGGCCCGGCTGATCCAGTACGCCAGTTCCTCGCGCAGGTCCGGGCTGTCGGCCTCGACGGCGGCGGCCTGCTGGGCGGCGCTGGCGAGCTGGATCTTCTGGGTGTCGTCGAGCAGTTGCAGGTTCACCCCCTCCAGCGTGGCGGCCCGGTCGATGTCGTTCAGCGCGGCGGTGGGGATCGGCTCGTCGCTGACCGGCCGCCGGTCGGTGTGCCGCACCTGCATGCACTGCACGACGCGCATGGCGTCGGGGTCGGCGCCGGTGTGCTCGAGGCTGGTGAGCCGGGCCAGCAGGTCGGGTTCCTTCGGGTCGGGCAGCCGTTCCACCACCGGGGTCCAGCCCTCGGCGGCCAGCGCCACCCGGGCGTGGTGCAGCGCGGCGCCGCAGCTCACCACCAGCAGGTGCCCTTCCGGGTCCATGGCGCTGAGGTGCCGTTCGCGGACCACCCGCAGCTCCAGCGCGTCGGGCAGGACCGTCCAGTGCCACGGCTGCGTGTTGTGCACCGAGGGGGCGTGGCCGGCCATTCCGGCGGCCTCCGCGAGCGCGGTGGTCAACGGGCGATCGCCGGCCGGCGTCTCGTGGCTCATCGTCACGACCTTTCCTGTTTTCCCCATCGTGCCCCACGCCCGGGACGCCCGGGTGGGGATGCCGCTCCATCCTCGGGCATGCCCGGCCGCCCCCGCAGGGGTCCTTCGCCCCCGGATTACCCGGGTCGCCCCGCCCGCCCCACGTCCGGGCTGAGACGATCCACACGTGGGAACCGAACCACGCGAGTGCGTACCCGAGCAGCCGGCCCGCGCCCGGCGGTGGGCCTGGGCCGAGTGGGCGCCGCTGGTGCTGCTCACAGTGGCCGTGCTGGCCGGCGCGGCGCTGTGGTTCGCCGGCGCGCACGACGCCGCCCGGCTGGTCTGGGCGGCGGTCACGGTGGTGGCCCTGGTGCCGGCGGCCTGGACGACGCTGCGCCAGCTGTGGCTGCGGCAGTTCGGGGTGGACGTCATCGCGGTGCTGGCGCTGCTCGGCGCGCTGCTGGTGCGGGAGTTCCTGGCCGGTGCGGTGATCGCGGTGATGGTCGCCACCGGGCGGGCGCTGGAGGAGTACGCCCAGCGCCGCGCCACCCGTGACCTGCGGGCGCTGCTGGAACGCGCGCCCCGGCAGGCGCGCCGGCGCACCCCGGACGGTGGGATCGAGGTGGTGCCGCTGGACCGCGTCGCGGTGGGGGACCGGCTGGTGGTCGGACCGGGCGACGTGGTGCCTGTGGACGGCGTGGTCGAGGAGTCCGCGACGCTGGACGAGTCGGTGGTCACAGGCGAGTCGCAGCTGGTCACCCGCGCGGCCGGGGAGGAGGTGGCCAGCGGCGTCGTCAACGCGGGCGCCGGCTTCGGGCTGCGGGCCCGCCGCAACGCGGCGGAGAGCACCTACGCCGGCATCGTCCGCCTGGCCGGCGAGGCCACCGCCCGCAAGGCCCCGATGGTACGGCTGGCCGACCGGTACGCCGCCGCGTTCGTACCGTTCACGCTGGTGCTGGCCGGGCTGGCGTGGCTGCTGTCCGGCGAGTTCACCAGGGCGGTGGCGGTGCTGGTGGTGGCCACCCCGTGCCCGCTGCTGCTGGCGACCCCGATCGCCGTGGTGTCCGGGCTGTCCCGGGTGGCCCGGCGCGGCGTCCTGGTCCGCGACGGCGGGTCGCTGGAACAGCTCGGCCGCGCCCGTACCCTCCTGCTCGACAAGACCGGCACGCTCACCGCCGGGCGGCCCCGGGCGGCCGAGGTGGTGGTGGCGCCGGGCGGCGACCGCGACGAGGTGCTGCGGCTGGCCGCCTCGGTCGAGCAGCTCTCCCCGCACGTGCTGGCCGCCGCGCTGGTGCGGCAGGCCCGCGAGCGGGGGCTGCCGCTGGCCGAGCCGACGCAGGTCACCGAGGAGCCGGGGCACGGGGTGAGCGGCCGCGTCGACGGGCGGATGGTGCACGTCGGTCAGCTCGCCGGGGAACCGCCGGAGTGGGCGGGCCGGCTCGGTGAACGCGCCGAACGGGCCGGGCGTTCCGCGGTCTGGGTCAGCGACGACCACGGGCCGCTCGGTGCGATCCTGCTGGAGGACCCGGTCCGCCCGGACGCCCGGCGGACCGTGCGGCGGCTGCGCGAGGCGGGCCTGGAGCGCCTGGTCATGGTGACCGGCGACCGCCCGGGCACGGCCCGGCAGGTGGCGCAGATCGTGGGCGTGGACGACGTGATCGCGCGGTGCTCGCCGCAGGAGAAGGCCGATCGGGTACGCCAGGAGTCGGCGCGCGCGGTGACTGTGATGGTCGGCGACGGCGTGAACGACGCGCCCGCGCTGGCCGAGGCGCACGTCGGCGTGGCGATGGGCGCGACCGGGGCGACCGCCTCGGCGGACGTGGCCGACGCGGTGCTCACCGTGGACCGGCTGGACCGGCTCGCCGACGCCGTCGAGATCGCCCGGTACGCCCGCCGCATCGCGGTGCAGAGCGCCACCGTCGGGATGGGGCTGGCGGTGCTGGCGATGCTGGTGGCCGCGGCGGGCCGGCTGCCCCCGGTGGCCGGCGCGTTCCTCCAGGAGGGCATCGACGTCCTGGTGATCCTCAACGCGTTGCGCGCGCTCGGCGGCGGCCTGCGGCGGCGGGACCTGCCGGCGCACACACGCGAGCTGCTCGACCGGTACGCGGGCGAGCACGGCGGCGTGCGCGACGTGCTGGCCCGGCTGCGGGACACCGCCGACATGGTGGCGACCCGCCCGGACGATCCGGCGTGCCTGCCGGCGCTGCGCGAGGTGCACCGGCGCCTGGTCGACGAGGTGCTGCCGCACGAGGCGGCCGAGGACCGGCAGCTCTACCCGGCGCTGGCCGGGCCGCTCGGCAGCGACGAGGCGACCTCCACGATGAGCCGGGCGCACGTGGAGATCGTGCGGCTGGTGGAGCGGATCGGCGGGCACCTCACGGCGCAGCCGGACGGCCGGCTGCGCCGTGACGAGGTGCCCGATCTGCTGGCCGCGCTCTACGGCCTGGACGCGGTGCTGCGCCTGCATCTGGCCCAGGAGGAGGAGGACTACTTCTCGCTCAACCCGGAGGAGGGCTCCACCGCGCCCGGCCGCTGAGTCAGCGCTCGCGTACCACAGCCACGGGGCAGTGCGAGTGCTGGATGAGTTGCTGGCTGACCGAGCCGAGCAGCATGCCGCGCAGGCCGCCCCGGCCCCGGCTGCCGACCACCACGAGTTGCGCCGACCGGCTCGCCTCCACCAGCAGCGCGGACGCGCTGCCGGGGACCGCCTCGATCTCGACCGGCACGTCGGGGAAGCTCTCCTGCCACGGCGCCAGCTCCGCCTCGGCGGCGGCCCGTTCGCTCGCGGCGACCTGCTCCGGGTCGAAGTCCGGCGGCACCCACCGGTCGCCCGGCGGCTCCCAGGCCCGTAGCACCCGCAGCGGCACGTCCCGCTGCGCGGCCCGCTCGACGGCGAAGCCGAGCGCCCGCAGCGCCGACTCCGAGCCGTCCGAGCCGACCACCACCGGCCCGGACGTGGCGGCCTGGCCGTCGCGGACCACCACCACCGGGCAGTGGGCGTGCGCGGCGACCGAGACCGCCGTGGAACCGGCGAGCAGCCCGCCGAAGCCGCCGTGGCCCCGGCTGCCGAGCACCAGCATCCCGGCGTCGGCGGACCGCTCCTGGAGCACCAGCGCGGGCGGGCCGTCGAACACCTCGCCGTGCACGGTCAGGCCCGGCCGCTCGGCGGCGGCGTCCGCCGCCGCCTTGCGGACCAGTTCGTCGACCTGCTGCCGGGCGGCCTCGTCCGGCCACACCCCCGGCGCCACGCCGGGACCGATCCAGCCGGTCACTGTCAGCCACTCGAAGACGTACGCCAGGCGTACCGGCCGACCCGACCGGCCCGCCTCGTCCAGCGCCCAGTTCAGGGCGACCGCCGCGTCGGCGGACCCGTCGTAGCCGACCAGGATCTCCTCGCCGCTCATTCCCCACTCCTCACGGCCGGATCGTTCTCGCGGATCCAGCGCCACTCGGCGACCCGGGGGTCGTCCTCGCCGTAGCGGCGGGTGTAGTCGCGGCAGGCCTGGCGGGCGTCCACCATGTCCTGGCGCAGGTGCGCGGCGCGCGACCGCAGCCCCGGCACCCGGTCGATCACGTCGATGACCAGGTGGAAGCGGTCCAGGTCGTTGAGCATCACCATGTCGAACGGCGTCGTGGTGGTGCCCTCCTCCTTGTAACCGCGCACGTGCAGGTTCTCGTGGTTGGTCCGGCGGTAGGTGAGCCGGTGGATCAGCCACGGGTACCCGTGGTACGCGAAGATCACCGGCTTGTCGCGGGTGAAGATGGTGTCGAACTCGTTGTCCGGCAGGCCGTGCGGGTGCTCCGACGGCGGTTGCAGGCGCATCAGGTCGACCACGTTGACGACCCGCACCTTCAGGTCCGGCAGGTGCCGGCGCAGCAGGTCGACGGCGGCGAGCGTCTCCAGCGTCGGCACGTCACCGGCGCAGGCGAGCACCACGTCCGGCTCGGTGCCGTCGTCGCTGCTGGCCCAGTCCCAGATGCCCAGGCCGCGGCGGCAGTGCTGGATCGCCTCGTCCATGGTCAGCCAGTTCGGCGCGGGCTGCTTGCCGGCCACCACCACGTTGATGTACTGCCGGCTGCGCAGGCAGTGATCCATCGTGGACAGCAGCGTGTTGCCGTCCGGCGGCAGGTAGACCCGGACCACCTCGGCCTTCTTGTTCACCACGTGGTCGATGAAGCCCGGATCCTGGTGCGAGAAGCCGTTGTGGTCCTGGCGCCACACGTGGCTGGACAGCAGGTAGTTCAGCGACGCCACCGGCTCCCGCCAGGGGATGTTCCGGGTCACCTTCAGCCACTTGGCGTGCTGGTTGACCATCGAGTCGACGATGTGGATGAACGCCTCGTAGCTGGTGAAGATGCCGTGCCGGCCGGTCAGCAGGTAGCCCTCCAGCCAGCCCTGGCACAGGTGCTCGGAGAGCACCTCCATCACCCGGCCGTCGGGGGAGAGGTGGTCGTCGCCGGGCACCTCGGCGCCCACGAACGCGCGGTCGGTCACCTCGAACGCCGCGCCGAGCCGGTTCGAGGCGACCTCGTCCGGGCCGAACAGGCGGAACGTCTCCGGGTTGCGGGCGATCACGTCCCGGACCCAGGGCCCGAGCACACCTGTCGCGCCGGCCATCGGCTCACCCGGCGTCGGTACGTCGACCGCGTAGTCGCGGAAGTCCGGCAGCTCCAGGTTGCGCAGCAGCCTGCCGCCGTTGGCGACCGGGTTGGCGCTCATCCGGTGGTCACCTGTGGGCGGCAGGTCGGCCACCTCGGCGACCGGGCCGCCGGTGGCGTCGAACAGCTCCTCCGGCCGGTAGCTGCGCAGCCAGCGCTCCAGCTCGGCCAGGTGCGCCGGGTTGTCCCGCACCTCGGAGATCGGCACCTGGTGGGCGCGGAACGTGCCCTCGACCTGCTTGCCGTCGACCCGGGACGGCCCGGTCCAGCCCTTCGGCGTCCGCAGGACGATCATCGGCCAGCGGGGACGCTCGACGTGCTCGCCGGAGCGGGCCCGGCGCTGGATCGCGGTGATCTCGTCGACCGCCCGGTCGAGCGTGGCGGCCAGCAGCTGGTGCACCGTCGCCGGGTCGTCGCCCTCGACCACGTACGGCTCGTAGCCGAAGCCGCGCATCATGTCCCGCAGGTCCTCGCGGGGGATCCGGTCCAGCACCGTCGGGTTGGCGATCTTGTAGCCGTTGAGGTGCAGGATCGGCAGCACCGCGCCGTCGCGGGCCGGGTTGAGGAACACGTTCGACAGCCAGCTTCCGGCCAGCGGACCGGTCTCCGCCTCGCCGTCGCCGATCACGCAGGCCACCAGCAGGTCCGGGTTGTCGAACGCGGCGCCGTACGCGTGGCTCAGCGCGTACCCCAACTCGCCGCCCTCGTGGATCGAACCCGGCACCTCCGGCGCCACGTGGCTCGGGATGCCGCCCGGGAAGGAGAACTGCCGGAACAGCCGCTGCATGCCGGTCTCGTCCCGGGGGATGTGGTGGTACAGCTCGCTGTAGGTGCCCTCCAGCCAGGTGTTCGCCACCAGCGCCGGGCCGCCGTGGCCGGGGCCGGTGACGAAGATGGCGGACAGGTCCCGGTTCACGATGACCCGGTTGAGGTGCGTGTAGAGCAGGTTGAGCCCGGGGCTGGTGCCCCAGTGGCCCAGCAGGCGCGGCTTGACGTGCTCGGGCTTGAGCGGTTCGCGCAGCAGCGGATTGTCGAGCAGATAGATCTGGCCGACGGTCAGGTAGTTCGCCGCACGCCAGTAGGCGTCCAGCCGGCGCAACTCGTCTTCGGTCAGGGGGCTGTGCAGGTTCACCGCGGTGTCCATGCTGCCTTAGCCTCTCGTGGCTCGGGGTCGGCTGCCACTCGGGGACCACATTTTCTTCCCCGGCGCGTCCAGCCTCGTCCCATCGGGGGTCGCCGGTCAGGGCCGTAGGTCCCGCCTCGCGCGGGCGTCATGACCCGTCCCCGGCGTCCGCGGGGATGCCCCGTACGACGATCAGCGGGGCCGGCGAGTGGTAGAGCAGGGACTGGCTGACCGCGCCCAGAGTGGACCCTACCGGCCCGTCTCCCCAGGCGGCCACCACCGCGAGCTGCGCGGCGCGGGACCGGTCGAGCAGGACGGACCTCGGCTCACCGTGGACGGTCTCGCAGCCGGCGGTGACCCGGGGATACCGCCGGGCCTGCCGGGTGACCGCCTCCTCCAGCCGCCCGTCGTCGCGGTCGCCGGACTCCGGCTCGATCACCCGGACGGCGAGCAGACGGGCGCCGCGGTGCTGCGCGCAGTCGAAGGCGTACGCGAGGGCGGCCTGCGAGCTGGGCGATCCGTCGAAGCCGACGAGCAGCGGCCCGGGCGGCGCCGGCTGGGTGCGCCCGACCAGCACCGGGCAACCCGCCCGGGCGGCCACGTCCACTGCCGGCGTGTCGGCCGGCACGCGGTCCGGGTGGGCGGACATGCCCCCGTCACCGAGCGCGATCATGAATGCGGTGTCGGCGACCCGCAGCAGCGCCTCGACCGGCGAGCCCTCGACGATCCGGCCGCTGACGGGCACCTCCGGCGCGCACTCGGCGACGACCTGTCCGGCGTGCTCCAGCACGTTCTCCGCGTCCGTGCGGGTGCCGCCGGCCGGGGCCGGGCCGGGCGTCGCGGCCCAGTTGAACGCGTGCAGCAGGTGCAGCGGCCGGTCGTGGGCGGCGGCCTCGGCGGCGGCCGTGCGGACCACCGTCAGATCGGCCTCGGACCGGCTGACTCCGACCACCACCGCGCCGTGGCTGGGTGCGGCCACCCCGGCTCACCTCCCGACCCCTGCTTTTCACCCACCGTAGTCGTGGGACCGGGTGCGCCGGAGCGGGTCGGCGGAACTGGCGGTCAGCGCGGGGCGGGCAGCGCCGGGTGGACGCGCAGCACGACGGCTGTGGCGTTGTCCTCGCCGCCCTCGTCCAGGCTGGCGGCGAGCAGGGCCTCGGCGGTGCGCGCCGGGTCGCGCCGCGCGGAGAGCAGGTCGCGCAGCCGGTGGTAGCCGAGCTGGTCGCTGATCCCGTCGGTGCACAGCAGCCAGGTGTCGCCCCGGCGCAGCGGCACGGCGAGCAGGTCCGGCTCGGGCCGGTCCGGGTGGCCGACGTAGCGCAGCAGCTGGTAGCGCGCCCGCGCCGCCTCCGGCGAGTCGGCCGGCCACCAGCCGTGCAGCAGGCCGAGCCAGGCCATGGTGTGGTCGACGGTGACCAGCTCCAGCAGACCGTCGCGCAGCCGGTACGCCCGCGAGTCGCCGAGCTGCACCAGCCAGCCCTGCTCGCCGTCCGGCTCGACCACGAGCGCGGTGAGCGTGCACCCGGTCAGGCCGGACTGCGCGGCGCCGGCCTGGCGTACCCGCCGTTGGGTCTCGGCCACGGCGGCCCGCAGCGCCGCGGCGCCGACGGCGGGCCAGCCGGCGCGGACCCGCGCGGTGAACGTCCGGGCCGCTGTCGTGCCCGCCACCCGGCTGCCCTCGCCGTCGCCCATCCCGTCGCAGATCACCGCGAGCGGCAGCTCGGGGTCGACGTGCAGCACGTCGTAGTTCTCCGGGTAGCGGTGCCCGACCACGCTGCCGCCGGCGATCTCCAGGGTGAGGCGGCCGGCGGTGAGCCGGCGCGCGGACTCGACCGGCCGGTCCAGCGGGCGGCGGCGGAACACCAGCGGACCGTAACACCGGGACGGGCCGGACAGCGGCAGGCCGGGTCGCCTGTCAACCAGGGTTGACGCGAGAGGTGTTGTCAACCTACATTGACAGCATGAGTCAAGCGACGGAACTCGCGGCGGCGGCCGGCAGCACCGACCCCAAGGTCGGCCTGCGCGCGGTGCTCGCCCTGCGCCGGCTGCTCGAACGGCTCGAGGTGATCCAGGTCGACAACGCCCGGCGACAGGGCTGGTCGTGGCAGGAGATCGCCGACGCCCTCGAGGTCAGCCGGCAGGCGGTCCACAAGAAGCACGCCGGGCGGCCGGCGGTGCGCGAGAGCTGGGAGGCGTGATGTTCGAACGATTCACCGACCGGGCCCGTGCCGTGGTGCACCACGCGCTCGACGAGGCCCGCGCCGAGGGGCGGCGGCCGGTCGGCACCGAGCACCTGCTGCTGGGCGTGCTCGCCGACCGCGACAGCCTGGCGGTACGGCTGCTCGCGGCCGGCGGCGTCGACGCCGAGGTTCTGCGCGCCGCGGTGGCCCGCCACACCGCCCAGGGCGTGGACGGTCTCGGCGCCGCGGACGCCGCGGCGCTGCGCGAGATCGGCATCGACCTCGCCGCGATAGTGGCCCGGATCGAGGAGTCCTTCGGCCCCGACGCGCTGCGCGAGGCGACCCCGCGCCCGCGCCGGTGGTGGCGTCGCGGGTCGCACCACGGCACGTTCTCGCCCCGCGCCAAGAAGGTGCTGGAGCTGTCGCTGCGCGAGGCGCTGCGGCTGCGCCACCGGCACATCGGCACCGAACACATCCTGCTCGGCCTGCTGCGCGAGGGCGGCGGCCCGGCCGCCGTGGTGCTCACCGAGGCCGGGGTGGACATCGACGACCTGCGGCGGCGCGTCGACGCGGCGCTGCGCGAGGCGGCCTGACCCGCACCCGGTTTTCAAACCTGTTTGCGGTTCTCGCAACGTCCCGCTCCGCCGGGTCGCCGTCACGCCCCGTGTCCTGCACACTGACGCCGTGGACGGTGCAGACGACAAGCGCCCGGTGAACGCGGAGAACCGCACCCCGCGCTCGGCAGTGGTGGTCAACCCGGTGAAGGTGGCCGACCTGGACGAGTTCCGCCGCACCGTGGACGGCGCGCTCGCCGCCGCCGGGTGGCCGGCCCCGACCTGGTACGAGACGACGGTCGAGGACCCGGGCCGCGGGCAGGCGGAACAGGCCGTGAAGGCGGGCGCGGAGGTCGTCTTCGCCTGCGGCGGCGACGGCACGGTGATGGCCTGCGTGACCGCGCTGGCCGGCACCGACGTGGCGCTCGCGGTGCTGCCCCAGGGCACCGGCAACCTGCTGGCCGCCAACCTGGGCCTCTCCGGTGACCTGGCCGCCGGGCTGGAGGTCGCCGTCGAGCGCGGGATGCGCCGCCTCGACGTCGGCGTGGTCGGCGACAAGTGCTTCGCGGTGATGGCCGGAATGGGCTTCGACGCCCAGATGCTCGACTCCACCTCGGAGACCACGAAGAAGCGGATCGGCTGGCCCGCGTACGTGGTGGGCGCCGCCCGCCACCTGCGCGACCGGCCGATGCGGGTCTCGGTGCGCATCGACGGCAAGCCGCCGCTGCGCCGCCGGGCCCGCTCGGTCCTGGTCGCCAACGTCGGGCGTCTCCAGGGCGGGGTACGCCTGCTCACCGAGGCCGAACCGGACGACGGCTGGCTCGATGTGGCGGTGCTGACGCCGCGTACGCTGCGCCACTGGCTCGCCATGGGCTGGGCGGTGCTGCGCCGCCGCGACAGGGTGCCGGGGATGGAGGTGTTCCGGGCCCGCTCGGTCGAGATCACCAGCACCCGGGCGCAGCCCCGGCAGCTGGACGGCGACCTGATCGAGCCGGGCCGGTCGCTGAAGGCCACCATCCGCCCCGAGTCGCTCTGGCTCTGCGTACCGCGCCCGCAGGAGCATCCCGACCTGGCGGTGGACGCCGACGCGGTCGGCGAGCGCGGTGAGCACCTGGTCGAGGAGGCCCGCCGTGAGTAGCACGAAGCTGGTCCCCGAGACCCGGCTGATGACCGAGGACCAGCTGTCCGCCGACGACGCCTGGCACACACTGCGCCGGCACGGCGGCTGGTGCCTGCTGCGGGACGCGTTCATCCGGTTCCGCTACGGCGACGGGTTCAGCCACTCGCGGGCGCTGGCGTTGCAGCTCTGCCTGGCCGTGGTGCCGTTCCTGATCGCGCTCACCGGCCTGATCACCGACCTGGGTGTGGACGAGGGCGGCAAGGTCGTCGCCGACACGGTGCTGGCCATCACGCCCGGCCAGAGCGAAGCGATGGTGCAGGACCTGCTGACCGACAGCGAGCGCACCGAGGACGCTGGCGAGCTGGCGCTGACCCTCGGTCTGCTCACCGGGCTGGTCGCGCTGACCACCACGATGGCGCAGATCGAGCGGGGCGCCAACCGGATCTACGGCGTCGAGCGGGACCGCCCGGCGCTGGCGAAGTACCTGCGCGCCGCGGTCCTCGCGGTGGTCGCCGGCGTACCCGCGCTTGCGGGCTTCCTGATCCTGGTCGGCGGCCGGGCGATGGGCGAGCCGGGCCAGCGTGTAGCCGCCCTCGGCGCCGCGCTGGGCCCGGACGACCCCGGCCCGGCGCAGGTCGGCCAGCACCGCCTCGAGGAACTTGCGCGGCATGTCCTGCTCCGCCGCGATGGCCTGGGTGGACAGCAGGGTGGGGTACGCGGTGGCCAGGCTCAGGGCTGCCCGGACCGCGTAGTCGCCGCGCGCGGAGATCTGCACAGTGCCATCATGCCTGGCCGCCCGGCACGGGGGAGTCGGCGGGCGGCCGGGGTCGCACCAGACGGACGGCCAGCGGGCGCTCGCGCTCGGCCCGGAACGTCCCCGGGCTCACCCCGACCTCCCGGGTGAAGAAGCGGCCGAAGTTCGTCGGCTCGGGAAAACCCAGCTCCCGGCCGATCGCGGCGATCGACTCGTCGGTGGCGGCGAGCAGCCGGCACGCCTGCAACGCCACCCGCTCGTCGATCACCTGCTTGGCGCTGCGGCCGGTCACCGCCAGGCAGGCCCGGGTCAGGGTACGCACCGAGCAGCCGATCTGGGCGGCGTAGTCCTCCACCCGGCGGGTGTGCCGGTAGCCGCGTTCCACCTCGCGGCACAGCCGCCGGAACGTCTCCGTCTCAGCCCGGGGCGTCGCGCCGTCGCCCGGGTGCGGCAGCAGGCTCAGCCGCAGCAGCAGCACGGCGAGCTGGTGGCGCAGCAGCGCCGCGGCGGCCGGTACCAGCGCGTGCCGGTCGGCGTCCACGGCGAGCTGGCTCACCTCGCTGATCACCGCGTCCTCGTCCTCGCCGGCGAGCTGACGGTGGGCGGGCACCGCGTCCGGGTCGACGTCGAGGCCGCGCAGCGCGTCCGGCCGCCAGCTCACCACAGTCGCGTCGAGCTGGGCGCCGACGAACCGCAGCGCCTGGCCGGGATGCGCGCGCAGCAGCGTGCCCGGACGGCAGGGGACGGGCCGGAAGTCCAGCTCGGCGGTGCCGTGGCCGTGAGTGACCAGGATCAGCAGATCGCGGTCGAGCAGGACCGGGCGGGGCCAGCCGGGCTCGGCGGCGAGGTCGCCGAGCACACCGGTGACGATCTCGTCGGTGCCGGGGCGGAACTCCGGCAGGCCGGTGCGGGTGGCCGGGGAGGGCTGACCGGTAGTGACCATCATCCCGACGGTAACCGGCCCGCGCGCACGTTGCATCTCGACGGTTTCACCCGCTCGGGCCGCTCTTGTCGGCAGCCGAGCCGGACGGTTAGGTTACCGATCGGTAAGACCCGGGCCGGCGTGCGCTCCGCACCCGGCCACGCGGCCCCGGCCGACCGGCCCGCGGCCGGAAGACGGCGATGGGATGGGCATGACGGATCTGTTCTCGGTCGACGGCAAGACGGTCCTGGTCACAGGCGGCTCACGCGGGATCGGGCTGATGATCGCGCGGGGCTTCGTCCGGGCCGGCGCCCGGGTGATCATCTCCTCGCGCAAGGCGGAGGTGTGCGAGTCGGTCGCCAAGGAACTGTCCGCCGAGGGCCACTGCGAGGCGATCCCCGCCGACCTGGGCAGCGACGCCGGCGCGCTGGCGCTCGCCGAGGCCGTGCGGGAGCGCCACGACCGGCTCCACGTGCTGGTCAACAACGCGGGCGCCACCTGGGGTGCGCCGCTGGAGGAGTACCCGGAGGGCGCCTTCGACAAGCTCTGGGCGGTGAACGTCAAGGCCGTCTTCCGGCTCACCACCGCGCTGCTGCCGCAACTGCGCGCCGCAGCAGGCGCCGACGACCCGGCCCGCGTGATCAACATCGGGTCGATCGACGGCATCCGGGTGCCGTGGATGGAGGTGTACGCGTATTCGGCCACCAAGGCGGCGGTGCACATGCTCACCCGTGGCCTCGCCCACCAGCTCGCCGGCGAGCAGATCACCGTCAACGCGATCGCGCCCGGACCGTTCGAGAGCAAGATGATGGCGTTCGCGCTGGACGACCCGGACTCGCGCGCGGCCATCGAGCAGCAGGTGCCGCTGGGCCGGATCGGCCGCCCCGAGGACATGGCGGGCACCGCGATCTACCTGGCGTCGCGGGCGGGCGCATACCTGACCGGAGCGGTCATCCCGGTCGACGGCGGGATCACCACGCGCGGCTGAGGGCGTACCCCCGGGTCGGAGACGGCCCGGGGCCGCGCGGACTCGGCAGATCCGCGCGGCCCCGGGTGTCGCCGTGTCAGCGACCGGCCAGCAGCCGGTTCACCGCGGTGTCGACGTCCAGGTGCTCGGCCTCGCGGCCGCGCGGGACGACGACGTAGGTCCGGCGCAGGAAGCGCACCAGCACGCTGCGCGGAACCTCGAACAGGGCGTTGCCGTCCGGCGACGACAGCGCCAGCGCGACGAAGTCGCCGCGCGGGGTGGCCCACGGCCAGACCCGCACATCACCGATGCCGGCCGGCTCGTCGAGCCCGGTGACCAGCAGTTCGCGAGCGAACGACCAGCTCACCGCCTCGCCGCCGGCGGACTCGGCATGGAACAGGACATGGACCGCATACGGGTCAGCAGGGTCGTAACGCAGACTGGCACGCACCGGCAAGGCGGTGGCGTCAGGCGCGACGAGCCTTAGCGACGTCTCGACCTCTACGGTCGTCGGTCGGATGACACTCATGGACGTTCTCCCCCCGGCACCGCTGCGGAACGCGCGTGTCCCGCTTTTCCCATACTCAGGTGCTGCTCCTGGCTACGCTCCGCCATACGCTGACTTCACCCAGTGGTGGGAAGGGGTTCCGAAAGCCCCCGGGACCGCGTGGCCCCGCGTAGAATTTCCGGTTCCGCCCACTCCGTCGTTCCGCCCGGCAACGGGTGGTTCAGTCGTCGACTTACTCCGGTAACGTCCAGTCGTGAGCAGGGGTGACGGTCCCGCGCGACACTGGGGGTGGAAATGGTCACGAGGGGCTCCTCGGTGACGTCGCGGACCACGGCCGAATCGCCGAAAGGTGCGGCCCGAGCAGCCGAAAGTCGGGGGTACGAGGTGCCGGTGGAAGGGCGGTCGCAAGGCGCTCTCATGGAGCAGCGCCGGCGGCGACGGGGCTGGCGGGGACGCCTGCACACCACGCTCGACCTCATCCGCGCCAACCCCACCGGCCGCGTCGCCCTGAAGATCTTCATCGGCATCCTCGGCGCCATCGTCGTCACAGTCGGTGTCGCGCTGATCCCGCTACCAGGGCCCGGCTGGCTGCTGGTCATCGCCGGCCTCGGCGTCTGGGCTGTCGAGTTCCACTGGGCGCGACGGCTGCTCGCGTTCACCCGCCGGCACGTCAACTCCTGGACGCGCTGGGTGAAGATGCGGTCACTGGGTGTGCGGTTCGTGCTCGGCGCGGTCGGGCTCGCGTTCGTGTCCGTGGTGGTGTGGCTGTCGCTCAAGTACAGCTTCGGCATCGACGTGGTGGCGGAGGCGCTGCACTACCTCGCGACGCACTGAGGGCCGGTTTTTGGTCCGGGCGGGTGATCGGGTAGAGTCATGCGCGCTGAGGGCGATTAGCTCAGCGGGAGAGCGCTTCGTTCACACCGAAGAGGTCACTGGTTCGATCCCAGTATCGCCCACGCAGGTCAAAGGCCACTTCCCGGCTTCGGGAGGTGGCCTTTCTGCTTGCGTACAGCAGCTTTGTTCAGCAGTTCTCGTCAGCGGCTCAGTGAGTCGCCGAGGCGCTTGAGTGCTTCTCTCGTCTTTGTCGATGTGACCTGCGTGTAGATCTCCATCGTTACGGAGAAGCGGGCGTGCCTGAGCACCTGCATGGCGACTCTGGGGTGGACGTCGAGGTCGGCGAGCAGCGTGGCGCAGGTTCGCCTGGCGTCGTGGACGGTGATCGGCGTGACGCCGGCTTTCTCGCACCTTGTCTGCCAGGAGCGCTGGAAGTTGCGCGGTTCGATTGGGGTGCCGTAGCGGGTGGTGAAGACGAGTCCGGTTTCGTGCCATGCCTTGCCGGCGGCTGCTCTCGCCTCGTCGCGTTGCTCGCTCCGCAGTTTCAGGGCCGTGAGGCAGATGTCGGGCAGCGGGAGGGTGGCGTCGGACGCCTGGGTCTTGGACGGCAGGCAAAGGCCGTGCTGGGCCGCTCAACGGATTCGGAGAGCCGGTATATCGGCCGGTGGGATCGAGAGCCGACGGGGCGTGGCCCGCATCAGCGGCAGGAAGGCCGCCCGGCATCTCCGGCGTCGAGTCCAGCGATCCGGTAGGAAGGGCGCGCTGGCGTGCTCGATGAGGGCCGGAGTAGCACGGGGTGCCGACACGTCAACGTGCCGTGAAACTGCCGTCGAGCCAATCAGGCTCGGCGTTGCCTACAGAGCGATGCGGTTGACGACCGATCGCTGGACCGGACCGGTGTACTCGGTGAGCCTGAAGCGGCGATGCGCATCCGTGGGATGAACGGTGACGGCGACAACGCTCTCGTCTTCGAAGCGCAGCGCGAAGACGGGGTCGAGTTCGCACAGGAATGCAAACGCCTCGCGGTCTTCGTCGCTGTCGCTGACCAGGCGACCATTCGCCTCCCAGCCGCCGGTAGCGGCGGCGATCACGACGGCCACCTCGACGCTGTCGAGCAGAGTGGACGAGTTCGCCCACCAGTCCAGCCAGCACCGGCCCTCGAAGCGGTCCATGCCGTCATCCTTTCAGGGCGAGGCCCGGACGGCTGCCAGCCTGTCGGGTCTCGGGACGTGCGTGACGGAGCAGTCTCAGGACGTGAGTGACGCATCCGGCTGAACGATCTTGTCTGCCTCGGGCAGTTCGTATCGACAGAGTTGCGGACGGTACGTGTAGGCGAACCGGTAGCGCCGCCTCCCTGGCATATGACCGTGGCGAGGCGCTGGCCGCTCCAGCCCGATCCGTGCCCCGATGAACCGGTCAATAGCGGCTATCAACGGGCCGTAGCGTGACACTAGCCGATCCCTCTCGTGTTTCAGAGTCAGGCGGGCTGACCCCTGACCATTCCGAGCAACACGATTCCCAAGCTAGGGTCAGCGCCACCTACGATTATGTCCGTGACTCACTGGTCTGAGACTGCCCGCGTCGCCGAGGAACGGGGCGACTGGGATGGAGCAATCGCAGTGGTCGGTGCTGTCGCGGAGTGCTACAGCACCGACCAAGAGCGCCATAACGCACACCTGCAGCACATGGATCTGCTTGCCCGCGCCGGCCGTCATGTCGAGCTGGCGACTCTCGGCCAACGTGATGTACATGCGCGCAGGCGGCTGAATCGGCTGCTCTACGAGGAAGACAGGTTGGAGGATCTGCGACAGCGAGCGCGTTCCCCTGTCTGTCAGGGTGAGTTGAGGCCAGGGGTTCATAGCAAGTCCGCCGGACAGGGCGAGTTCAGGATCGAGAAGTGTTGAATACTGCTGTTGACGTC